>JBNMQK010000019.1:0-30700 GCA_051278005.1 Oleispira sp. | reverse complement strand
CTGCTGTTGTTAAGCCTTTCAAATTAGATGACGTGCGTGAAGCATTGTCTGAAATTGGCGTTCAAGGCATCACTGTGACTGAAGTTAAAGGCTTTGGTCGTCAGAAAGGGCACACTGAATTATATCGTGGTGCTGAATACGTTGTTGATTTTTTACCTAAAGTAAAAATCGAAGTGGCTGTTAGCGATGAGCAAACAGAACAAGTTATCGAAGCGGTAACTAAAGCAGCAAATACAGGCAAGATCGGCGATGGCAAAATCTTCGTAACGAGCCTAGAGCAAATTATTCGAATTCGTACCGGTGAAACTGGTGCAGACGCGATTTAATCTTTTTTTTATAAAAAGACGACAAATACATTTTGAATCAGATCTTCTGATTCATTGTTAAGCCTAATGCGGAGGGCTTTCCATGGAAAACCAAATTTTTGAGTTGCAGTATGCAATGGACACCTTTTATTTCTTGGTGTGCGGTGCGTTAGTTATGTGGATGGCGGCAGGTTTCGCCATGTTAGAAGCGGGCCTTGTTCGTTCTAAAAATACCACGGAAATCCTTACCAAAAACGTCGCCTTGTTCGCGATCTCTTGTACGATGTATTTAGTGTGCGGTTATGCAATTATGTATGACGGCGGTCTTTTCCTTTCAGGTATCACTGAAGTCGATTCAGCAGCAGTACTAGCTGAGTACGCGGCTCGTGAAGATGGCTTCAACGGTGGTTCAATCTACTCTGGCGCTTCTGACTTCTTCTTCCAGGTTGTATTCGTAGCCACGGCTATGTCGATTGTTTCAGGTGCGGTTGCTGAGCGTATGAAGCTTTGGGCTTTCCTAGTATTCGCGGTTGTGATGACGGGCTTCATTTACCCAATGGAAGGTGCTTGGACTTGGGGTGGTCAGTCTGTATTCGGTCTTTATTCTTTAGGTGATGACTTCGGTTTCTCTGATTTTGCTGGCTCTGGTATTGTTCACTTGGCTGGTGCAACTGCAGCGCTTGCAGGTGTTATCTTATTAGGTGCTCGTAAAGGTAAGTACGGTAAAAACGGCGAAATCAATGCAATTCCTGGTGCTAACTTGCCAATGGCAACACTAGGTACATTCATCCTTTGGATGGGTTGGTTCGGTTTCAACGGTGGTTCTGTTCTTAAACTTGGCGATATCTCTAGCGCTCACTCAGTTGCTGTTGTATTTATGAATACTAACGCAGCCGCTGCCGGTGGTTTGATCGGTGCTCTAGTCCTTGCTCGTATCTTGTTCAAGAAAGCGGATTTAACTATGGCGCTTAACGGTGCATTAGCCGGTCTAGTAGCTATTACTGCTGAACCTTCTACACCAACGCCTCTTGAAGCAACTATTATCGGTTTGATTGGTGGTTTGATTGTTGTAGCCGCTATCCTTACTTTAGATAAGCTAAAACTTGATGATCCAGTTGGCGCTATCTCAGTTCACGGTGTTGTTGGTTTGTTCGGTCTATTGGTTGTTCCATTCACCAATACTGGCGCAACATTCGGTGGTCAGTTAGTCGGTGCTTTAACAATCTTTGTTTGGGTATTCGGTGCTTCATTCATAACTTGGTTAGTCATCAAAGCGGTGATGGGTATTCGTGTTACGGAAGAAGAAGAGTACGAAGGTGTTGATTTAGCTGAATGTGGTATGGAAGCATACCCTGAGTTTACAAATAAGTAAGATGACTAATTTGTAAGTTTAACGAGCTATAATCTCGTACGACAAAAAAACCGCAATCAGTAATGATTGCGGTTTTTTTATATCTGTAATAAATGTTTTTTTTCAGTTCATGATTTAATTTTTAAGCTCTTTTCATGGCTGAAGTTTCTGCCAAAGATCGCTTAAAAATTTCTATATAGACGCTTTATATCGATGAGATGATCAAGGCGAGAATATTGATTACTATGAGGAAGAGCGTCTACAAACCATCGACAAATATCAGCCATTAATGCCAGAGAATGGTTAGTTTGAAGATAATTAAATTGTAAAGTATTGCCATTTTAGCTGGCAATATTCTCAATCTGAACTATAAATATTGACAACCTGATGTCAGGTGACAGCGGACATTGATTAATAATTATAGGGAGCTGACATTATGTCTGAGCAAAAGACAAAAAAAACTGAAACAACTGCTGCTAAATCTGAAAAGCCAAAAGTGCATACTGAAGGCTATCATAGCCATAATGATGACATGCCAAATAGCGCAACCATTGCTGAGCGCGAGCGCCAACGCAACGAAGTGGCTTCTGAAGTTGAAGCGTTTTTAGCCCAAGGTGGTGGTATCACTTCGGTAGAAGCAAACTTTCGCGCTGATCCGCCTAAAAAGCCTGAGTCGAATTATGGCAGCCGCCCAATTTAATTGAGCTTGAGAGTACTAATAGCGTGGGCGGTTAAGCATCTGTTATCCGCTTTTGCATTAGACATATTAAGACATTGCAATAGACAGTGTCTTAACTTGAATATTGAATGATTATTCAAAACTAAACCGTGGTAATGGGTCACAAAAATACAGATGAGATTCCTCAGTCTGTCGATACATTAATACAGTTACTAGACGACTTTTAAAAACCGATTCGCAGGATGCGCAAGGATGATAGGTTTATAATTTTAGATTAATGATACTGCGTTAGCGTATCGAGCAATTGATCTAGATGAGTAATGTCGTGATCAGCCTTGTTTAACGAAGTTGGCCACTCTTGTTCTAGAATATTGACCCATATGGTTTTAAATCCTATCTTTTGAGCGGCTTCTACATCCTGTTCAGGGTGATCTCCAATATGAAAACTTTCTTCGGCTTTAACTCCAGCATCTTCCAATGCGGCTAAAAACATATCATCAAAAGGTTTTGGGCGAGCGACATTTTCAGCATGGTAATGAGCTTGAAATAAATGATCTAACCCTATGGTCTTCAAATCTGAATTGCCATTACTGAGGGCAATAACGTGATAATTTTTTTGTAATGCTTCTAGTACCGCCAATGCACTCGGAAATAATGTAACTTGGTTTCTAGCCGTTAAAAAATCGGCAAAAACTTGTTCTGCAAACACATGGGCTTGTGTTTTATGAATGCCACACTGACTGAAAAGCTGAAATAAAAATTCAATTCTGAACTGACTTAATTTATGGCGTAGCTTGGGGTGCTTCTGAGCGATTTCACGCCTTAACTGTTTCAGCTTGTCAGGGGTAAAGAATGACCCTGCTTCAGGACAGCGTGCGATAATTGACTGCCATTGAATCTGCTCCGCACGGATAATAACCGGGTCGGTATGCCATAAGGTATTATCGAGGTCGAAGGTGATCAGTTTAATTGACATGTGGATAGACTGCTTAATTCTGTGGTAAATCGGAAAGAATTAAACCCAAAACATCGGAGATATAATCTAAGAACAAGGTATCCATAGAACTGCGATAGAATTTAGGATCATCACTGGCAACACAAAGAACACCGGTTTGCTGACCATTACGAATTTGAGCTGCCGCAATAGATTCAGCACTACTGTGGTGCTCATCCAATAACAAATCCATCGTCTCGTCAGTCAACTGTCCACAGAAGGCGCGATGCCCTTTAAATAAACGATGAATCTCACGCTGCTTCTCTTTATTGCTAATGCTGCGTAATGGGTGCTCTAACTGATCATCGGTAAAATACAATAAACTCCAATGATCAACCTTAAAGTCTTGGCGCAAGCTATCGTCTAAAGCTACTTCGACATCAATCCAGTTTTTGGCATCAATGAGCGCTAAAACTAACCGTTTAGTTTTACTAAATAATTTATCATTACGGCGCGCGTTTTCCAGTAAGCCGGTTAAGCGTTGGCGTAATTCCACATTACGTTCACGATAAACGGCTAACTGACGCTCGATCAAGCTCGTCGCTTGACCCGAGTTATGGGGGATTCGCAGCTTTGCCAATACATCATCTTTGGCGATGAAGAAATCAGGATTATCTCGTAAGTACTGCACAACGTCTGCATCGGTGAGTCGTAATGAATCGCTCATTATTTATTCCTTTAAATTGTATTCGTCTGTCGATTACGAGGCATCAGACGTTGACTCGACCTTCGAACACATTGCTGGTGGGTCCTGTCATGATGACATCACCTTGACCATCCCATTCGATGGTTAACGAACCACCCGGTAGGTCGACCTGAACAGTATGGTTTAATAAGCCACGCAATATACCGGATACAACAGCTCCACAGGCGCCAGTACCACACGCTTTTGTTTCGCCAGCACCGCGTTCAAAAACACGCAATTTGATATGGTTGCGGTTGATTATTTGCATAAAGCCGGCGTTCACTTTCTTAGGAAAGCTAGCATGAGCTTCAATCATGGGTCCCAGAGTTTTAATCGGTGCAGTATCGATATCATCAACGACAATAACCGCATGAGGGTTGCCCATTGAAACAGCACCTAATTCAATTCGGCCATGGCCTGGTACTTCAATTTTATAACTAACTGCTTGCGTCTTATCGATGCTTTCTGGAACGAAGGGCACCGTTTCTGGGGTTAAGATAGGCGGGCCCATATTCACGATGACATTGTTGTCTGGGGTGAGCTCTAAATCCATATTGCCACTGGCGGTTTCAACACGAATATTGCGTCGGCCAATCAATTTTTGCTCGTACACAAAGCGGGCAAAGCAACGCGCACCGTTACCGCAGTTTTCAACTTCAGTACCATCGGCATTGAAAATGCGGTATTTAAAATCTACATCATGCTTAGTGGGTACTTCGACTAATAAAAGCTGATCAAAACCGACGCCAAAATTACGATCTGCTAAGTGACGAATCTGCATCGGTGTTAGGTACGCATGCTGAGTCACGAGGTCAACGACCATAAAGTCGTTGCCTAGCCCGTGCATCTTATTAAATTTAATCCACATTCTATTTAACCTTTTAATGCGCCAGTATCTTAGTCAGACGGTAGCAGTTGTTCACCGGCGTATAAATCAGTAATAGTTTCACGGGCGCGTACAATATAACTTGAATCACCATCAACCATTATCTCTGCAGGGCGGGGGCGGCTATTGTAGTTAGACGCCATCACAAAACCATAAGCGCCTGACGACTTCACCGCAAGCAGGTCATTTGGTTGTAAATTCAGCTGTCGATCTTTACCTAAAAAATCACCGGTTTCACAGACAGGGCCCACTAAATCCCAAGCCTTAGTGTCTGCCGGATTACGTTCAGCATGCTGAACCACAGGCACAATAGCTTGCCATGCGCTGTATAAAGCAGGACGAATTAAATCGTTCATCGCGCCATCAATAATGGCAAAATTCTTTTCTTCGTTCGATTTCAAAAACTCAACCTGAGTTAAGAAAATACCCGCATTAGCGGCAATAGAGCGACCGGGTTCGAAGATCAGTTTAAGCTGACGATCACCTAAACGTTCCGTTAGTTCAGCGATGTATTCACCCGGTGTAGGTGGCACTTCGTCATCATAGGTGACGCCTAAACCGCCGCCTAAATCGAGGTGGTGAATCGCGATACCTTGTTCGGCTAAAATATCGACTAAGGCTAGAACCCGATCTAAGGCATCCATAAAGGGGGCGGTTTCGATGAGCTGGCTACCAATGTGGCAATCAATACCTTGTACGTCTAGATTCGACATAGCACTGGCTTTGGCATAAATCCGCGGTGCATCATCAATATCAACGCCAAACTTGTTTTCTTTTAAGCCTGTAGAAATATATGGATGTGTTTGAGCATCAACATCAGGGTTTACGCGAATTGAGATGGGCGCCTGCATGTTCATCTCAATCGCAACGTCGTTAACACGATCGAGCTCGGCTTCTGATTCGATATTGAAACAATAAACACCGACTTCTAATGCGCGACGAATTTCGTAAGCTTTTTTGCCAACACCCGAAAATACGACTTTCTTGGGATCACCACCAGCCGCGATCACACGCTCTAGCTCACCAATGGATACAATATCAAAGCCTGCGCCTAATTTTGCCAATACGTTGAGTACGGCTAAATTAGAATTCGCTTTCATCGCATAACATACCAGATGGTCACGACCTTGAAGGGCGTTTTCATAGGCTAAGTAATGTTGCTCAAACGCTTTGCGCGAGTAAACATAACAAGGAGTGCCATATTGGGCTGCGATATCAACAGCTGAGACTGCTTCAGCGTGTAAAACGCCATCATTATAATCGAATATGTTCATTGTATTTCTAATCTAAAAGGTTGCAGGCTCACTGGGGGGCGCATGATTCTATTCATTAATGATCGAGCTAGGGATGGGTTTGGCAACGTCTTTAGGAATATAAAGAGCACCTTTCTGTCCACAGCCCGCGAGTAATAATAATCCTGTTAAAACAGGTAATAAGAAAAAATGCATGTCAGTCTCCCGAATTTGTTGCCATTATACGGCAGTTAGCGGGGAGTCGATAGGGCCATTAAGGCGTGGTTTAAATCCTTTTCTATCCCTTGTTTAAATTTAATGTGTTGAATGATACTTTCATCACCATAGACTGAACTCTTCACCATTACCGTAAATATTCACGGGTTCTTGATCATCTAATAAATACCTAAAGTAACAGCTTTCTTTTCGCCAAAATATAATTGCCAAGCACAGGTTTAGCATTGTTAAAAATAGCCTTGAGAGGGCTGCTTCGGAGGACATCCGTATCTAACACTCTTAACTGTTGCTACTGATTTATTTGATGAGGCGGGTGAGCTGAACGTGTATTCTTTGAGTCTGCAATGAGGATGAGACTTTAATGGGGGGTTTTGACATAGTGTGAGTATAGATAAAAATATCATACTCAACAGATGAAAAGCGCCTCCTTTAACTAACAAGGAGTACGCCTTTGGTTGCGCTACTTCGATAATGGGTCTCAGACTCAAAGGTGAGCCCGGAAATTAACGTTTAGCGAGACGCTCACTAGCACGTTTTGCCGCAGCGATGACTTGTTTCGGTGCGGTACCACCAATATGATCACGAGCAGCCACTGAACCTTCAAGGGTCAGTACATCAAATACGTCAGCGGTAATTTGATCAGAGAACTTTTGCAGTTCTTCCAAGCTCATTTCACTCAAGTCTTTACCGGTTTCGATACCATAAGCGACGGCTTTACCCACGATCTCATGAGCATCACGGAAAGGAATACCTTTCACTACGACGTAATCGGCAAGATCCGTTGCGGTAGAGAAACCACGACGCGCAGCTTCATACATCGAAGGCTTATTGGGGACAAGGTGAGGGGCCATGTCGCCGAAAGCACGAATGCTATCGCGCAGCGTATCGATGGTATCGAACAAGGGTTCTTTGTCTTCTTGGTTATCCTTGTTGTACGCCAACGGTTGTGATTTCATCAATGTAAGTAGCGACATCAAATGACCATAAACACGGCCAGATTTACCACGAACAAGCTCAGGCACATCAGGATTTTTCTTCTGCGGCATAATAGAAGAACCGGTGCAGAAGCGATCTGGCAGATGAATAAACTGGAACTGAGCCGATGCCCAAAGTACCAACTCTTCCGAGAAACGCGACATGTGCATCATGATGATGGCACCGGCTGCGGTAAATTCAATGGCAAAATCACGGTCAGAAACAGAATCTAGGCTGTTTTCCGTGGGTGCAGTGAAACCCAATAATTCAGCAGTATAGTGACGGTCGATTGGGTAAGTGGTACCCGCTAATGCAGCGGCGCCTAATGGCAAATGGTTCAAACGCTTACGCACATCTAATAGACGTTCATAATCACGTTCTAGCATCTCGTTCCACGCCAAAATGTGATGACCAAAGGTCACTGGCTGAGCCGTTTGCAGGTGGGTGAAGCCTGGCATAATCGTATCAGAGTGTGCCGCGGCTAAACCGATTAAACCTTCTTGTAGACGGGTTAAGCCCGCACAAATATTGTCGATTTCATCGCGTAGGTATAAACGAATATCGGTTGCAACCTGATCGTTACGAGAGCGCCCAGTGTGCAGCTTCTTACCGGTGATACCGATCTTAGCCGTCAACGCGGCTTCGATGTTCATGTGAACGTCTTCTAGTTCAATCGACCAGTTGAAATCACCGCGTTCGATCTCAATACGAACTTCTTCTAGCCCCCGTAAAATATCGTCACATTCAGCTTGAGTAAGAACGTCTACTTTCGTTAGCATTTTAGCGTGAGCAATAGAACCTTGAATATCATGAGCATACAATCGCTGATCAAAATCAACTGAAGCAGTATAGCGGGCAACAAAAGCATCGGTTGGCTCAGAAAAACGGCCGCCCCAAGAAGAGTTAGTTTGATCAGACATGAAAACCTCGAATGAATAACGAGTGCAAAGAAAGTAGACCAAAGAAAGCAGGTCGTCATTGCACAGAAATTTGAATGCGCGAATTATAGCCCTCCCAGAGTCTAATTAGTAGTCGCCTGTTAGCAGACGGTTATGAGTCATTTGTACGCTGTAATGCGGCCTGCGAGGTAATTATTGCTTGTATTATCGGCTCGACAACGGAACACTGAGTTTATGGATATACATCATAAAAAACTCGAATCCTTTTTCTTGCCCGATCTGTGTAACGTACGAGCGGTATTTGTCCTGATTTTATTGTCAGAGGCGCTCGTGACCGCGTTGATTTTGATCGAAAGTGGTTTGGCAGGATTTCAATGGGAACGCTTCGCGACCGTCTCGTATTTTGTACAGTGGGTTGCTCTTCTCTCCGTTGCTTTATTATGCCAGTCGCGTAAGTTCATGGCTCGATTAGCACTGCCTTGGGCAGTGTGCTGGGCGATGCTGCTGTTAGTCTTAGTGTGTTTATTTATCAGCCTTGCGGTGGAAGCCATTTTCCCGTTTTTAGGTCTCGGCGAAGACATCAACTGGTCGTGGATCATTCGTAATGTTTTGATTAGCGTCATCTTTGGCGCAATGGGTCTGCGTTATTTTTATGTGCAAAGTCAGTGGCGATTAAAAAGCCAAGCTGAGTTAAGTTCTCGCTTACAAGCATTGCAGGCTCGAATTCGGCCTCATTTCTTTTTCAATAGCCTAAATACGGTGGCGTCATTAATCGCAATAGATTCTGAGAAAGCGGAAAATATGCTGGTGGATTTATCGTCTTTATTTCGGGTGGTATTAAAAGATCAGGATGCTCAAGTTGATTTGGCCGCGGAAATTGAATTGGGTCGCCGCTATTTGAATATTGAACAAGAGCGCTTGGGAGATAGACTTAGATTAAAGTGGCTATTGCCTGACCGCATACCAAAGATTCAAGTCCCTCAGCTCTTATTACAGCCTCTGCTAGAAAACGCCATTTATCATGGGATTCAACCCTTGATTAATGGTGGAGAGGTGGTCATTAAACTGAGCCTCAATAAAAAAAGCAGCGATCAAAAAAGACGCTGGTTACTAAGCATCGAAAATGACAAGCCTGAACGTGCTGTTGAGAAAACAGGGCATCAAATATCACTGCCCAATATTGCGATGCGGTTAGATGCGATCTTTGCAGGTGAAGCCCAACTAAATTTAGAAAAAACTGCTAACCAGTACCGTGTGATTATCGAGTTACCAGAATATAATGAAAGTATCGCAAAGCCATGATCAATAAGCAGACATTAAAACTGGAAGGCCAATGAGTTTCCGAGTATTGCTGGTAGATGATGAACCGTTAGCGCGTCAGCGTTTAGCGCGACTTCTCGCTGAACATGAAAGTTATCAAGTGGTTGCCGAAGCAGGAAACGGCCATGCTGCGCTTGATTGGCTGCGCCAGCATAAAGCGGACTTGGTCTTGCTTGATATTGAAATGCCGGGTTTAACCGGTCTGGAAGTGGCCGAGCAGCTTATGAAAATACTGCCGAACTCAGGCCCAAAGCCCGCGGTTATATTTTGCACTGCATACGATGAATACGCGTTTAATGCATTTAAAGTTGATGTGGTCGATTATTTATTAAAGCCGATTCGTAAGGATGATTTGAACAAAGCCTTACAAAAAGCTCAGCGCTGGATTGAGCAGCAAGTCGGTGCTGAAATAGACACCCATAACTTCAGTATCACTGCTCGCAGTCATATTAGTGCACGAACTCAGCAAGGTTTACAGCTTATTCCGGTCACTGATATTGTCAGCTTTCAGGCCGATCAAAAGTACATCACGGTTAAATATCAAATAGAGGATTCACGCACGTGTGAAGTGCTTATCGATGAACGGTTAAAAGTATTGGAAGATGAGTTCGAGCAGTATTTTGTGCGCATACATCGAAATGCCTTGGTGGCCAAAGGCAAAATTGATCGCCTAGAGACGGTTGCAAGCAGTGTGCATAGGCTCTATTTGAAAGGTTTGGACGAAGGCATGAATGTAAGCCGTCGACATCTTCCGGCTGTTCGAAAGCTGATGCGAGCCTTATGAAGCTTTGACAACCCTCTCCATAATATCTTTCAACTGAGCTAGAGCATTCTAATAGGCCTATGATTGCTGTTATCATAACGCCATTATTTGCTCATCCGCCAAGGAAACCTTATGTCAGCCCGTACTCTTAGAATCGCTACTCGAAAAAGTCCACTTGCTATGTGGCAGGCTGAGCACGTTAAGTCACGCCTGTTAGCGTTAAATCCCGACTTAATCGTTGAACTTGTGACCTTCGTAACGAAAGGCGACATTATTCTGGATACCCCTCTTGCTAAAATCGGTGGTAAAGGGTTATTCGTTAAAGAATTAGAAGTCGCCATGCTTGCGGGTGATGCCGATATCGCCGTGCACTCAATGAAAGATGTACCGATGGAATTTCCAGAAGGCTTAGAGCTCGGCGTTATTCTTGAGCGTGAAAATCCTACTGATGCGTTTGTATCTAACAACTTCAACAGTCTAAACGAGTTACCCCAAGGTGCTGTCGTGGGTACTTCTAGCCTTCGCCGTCAATGCCAATTGCAGAATCTACGCCCTGATTTAATCATTCGCTCTTTACGTGGCAATGTACAAACACGTCTAGGAAAATTAGACAGTGGCGAATTCGATGCCATTATTCTTGCGTCTGCGGGTTTGCTGCGCTTAGAAATGGAATCTCGAATCGCTGAATATCTTGTGCCAGAAGTTTCATTGCCTGCGGGTGGCCAAGGGGCGGTCGGTATTGAATTACGCAGTGATGATGCCGATACGCTGGCCTTGTTAAAACCACTACAGCATGACACGACGACCTATCGTGTAACGGCAGAACGTGCCATGAACCGTCGCTTAGAAGGGGGTTGCCAAGTACCGATTGCGTGTTATGCCATTGAGAAAGAAGGCGAGCTTTGGTTGCGCGGCTTGGTGGGGAGTGTTGATGGTAAGCAAATGCTTACCACAGAGTATCGGGCCCCAGTGGGTGAAGCAGAAGCATTAGGCATTAAAGCGGCAGAAGATTTATTAAGCCAAGGTGCTGATGAGATTTTGGCGAAAGTTTATGCCGACGCCTAGTATCAATGACCCCTCTCTTTTGCCTGTATTGGTCACCCGACCGGCATCGCAAGCAGAAGAAATTTGCCCATTATTAGAAGCATTAGGCTGTCGGGTTATTCGTCAGCCCTTGTTAAAGATTGAAGCGGTGGCAGAAACGCCAGCGATTAAGTCGCAGTTTATGAACATTGATCTGTTTGATGCCGTGATTGCGATTAGTCGTAATGCGGCTGAAATGGGGTTGATGACTCTTGATCAATATTGGCCTCAATGGCCTTTGGGTATTGATTGGATCGCCATTGGTCCGGTGACCGCAGGCGCGATGGTTAATCAGGGACTCAGCGTGAAAATGCCCGTAGGGCAGTTTGATAGCGAAGGTGCACTGCAGATGCCTGAACTCAACAACGTTGCGGGTAAAAAAGTACTTATCTGGCGTGGCGTTGGGGGCCGTGAAACGCTTGCGGGAACCCTCCGTGAACGCGGGGCTGAAGTGGTGTATGCGGAACTCTATCAACGTTTAATTCCTCAGTATACTGAAGAACAGTGGCAGCAAACGTTAGTATTAAATCCGTTGTTACTGGTAAGCAGTGGTCAAGGCTTAGAAGCGATCGCGGCTCAACAGCCAAGGATTGCAGAACGCGTTCGTGGCATTATTGCCCCTAGCTTACGCGTGGCAGAACTGGCAGAATCATTAGGCTTTAGCAAAATACAGATTGCTGCCAGTGCCCAAGATGTCGATATGCTATTGGCAGTAGAGCATTGGATTGAAAAAAGTGTTTAAGAAAACGTAAATCGGATCATTTATTAAGGAAGTAGTTGTGACAGATAAATTGCAACAAACACCCGCAGCAGCTGAGCGTCCAACTGACAACAGTTCGGTTAAAAATAGCGCCGTCGACAACATACCCGCTAACAAAAGCCATGCCGAACACGTGCGCACTCAACCCAGTTCAGTATTAGCTATTTTTGCACTACTGCTGGTGGTTATTGCTTTGTTGGCGATTGGTGGCATCGGCTGGAAAGGCTTCGAATTCTCACAGCAACTCTTAACACTATCGCATCAGCTCGAACAAAGTACTGAGAAAAATACGGTATTAGCGGTTCAGCTTGCGAATACTGAAAAAAATGTACAATTACACAATAAACAATCGCAACAGAATGCAGAACGTATTGCGCAACTGCCGGGTGCTGATCGCAATGATTGGTTATTGGCCGAAGCGGAATACTTGTTACGTTTGGCTAATCAACGCTTAGGCCTTGAAAACGATTGGCAAGGTGCGGTAGCGATTTTAGTCGCTGCCGATAATGTATTAGCCGAAACTGAAAATCCTTTAATCAGTTCTGTTCGTCAATTATTGGCGAAAGAATTGCAAACGTTACGGGCAGTGCCCGCGGTTGATCTCACCGGCGCGGTTGCCCGTCTGCAAGCCGTCCAAGATCAAATTAATGAACTTGAATGGATGCCTCGTACATTGCCTCAGGTTACTGCTGTCGTAAAAGATGCCGCTGATCCAAAAGTGGCACAGACCGCTTGGGATAAATTTTCGAGTAAAGCGCTGGCCGGTATTGGAAGCATTGTTCGAATTCGTGAGCATGATCAGGTTTTACCCGCACCGCTTACGCCAGATCAGCATTATTATTTACAACAAAACATGAACTTGATGCTGGAACAAGCACAGGTAGCCTTGGTTCGTCAGCAAGATGCTTTATACAAGCAAAGCATTGCCAGAACACTGGGATGGTTAGAAGAATTTTCGATTGTGAAAAATACGAAAACCGTCGCGGTAAAAGAAACATTGGTTGAGCTAAGTGTTTGGAACGTCGCGCCTGAATTTCCTGAGATTAGTGGCTCACTTTTAGAGTTACGGACCTTGTTGGATCAGCAGCGCCGTAGTACACCGCTTTCTGCTCAAGCCAATACTCAATAACGAGGAATAAAAAATGAAAAAACTCGTTATCTTAATAGCTGGATTTTTGCTGGTCGGATTATGTTTTGGCTATCTAGTGAGTCTTGACTCTGGCTACGTCTTGTTTAGCTGGGCCAACTACACCCTCGAGACTAGCTTTTGGTTTTTCAATATTATATTAGTGGCATTTTTTATCAGTTCCTACATCGTGATGCGCCTCGTTTTATTACTCATCGGTAGCGATTGGCGTATTAATGATTGGCGTAAACAACGTCGTGCAATTCGAGGTCAGCGTCAAACTACTCGAGGCTTTTTAAGCTTGGCTCATGGCCAATGGCAATCAGCAGAGCGCCAACTAACACAAGCAGCCGCGTTAGGAGATAACCCCTTAATTAATTACTTGGGTGCTGCTCGTGCTGCTTATGAAAAAGGTGATATGGAGAAATCTGACCATTGGTTAAAAGAAGCCGCTAGCAGTACAAAAGGTGCTGAGCTTGCTGTTGCCATTACTCAGATTAAATTGTTGATTTCTCGTGGCCAAACCGAACAAGCACTGGCGGTAGTTCTTCGTTTACGTAAACATAATCCAAAACATAAGCATTTATTGAAGATGCATATAAAAGTCTTGCGAGAGTTAGAGGACTGGGTTGGCCTAAAAGATTTATTGCCAACAGTGCGTAAGTTGGCAAAACTCATTACTCAAGACACACTGAAAGAATTAGAAGAAAAGGTCGTTATTCAATTGATGCAGCGAACGGCTAGAAGTCATGTCGCTTCGGCACCGGCAGGGCAAGCTAACCTCATCAAAGAAATTTATGAGGATGCTCCCCGTAGTGTTCGTTTATCCGTTGATGTCTTAAAATGTTACATCGATTTACTGCTATTACTGAAGCAGCCTGGGAAAGCAGAACACGTATTACGGTCAGCACTACCTTCTGTTTGGCATGATACCTTGATTAGCGTATATGGGTGTATTCAAGGCGATGATCTCCCGCGTCAGCTTTTATTTGCGGAGCAACAATTACAAGAGCGACCTAACGACCCTATGCTGTTATTAGCACTTGGCCGAATTGCTAATCGAACAGGGAATAAAGGGAAAGCTCAAGAATATTTAGAGGCAGCGGTCAAGATAAAATCCTTACCTGACGTGCATACTGAATTGGGTAATTTACTCACGCAACAAGGTAAGTTTGAACGTGCTTGTGAGCACTTTAATAAAGCGCTCGCATAAGCGTTATTTTAACAACAAGAAGTAGCGGCCCTATTTCTTGTTAAATGTATCTCGCGGAGCATAGCTAAAGACATCGCTGTGCATATTCGCTTCGCTGAGTCCGAGCTTCTCTAATTGATCTAATGTACCGTGCACCATGTTAGGTGAGCCACAGGCGTACATTTGTACATCGCTCAAATCTTTAAAGTCTTCATGAATGACTTCATAAATCCAACCCGCGCGACCTTGCCAGCTATCGATACCGGCTTCGAGTACAGGATGAAAACTGAAGTTCGTAAATTCATCTGCCCATTTTTTAGGTATGTCGTAAAGATAGAACTCATCTAAAGAACGGTTAGACCAATACAAGTGAACTTCATGCTCAGGGTCTTTGGCTAAAATTGCTTCCGCTAAACACTGAATTTGGGAGAAACCTGTACCTGCACAGACCAATAAAATGGGTTGCTTAGGCAGTTCATTTAAAAAACAGTCACCTTTTGCAATATTAATTTTTACGGTGCTTCTATTTTCAGCCGCTTTGCTCAGTTCGCTAATAATGCTTGCCGTTACTTCACTGTGATCAGAGATTTGTAATTCTAATCGACGCGGTTGTTTAGGATCTGGAGCATTAGCAATGGAATAAGGAAGCTTCTGTCCAACAATATGCATTTCTAAATACTGGCCTGGTAAATAATCTAGCTTGCTACCTGCAGGCGCCAATAGTTCAATGCGGTAGACCGATGTATTTAAAGCCTCGACACTCAATACTTGGCAGGCAAGGTTTTTTTCTGGTGAGTGTCCTGGTGCAAAAATCTCTGGCATAAAAATCTCTAAATCAGATAGCGGATAAGTTAAGCACAATAATACCTGATTAAGAGACTCAAGTATTTCACCTTTTTGTTGTTCGACCTGATAACCCTGACGCTGGTCGATGATGCCAGAAATAAGTTTAGCCTCACAGATTTGGCATACACCGTTTTCACAGCTTAAGGGAATAATAACACCCTGCTCAAAACATGCTTCTTGTAATGCTTGGTTTTCAGCGACTTGAATTGAAATATTCGATGGTTGAAAGGTTACTGTAAAAAATGCAGTACTTGAGGTCATGTTATAAGCCTATTTTGATAAGTCTAGCCCATTTCAAAGGGCATCGATCTTGTCTTTTATTCCGTCGTTTGATGACGTCACGCAGATTAGTATAGGGTATGAATAACCTATTTCTGGTGATGTATATTTTGAATGTCCGTATCATAGAGGGCTAAGCAGTTGATTTCTAATTTTATGTCCCTAATATGGCCGCTAATTAGGTTTAATGTCGATAATTCGAGGCTCATAATGATGTTCAGTGCCCGCTTTTATTTGCTGGTGAGTGCGATCAGCAGTTTGTTGAGTGTTATTTTAGGCGCGTTCGGCGCTCACGGTTTAAAGAAAGTATTAAGCACAAACATGTTGGCTACCTACCAAACGGCCGTACAGTATCAGTTTCTTCATAGCTTAGTGTTATTGGCTTTAGCGATCTTAATGTTAACCTTGGTGACTAAACCAGAGGTTATTAATAGACTGAAGTGGAGCGCTAATCTGATGATTGTGGGGGTTCTGTTATTTAGTGGTAGCTTATACACCATGACATTTATGTCAGTATTGGGTGGATTTCCTGCTTGGCTAGGCCCGATTACCCCCTTTGGTGGATTAACCCTTATAATAGCTTGGGCTTTGTTAGCCGCTGCAGCTTTAAAGTTGCCTATGGAAGATAAATGATTCGTTTTACTATGATTGATGAAGAGAAAATAACGTGACTGAGCAAGAAAAGCCGCTGATAGAAGAAGTGCTTAATGAAGAAGCTTTGAGTGAAGAGAACATTGGTAAAGACGCTCTTACTGAAGACGACGTCATTGCAGGCCAAAAGCGCCGAATTCGATCTTTTGTTCGTCGCACCGGCCGTTTGACGGCGGGTCAGCAGCTTGGTTATGACCGACAATGGGGCAGCCTAGGTTTCGCCCTAGAAGATGGACAGTTCGATATTTCAATGGCTTTTGGCCGTGAAGCTTACACCGTATTAGAAATCGGTTTTGGTATGGGTCAGTCGTTTATTGAAATGGCCAAAGCCGATCCAGAAAAAAATTACATTGGCATCGAGGTACATACCCCTGGTGTGGGCTCTGCTTTGCGCATGGCAGATGAAGAAAACGTAACGAATGTACGTATTAGTCAAGACGATGCGATTGAAGTACTGAAGTATCAAATTGCAGAAGAAAGCTTTGATTGTCTGCAGTTGTTCTTTCCAGATCCTTGGCATAAGAAGCGTCATAATAAGCGTCGTATTGTTAACGAAGAGTTCATCCAGACCATTCGCAGTAAAATGAAGCCCGGCGGCATTATTCACATGGCGACAGACTGGGAACCTTATGCGGTTCACATGATGGAAGTATTAAGTGCTGCGGAAGGCTATAAAAACCAAGCTGGTGAAGGTCAGTATACTCCGCGCCCAGATCATCGCCCCTTGACCAAGTTCGAAAAGCGTGGCGAAAAATTAGGCCATGGTGTGTGGGATTTGTTTTTTGAGAAAATTAGTTAACAGTCATTAATTTAAAAAATTAATACGTTTTAGAATTTAAGGATTTACAGAATGATTAAGAAAGATAAAGAAAAAGTATTTGGTGGTGAGTGGAGCGAAGCTCAGCTAGAAGCATTTTTGGTTGAGCAAGATTACCCGGGTGAAACGGCTAACTTCACCTCTATTATTCGCGCTTATCGTCATATGATGCCCGCATCGTTTGCTGATTTTTTAGTATTACTGAAAGAAAAAGGCGGTGATGTGAACGCTCAGAATGACGCAGGTGAAAGTGCATTGGCGATTATTTCTGGTCACCCTAAAGGTGCAGAATTTGCGGCTCTATTGAAGGACGCTGGTGCTAAGTAATTTAGCGCGCTTGGAAAAAACAATGAAATGTATTAACACTCATTATTTAAAAACCCTCATATTCATGTCTATTGTTGCATGCTTATTAAATCCTGCAGCTTATGCAGAAAGTAATAATACGTTGCAGGGCATAAAACTTGGTTTTGGCTATGACTTAGGTCTTGGTTTAACTGCGCAGACAAATAAATTCAATGGATTTATTGGCAATGGTGGCGTAGCCGCCGACTATATTTTTGAGAAAGAGAATATCAAAGACATTGAAGTATCGATTCCACTATATTGGTATATTGGTGCTGGTGGTTATGCCGAATGGAAAGGGGGTGCTGGTGCTCGTATGCCCATTGGCCTTGAAGCAGCTTTTGCTAAAAAACTGGATGCTTACGTGCAGATTATTCCAGAGTTTAAACTGGTAGATGACGTGAAGTTTGGCCTAGGTGCTGGTTTCGGTGTGCGTTATAAGTTTTAAATAACGGCTGTAGTCGCTATGGTCTAAATTATTTCAGGCCATAGTGGCTGCGAATTGCACTTATCTGCTTAGCATGACTGATTAAAAATGTATTAAATACTTCGATTAACTTGGGGTATTTAATACTAGAAAGGTGATAAGCATATTGAAAAGAAGGGTGTTGAGACTGTCTTACAATAGACGCATTTGGATACATCTTTTTCGCTAAATCTCGAGCAACACTTTCATTAAAATAGACGCTTTGTACACGCTTTGAAACCAACATATGTATAAGATGTTCTACCTGTCTGGTTTCAACCTTTTTAAATTCATTATTAGCGACTTGTTTAGCAATACCAGGGGTGCTGAATCCTAAAATCGTCCCCACCGTACTAATCTTTTGCTTATCAACTTCAGACTCATCTTGCTTTAAAACAAGTAAGGATTCGTTGATATTGAAAAGGGGTTGGCTGTAGTGCACTTTTACTGACGAATTGAGAGACGTAGACCATAGAGGATTGTCAGGGAACTTGAGCTCGACATTCCCTTTCACAAATTCGTTGAATAAGCGTGGCACTGGCATAGGATTAAAGGTGATTTTTACGTCACTTACTTCAGCAAATAAATCGAAAATATCACGTGCAGCCCCTTGGTACTTTTTTTCATCATTAAGATAATAGTAAGGCGCGTAATTAGTCGACTCTACGCCCAAGGTTAAGGCTTGAACGGGTATATTCGTTGCCATAGAAAATGACAAACTGAGGAATACTATTTGAAGTAAGCGCATAATTAAGGTTCTCATAAGTACCTTTAATCCTAGCAGAAAACACGAACTGCACATTTTTAAATGACGAATTATTGTTATTTTTGTCGGTGCTTTCTGATACTAGAGCGCTAGTTGATGATGAGTTTTCCAGTTCGGATACGCTGAGGGTGGTCTCCTACAGGAAAGCTAGCGACTTCTTGAGCATCATCAAATGAGATTACCGATACTCGATCTTGCTCGCTCACAGACACATAGCAGTACTTACCATCGGCGCTCTCGGTAGACCAGTAAGGTTTAGCACCCAGTGGAGTATCCGACAGTTGAACGGTTTTGTATTCGAAAGTCTCACGATCAACAATCGCAGCATAGCCAGACATCGTCGCTGCGACGCACAGTTTAGTGCCCGTACCATTCATGGCTAAACCATGATGAGCAGAATTCAGTTGGTAATCACGAGTACTCATAGCCGCGATTTCTGCAGGAATCGGTAAATCCATTTTGCGAGTAATTTTCTGTTGCTCAACGTCGTATTCAAAAAAGCCGTGGAAGAAAGAAACCTGCATATAAACAAACTTGCCATCGGGTGCAATGGCCATTGGTCGCACTGCACTATCAACCCAGGGGAAACCAAATTCTTCTAATTTCTCACCGATGTCGATACGCTGGAGGACTTCATAGGTATTGGCATCAACGATTTGAAAAACACGTTCGCCTTTCATCCAATCCAACCATGAACTCGTAAAAGGTACATAGACCTTGCCGATGCTGGCGTGGAAAATATGCTTTCCATCTTCAGAATAGGTATTTTCGTGAGGTTGGTCGCCAGAATCAAATTCATTAACAATCTTACCGGTAGCCGTATCAATCGCGTGTACTTTACCGGCCGTCGACGCGGATACTAAAAATATTTTTCCGTCTGGTGAGATGGCTGCGTGATCAGAGCGTGAGCCTTCAACAGGCGTACGCCAAATAATTTCACCACTGTTCACATCCAATGCAATAACATCAGCAAAGCTTGGGCGAGAGATAAAAAGATGACGACCATCATTGGAAGGGAACATGTCATCAACCATTTGATGATTGCCTTCGCCAATGACTTCTTTAATAAACGTCGATACGATACGACGCTTAATACTGCTGGTGAGTTCTTCTAAACGTTCTTCTTTATCGGGAATGGCATTCAGCTTTTTAATGCGTTGGTAAGTATGAGGATCGTAGATGTCTATGGTGCCATCCCAATTATTACCGACCACGATAACATCACGTAAATCAGTGATTTGAGGATTAATGGCTTCTTCTGTACTGGCGAATACGTTAGGTATTGCCATGAGGCTGCTGGAAATTATCATTCCAAGTGCCAGTGTTTTATATTTAGTCATCTGTTTCCCTTGTTTTATCACTCATCAAAGAAAGGAGTGATGAGGTCATTATTAGCATTGCGCTTATGGGTATAATAACCCTACTGTAACAAGGATTTTTTGCGATTGCAGTGGCATATAAAGACAAGAACGTTGACCATAGCGGCCATAAGCTGGACCGCTTAGTTGATATTAGGGCTAACGTAAACGAACAGCGTAAAGGCGCTACATAAACAACCCTAAAATTTCATTCAAGAACAAACTGCCTTTGGCGGACGTTTTGATGTGCTCGCGGCCATCGTCTAACGAGTGCTTTTCCAGCAGGCCCTTGTCAATGGCCGTATTGATGCCACTGGCAATAGCCGTCAGTGGGTAACCTGTTCTTTGCTCAAATAAATTTAAATCAAAGCCTTGCTGCAAACGTAAAGCGTTCATTAAAAACTCTAAGCCGATGTCTTCGTTCTGAATGGACTCTTTACCCGCTAAGAAACTCTTTCCTGCTTGCTGAGCGTCACTTCTACCTGCATTTAGGAAGTCTTTCGGTGCGCGAGTTTTCCAGGTTCTAAAAGCCGAGGAGGCTGTGAGGCTTTCGGGAGCATTCACTAAGTCCGTCACTTTACCGTGAGCACCGGCGCCAATACCTAGGTAATCACCAAACTGCCAATAGTTTAAGTTGTGTATCGCTTGCTTATCTTTTTGCGCGTAAGCCGAGACTTCATATTGTACAAAGCCATGTTTAGCCAGCAGCGCTTGCCCCGCTTCTTGAATATCCCACAGAGTTTCGTCTTCGGGTAAAACCGGCGGGCGTTTGAAAAACTCGGTATTTGGCTCAATCGTTAGTTGGTACCACGACAGGTGCGTCGGGCCAAGGTCGATGGCTTGCTGAATATCGGCTAAAGCCTGCGCTTCGCTTTGATCAGGCAGGCCATGCATGAGGTCGATATTAAAATTATCGAAGCCTGCTTCTTTGGCCATTTTAATCGCGGCAACCGCTTGCTGGCCATTGTGAATCCGACCGAGGTGTTGTAGCTGATGATCAGCGAAACTTTGTACGCCAATGGAAAGGCGGTTAATACCGAGTTTACGATAGCCTACAAACTTTACCGCTTCAAAAGTACCCGGATTAGCTTCCATAGTAATTTCGATGTCTTTAACAAAGGTTACTTTTTCTTGTAAGCCTACCAATAAATTTTTATAAGCTGCAACACTTAATAACGAAGGCGTACCCCCCCCGATAAAAATGGTTTGGATTTCACGGCCTTGCACCCAAGCAATATCTGCTTCTAAATCGTCTAATAACGCCTGCACATATTCTGCTTCTGGTATGATACCATCAGCCTGGTGGCTTTTTATTTCGTGAGAATTGAAATCGCAGTAGGGGCATTTACGCACGCACCAAGGTACGTGAATATACAGCGATAACGGAGGCAAACTCATTTGAGACTTTTCGTTTTCTAAAGAATGCGACATTATTCAGCCGCTTCCATTTCTTCGCTTAGCTCCATCCACTGCATTTCGACGTCTTCTAATTCGCTTTTTGAATCACCTTGCTGTTGCAATACTTGTTGCAAGTCAGCTTTGCGAGCCGCTTCATACAATGTGGTATCGGCGAGTTGATTTTCACTTTCTTCTAAAGCAGTTTGTAATTTTTCCATGCGAGTTTCAAGCTTAGTCAGCTCTTTACGCATAGGCGCTAAACGGGCACGCCGCTCAGCGTCTAAACGCTTTTGTTCTTTACGATCTTGCGCGCCCATACCGGCGCTTTTATTCGCCGATTCAGTACCGTTGCTGTTATCAGCCGAATTAGGATTACTGGCTAATTGGCCGGTACCCGAAACAGAATTAGTCCCTGCTTGCTTGGCTTGTACGTGTTTATGATAATCGTGCAGATCGCCATCGAACGTGGCGACCTTGCCATCTTCAACCAACCAATATTCATCCACCGTTGCTTTTAATAAGTGACGGTCGTGGCTGACGATAACAATGGCACCAGCAAACGTTTGCAGCGCCATGGTAAGGGCTTCGCGCATTTCAATATCAAGGTGGTTGGTCGGCTCATCCATAATCAATAGATTCGGTTTACGCCACGCGACTAACGCCAACGCTAAGCGCGCTTTTTCACCGCCGGAAAAAGGTTCACAAATTTCTAATGCTTTTTCGCCACGGAAATCGAAGCCACCTAAAAAGCTACGCGCTTCTTGCTCGGTCACTTGCGGCGATAAACGCTGAATCATTAACATTGGGCTGGCTTTAACATCTAACGATTCAAGCTGATGCTGAGCGTAATAACCAATTTTTAAATGCTCGCCTTCGTGGCGCTTACCGGCAAGCTGAGGCAACTCTTCGCACAAGGTTTTAATCAGCGTCGACTTACCCGCACCGTTAGCACCTAGCAAACCAATGCGATGGCCAGGGACTAAAGAAACATGCTGCTTGTGTAAAATGGCCACCGTTTCGCCACCAAGCTTTGCAGGGTAGCCAATATCCGCTTCTTCAAGGCTCAATAACGGTGTAGAGACTTTATCGTGGCAGGTAAAATTAAACTTAAACGGTGAGTCTACATGCGCTGGCGCAATAAGCTCCATGCGCTCTAATTCTTTTACTCGGCTTTGTGCTTGTTTCGCTTTACTCGCTTTGGCTTTAAAGCGGGTGACGAATTGTTCAATCTCAGCAATACGTACTTGCTGCTTCTCGTGCATCACTTGCTGTTGCGATAAACGTTCGGCGCGGATGCGTTCATAGGCGCTGTAGTTGCCCGGATAGCTGGTGAGCGTGCATTGGTTAAGATGAACGATATGATCGGCCACGCCATCGATAAAATCACGGTCATGCGAGATAAATACCAACGTCCCTTGATACTTATTTAGCCATAGCTCTAACCACAAGGTCGCATCTAAATCTAAGTGGTTGGTGGGTTCATCGAGTAATAATAAATCAGACGGTGTCATCAACGCTTGGGCAAGGTTTAAGCGAATACGCCAACCCCCCGAGAAACCCGAAACAGGCTTAGCCATGTCGCTTTGTTTAAAACCAAGACCATGCAATAACTGCTCAGCCTGAACTTTAATATTGTAGCCTGCGTGTAGATCCATTTTGCCGTGCCATTCGGCCAGTTCATTATCGCAGGTGGTGGTATTGATGCCGTGCTCGATCTCACGATAGGTTTTATCACCATCAATGACATAATCGACGGCACTGCGCTCACTGGCTTCAACTTCTTGCGCCATGTGTGCAATGCGCCAGCCTGATGGAAAATACAAATCGCCATTATCGACTACAAGTTCCCCTAACAGTAGGGCGAATAAGCTGGACTTACCGGCACCGTTAGCGCCAATTAAGGCAAGCTTTTGGCCGTCATGAATACGCAAATCTGCTTTATCTAGCAGGGGTTTGATACCCCGTTGCAACGAAACCTGATTAAATTCGATCATAGTCTTTTAAAATACTTTTTTAACAGAGGGTGTGGCACTTTGGCTGATTCACAAAATGGCTTAGACACGGGCTTGAATATAGAGCCGCAGTTTGCCACAAATCCGGTTGAAAACCCACTGAGTGCAGCGCTAGAATATACGTTAGATGATGGACTCTGGTAAGCGTGTCAGGTCTACTCGCCGCCCGGAGTGGAACACGCGCTATCAGCATTGCAAGATGATCATGGGGCTGACATAAACCTGATACTGCAAACCTGTGGTTGGCGAGCTAAGGTAAACGATGGACTAAGGTCTGCATTCCTGATGGGTATGAAAATGGATGATGAAACAGGTTCAGCCCATGCGCCAGATGCGTCGTAGCATGAAAACTGAACAGTATGCGTCGGCTATTTTTTCAGGTAATCCAGATCATTACAGGCCTTGAAACGTTTGTTATTGATGCTCAATTTTTTTCTTTATCTTGCTTGAGAACATCAAGCATCCAATGCATGCTTTCTACTCCCAATGACTACGTGATGCATGTAATACTTCCTCTGCTGTTAATCGCTTACTGCAGATATAGTAGCGCTGTTCAAAACTCGTTTTTCCTTTGTGCGTTCGCTCTGATTCAATACGATTACCTTCTTGACGAGGGTCATCGATTTGAGAAAATTGGTGGAACGGAATTTTATCGGACACGGGATTTGTGTTTCAGCTTCAGGCTGTAAGCCCTGTATTATAAAGTAATTTCATGATTCACCTCCCTGAGGCCACGGCAAACCGATGTTTTACAGCATAATCGAGCCCGCAAAAACCAACAGTCTGAATCCGAACGTCGATTGACAGGTGTTATTTACCAAGATGGCACAAGTGGAGAGTGTTGAGCAATACGAGCCGCTTTTACCAGGGAATGCCAAGGAGTTACTCGCGAAAGAAGTCTAAAGTGTGGTTTTCTGCCACTTACGCAGTGTGAATTTTTCTTAAGATGGCTATCTGTTTAGTTGTTAGTTTGCAGATAATTGGGATGATAAATATCCACAAAGTAATAAATCGTGGAGTAATCTATACCACTAATCCCATAGAATCGTTGAACAGTATTATTCGAAAATCAATGAAAATACGTAAAGTTTGTCCTAACAATGAGGGCTAGTTACACAGTGTATTTTTTACCCTTATTTATTTTAATGACATTGTCTTTTCAGTCATTTTTTTGCTCATCAAACTTACCATTTTTATAGCTTCGTAAAAATTTTTTGATAAATGCTCGCAACTCTCGAGAGGCAGTGGTGTCAATTGATTGGCAAGCATCGACAAATTCATCTCTTGTATTTTTATCTAAGCGTATTACGAGTTGAGCTTCTTTTTTCTTTTTTATTTTTTTCTCAATGTTACTCATTATTTCTATTATCAACTTTTTAATTTTTTTAATAAAGTAGAAAAGCTCGCCATTATTACTGACGAGCCTTCACTCTACCAGTAAACTTAAGCTGCTTTTTTAGCGACTTTTTTTACTACAGAACGTGCTTTTTTGTTCTCGCCACTTTTAACTAATTTAAGCGCTTTTTTTGTTGCCAATTTAACAACTTTACCTTTAGAAGAGGTTACGCCTGCTTTTTTCACTGCTTTTTTTGCGAATTTAGTTGCTTTTTTAGTTGCTTCTTTCTTTGTGATCTTAGACATAAGTATATCTCTTTTTAATAAATGAGACAGCACAATAATGTATATACAAAGTATAGTCAATAAGGATACGTTTATTAGTCATAACAAATGCATGCTTACTCACTAGTAAGCAGTCGATTACTGATATTCTGACTTGGCTAAATAGCAGCCCCTCTCTAAAAATAATCACCCTATATTATCACTAGCAATTTAGCTCCATCATTAAAATCACCTGTAATTTAATTTTTTTATGTGACAAAAATTAATTGTTGATAGGTATGCCTAAAATAGGGGAATTCCGGCATTGTTAAAATTTAACGACCTATAAATTAGCTAATTTATGATGGCTATTAATATGTAGTCTTGGATTCAACTCGCTAGTGATACTAAAAAAATAGTTTTTGATAAATAGATATTGCCGCACGCTTTTAAGACTTAGACTTAGACTTAGACTCAACTCAGCAAGAGCCATAACGGCGCTCGTCACGATTACGTTAGGACTATCACTTTATTAGCGATCTACAGGGCAGCTGAATGATCGCCCCCGAAAAAGTATTGTGTCGTTAATATCATCCCATATTCAGTACTGATGTTTAATTGCGTTAATATATGAGAGTAATTATTGTTAATTTCTCAGAGCTGTCTTCTATTTCATTTATTTTGTTAGAATACCTTGTAAATACGAATCTGTAATAAAACCGTAACATAACTGTAATATAATATATATTTTCGGTGATGGATCATGAATAAAATAGCTGGGCAACGTTTTTTTCCTAAAGAGCTTAGTTGGTTGTCCTTCAATGAGCGTGTTTTACAAGAAGCGGCTGACAAAAATAACCCTATTATAGAGCGGTTTCGATTTCTTGGAATTTACTCCAATAATATGGATGAATTTTATCGAGTTAGAGTTGCTGATTTACGACGAAAAATCATTATTCAAATGAATAATGATGAGCAAGAAGAAGCAGAAAAAAATCAACTGTTAATGACTCAGATACAGCAAAAAATAATCGAACTCACAGATGAGTTTAACGTTATTTATAAAAAATTGGTTAATAATCTTGCTCAACACAATATACAACTAATAGACCATCATCAGGTCAATGATGAACAATTTAATTGGTTGAAGCATTTTTTTCAAAATAAGATTTTGCGTCATATAACCTCTATTTTAATTGATAAAAAACTCAATCTTGTTGATCGCTTAATTGACTCGGCAACCTATTACTACTTAGCGATTCATAGAGACGACAAACCGACTAGATATGCCACTATAGAAATACCCACTGATAAAATGTCTAGGTTTATCATCTTGCCATCTTTATCAAAAGAAAAAAAACATAAGACGATAATTCTACTTGAAGATGTCATTCAACTATTTCTTGAGGATATTTTTCTAGGTTTTGTTAAATTTGACTCTATAGAAGCCTATTCATTTAAAATGACTCGTGATTCAGAATACTCAATCAACGATGATATTGCAGAAAGTTACGTTGAAAAAATGTCAGACAGTATGAAACAGCGTCTTATCGCCGAGCCAGTGCGCGTTATATACGACGGTAATATGTCTGAAGAAATGGTAAAAAGCTTAAAGCGCCATTTAAAACATTCTGCTTACGACAACCTAGTAGCGGCTGGCAAAGTACGGAACGTGAAAGACTTTATTAAGTTTCCTAATATTGGTCGCAGTAACTTAGAAAACAAACCTATAGAAGCATTAACCAATCAACAATTTGCTGCCTACAACACTGTATTTGAAGCAATTCAACAACAAGATATTCTGCTGAACTACCCATACCATAGATTTTTACATTTTACGGAGTTTGTTCGCCAAGCGGCGTTCGACCCTCATGTAAAACACCTTCGTATTACTTTATATCGCATTGCTAAAAATTCTAGAGTAGTTAGTTCACTCATTGACGCCGTAGATAATGGGAAAATGGTTACCGTAGTTATGGAGCTAAGAGCTCGATTTGATGAAGAGGCTAACATCGAATGGGCTAGAACAATGACTAACGCTGGCATTCGAGTGGTTTTTGGTAATCCTTCATTTAAAATACATACTAAAATTTGCGTTGTTAGCCGTGAAGAAAAATCAAAAATGGTCAACTATGCTCATATAGGCACAGGTAACTTTCACGAAAGTACTGCAAAAATTTACACCGACTTCAGTTTATTTACTAAAGATCCACATATCACCAAAGAAGTACTGAGTATATTCGACTTAATCCAACTCCCTTATCGCCAACAAAAATTTGAACACTTATTAGTCTCTCCGCTAAACTCTAAGTCTTCAATATTGGCTCTGATCGATAACGAAATCGCTCATGCTCAATCCGGGAAAAAAGCTGATATTCTATTTAAGGTCAATAACTTAGTTGATCCGGATATCATCGAAAAATTATACCAAGCAAGTCAGTCTGGGGTAATAATACGCGGTATAATTAGAGGTATGTGTTCGCTACGTCCTAAAATAAAAGGCTTGAGTGATAACATTAGCATCATAAGTGTTGTTGATCGTTTTCTTGAACATTCTAGAGTTATGTGTTTTTACAATAATGGTGAGGAAAAGGTTTATATTTCTTCCGCTGATTGGATGACACGCAACATGGAAGATAGAATTGAAGTGTCTTGTCCAATTTACGATCAAAAGCTGATTAAAATAATAATAGACCTTTTAGAAATTCACTTTAAAGATACTTTGAAAGCTAGAGTTATCGACAAAGATCAAGTAAATAGCTATGTTAAACGTGGCAATAGAAAAAACCTACGATCTCAAAATGAAACATATTACTATTTAAAGCACTTGGAAAAAGCTAATCATGAAAAAAATTAAGACCTTTAATGCATTATAATGTATGGACACCCATGGTAGTGGCAATTCAAAATAATGGTCTAAATTTAAAACTGTGACAATATGGTCATCCATCCCATATAAAACATTCATTGGCGTTGAAATAAACCCTTAAGATGACTGTCTATTTAGTTCATCAGATAGCAAACCACGTATCTGATGAATTAAATTATGCTATCAATATAGCGTTGACGAATTTGATGTAAGGTTTTAATTTCTTGCGGCTAAAATTTATTTAATAGGCACAAATTTAATTCTGAAACGAAGAGAAGCGTCCATCTCATCAGCCATCGATTTGAGAAAGTTGCTGGAACGGAATTTTATCGGACACGGGATTTGTGTTTCAGATTCTGACTGCTTTCGCTCAATGGATGCTGCTCAAACGTTCTGTTTGATCCGCAGTTATTTGTCGACCTGTCGAAAAATGGATCTAATGGCTAAGGATACTGAATAGTTACGCTTAAACAACATTGTTCTTTGAATGTTATTTAGCGTCTTTCAGAGAAGTATTGAGCGCTGAAAATAAATCACGGTTCTTATTCCTAGCCAATAGCCACAACATCATCGCAGCGCCAATACCAGCAGTGCCTAATACCATCGCCATAATCATTATCTGATAACGTACTGCGATCAAGGGTGAAACACCCGATAGGATTTGCCCTGTCATCATGCCAGGAAGCGCCACCAGTCCGACTGCTAATAAACCATTAATTTGAGGAATCATCGAGGTATGAAACGCGGTTAACCGTGCTTTTTCAGCGGATACACCGTTGTGCAGTTCGCTATGATAACGCTCTGCGGCAAGGCTAATCGCATTCATGGCATTAGCGAAGTACATGCCCGCTAAAGGAATTAATAATTGTGGTTGAAACCAGCTATCCGCTTTTAGCACTAATAAGAGTGAAATACTCAGGTGCAGTCCCACGGAGCAGCCGAGGGCAATAATGGCGGCGGGTAAATAGCCTTTATGATGTCGTACAGGACGAATCGCAATCCAAGCGGCGACGATTAACATCATGCTAACAATCGCAGCGCTGATCCAAGGTGATGGGTTTTCAAAAATACTAATCAATACATAGCCAACGGCAATTAACTGCACAGCCATGCGTAATACGGCAATGATAATTTCACTTGGCTTACCTTGCCAAGCGATATAAACAGCGCAGACTAAAGTAATGGGGATTAAACACCATGCCAGATCGAACCAACTGATTGTTGTCACTTTTTTATCCCCAATTCATTACGGACAGTTTTATAAAAAACCTTCATTTTTATAAACTGTGCGTAAACTTTCTACCGGCATACATCCTGACTCTAAGTACACTTTATGAAAAGCTTGATCAAGCGCGAGTGATCCTAAATCTTTCTTATTAGCCGATTGAATGTCTTGTTTTAACTGCCATACCAAGCGATTGCCGGTGAGGTAACTGAGCGGATAACTTTGTTCGCTGCTATACCAGTTTAGTTCCGCTTGTACACGGCCATCAGTGAACCCCGTGGCGGTTTTTAATAGTTTGGCAGCGTTGACGAAAACATTATCGCTATACCCCCCTGTTTCAGATTCATCGCTACCGAAGCCTAGGTCTAAGCCAACATTCAAATAATCTTGCTTCCCTGTCATAAAATATAAATCGATACCGACGCGGGCAACCAAGCGAGACATTTCACGCTTGGCAATAAAGCGAACTTCATCGACAAGGTCATCATGAATGTAACCGACATCGAGCATGTAATCTTCTAGCATAGTCGTCCAGCCTTCAGCGTGTTCATTTGCTGAAAATATACGACGGATAAAAGAAGGATGCTGAGCCGCGGTCGCAAATTGTAGATGGTGACCTGGAATGCCTTCGTGAATCATCATCACGGGAATACCAAGCTCTGTATGCTCAGCCAGCTGATCTTCTTTTAGCGTGAGATACACTAAACTGGTCTTTTTACCCGGGCGAAGTGCCAGGGGAGGCCACATCGCTCCCGCAGGAATGACAGGCTCTAAGAAGTTCGGCGTTTGCAGCAGCCGAATTTCTTGTTGAGCCGGGATTGCAAATAAATGGCGCTGTTCAATAAATTTATTAATGGAGCTTACTTGATCTGAGTAATAATCTAATACTGAACTTAATTCACCTTCTTTTATTTTAGCGGCGAATTTTTCGTTTAAATACTCGTGTAGATCTTCATTACTGGTCGTCGTGGCAAGTTCATGCTTTTTGCAAAGACGTTTATTTAACTTTGTTAATAGCGTCTGTGTATTGTCCATAAAATCTCGTGCCATGCTAATCAATTCAGCAGGAGATTGTTTTATATTTCGCAGTATCAGTAATTCATTAACTTTGTTTTCGCCAATTTTAAAGTCTGTGAGACACTCTCGTGCTTTTAAGTCTTTTAAATAAATACTTAAGGCGGTATTGCAGGTGCTAATCGCTTTTTTAAGTTCAGGCAGCAGAGGATAATTAGTTTCTTTTGCCCAATTATAAATAGTTGCGAATAAATCGGGTAAGCCTTCACCTTGTTCAACTTCAATGTCACGCCAGCGTTGAATAGGTTGCGTAATAACTTCCGCTTCTATCTTTAAATAGGCGGGGGCTTGCTGTAAGCGCGATAGAATGTTGTTTAAGCGTGCTTCAGGGGCTCTCTCGTCGTTCACAAATAATTGAAAAACACCTTCACTAATACCATCAACCCCTCCGGGTTTACGGCATCGTTGTGGCTGACCACTTTGTTCTAGTTCAGCAAAGAAAATCTGTTGCTTTAAATAGCGAGCCATAAGATCAATATCAAGCTTTTGATCAAAACTATCGACCGAG
>JBNMQK010000018.1:0-30820 GCA_051278005.1 Oleispira sp. | reverse complement strand
TAATTTGATGATGGAAGCGCGAATAAGTTCACTTTACAAGGTTGTCATAAACCCCCTGAAAGTAATAGAATGGCGGCGTTGTATGTCTCCCCATAGTTTAACTGGATAAAACAGGGCCCTCCTAAGGCTTAGCTCCAGGTTCGAGTCCTGGTGGGGAGACCATTCTAAAACCGTTAAAAAAAAGCTGAAATAGCCGAATGTTCAGTCACATGTTTAACGATTTCCTCAGTACTCAATCCTGCATCAACTTTCAACCAAGTACCTACACAAGGTGAATTACGATGAGCATGATACAAATCGTTTAGCTGCTGATTTGCCACTAAGTCAGTTGTCTGTCGATCCTCTTCAGTATTATCATCACGTCCACCTAAACGTTTAATCCGCTCCTCAAGTGACAACTCCAAATAGACAGTTAAATCAGGCTTCAAAAGCATGCTTTCGACTTCAGACAATTTGAAATGCGCCCCCTGTGTGCGCCAACTATGATAAACCTGCGTCGATAACCAATAACGATCCAATACAACAACAGGAGCCTTAACTAATTCCTTCTCAACCTGAATAGAAGAGCTAATCGCAGTAGAAGCATAAAAGAGCTGCCGACCATATGACTCTTCTGCATAAATATCTTCCAGCTGTGGCCTCACACCCTTAAACTTATCAAGTGGAGTATTAAGCGCTTGTAGTGGTCAACAAAATTTGGCCACGAGTTAAGAGGTTATCCATATCTAAATGAGCTGCTTGTTGGCTAGCGACGAGCTTCTTCGCATAAGTGCTTTTGCCTGCACCTGAATTACCAAAAATGACCGTGGTGGAGAAACGCACATTAGCTCCCGATTGAATAACGCCTTAGCGCCTTTCTGCCGGAATATCGCGAAGCGCTAGGCTGACTGCTTCGTGCTGCTCAATATCAACCGGTTTGACCACCTGCACATTGCTGGCTTGATTGTTGGCTAACTTATTTGCTGGGCGAACGGGGCGGGGGACGAAGCCGCCGCCGCAATTCGGGCACACATTGTGCAATACGTTTTCAACGCAGTCGCTGCAAAAGGTGCACTCAAAGCTGCAGATTCTCGCTTCTGTCGAATCCGGCGCTAAGGCTTTGGCGCAATGCTAGCAGCTAGGTCGAAGTTGCAACATGCCTTGTCCGCGTTAGCCGCAGAATTTGCAGATTAATAGAACGGTCCAATAAGCCGCGATTGCGTATTGAGCAATGAAGAAGCTAAAGCGTACTTGGGCAGCGATTGGGCTGCCAGAGGCAATATGCACGATCGATTGCACTAGGCGTGCGCCGAGCAGAACTAAGGCTAAGCCATTGGTTATGTCGGTGGAGCCAGTCGCGATAGCGAGCAGCATTACACCGCCGATAAAGGCGAAGCTTTCGTAGCAATTGGCATGGGCGCGGCAGATACGCCCAGCAAGCTCTGACACATCGGAACCATCAGGTTTAAAGCTGTTGGGCGCTCGTTTGCCTTGGACGGCAAGCATCACACGTGGAGCCGCGACGGCTAGGTATAAGAAAAGGTACCAAGCGATAAAGCCGGTGAGAGCGAGTGCTGTAGTTTGCATGGGTGTGTCTCCAAAGGGTGCTATTAGGTTGTGCGCTAGTGTACTGCATCGCCACAGCGTATTCGTCGCCCGCTGGAGCCGAGCCGTTGAGCCGATTGCGAGTCGTGGTTTGTGGCGCTGCTTCAAATACCAGCTGCTGGTCTAAGTTGAAGAGGAACTCGATTCCTATCGCGCCGTCTGCGCTGTTATGGCCGGGGGCGCGCCTGCCGCAAAGAGGCGCTCGCCATTTTCATTCTCGCTTGCACAGGGGACGGGCCCTGCGATTGCACATTTGAGCTAATGCTAAGCGTTTGCCCTATTTGATTACCTAAGGCCGACGCCATTGCTGCCGCATTTGCTTTAGCCTCAACAGCCGCCGCAGACAGGGCTTGACGGCGAAGCTGCTCCTCTTGGCTATGACTAAACTGTGGGCTGCTTACGTTATTTATTCCGGCATCCAGTAGTTTCTCGGTCACCACGCCCAGCAGCGTTTACATCGTAGCCTTGGCGGCTTCCAACATCGCGGGAGCAAACATAAACACGAACTGCGCGGTGCCAACGCAGAAACCAAGTACCGCTCCAATACCGATAAGCATCCATTCGTCTTGCTCAAACGCAGGGCGGAGCATGCCTTCAAACTCTTCAGAAGTCAGGTTCTCCATGCGGTCGCCGATGGTGTTTTTCAGGTCCATCGCGTCAGCGGTGTACTCTTTAATATGCTCTAGCGCCGCGGGCATATGTTTCATGAAGGCGGTGGATATTGCACCCTTCATTTCGCGGTACTTGCCGGTGCCGACAGCCATAGTGACAAACGGTTTGGTAATTCCAGCTTGCTTGTCAACAGCGTCTTTAACGTGTTTTTCGATCATGCTGTAAAGGTTGTCTGACATCGAGCCTTCAAGCACTTCTTGGATCATATTCGACGGGGTTAAAATTTCCGCTGCGATTAGGCTGCCGTAATCACGTGCGACTTCTTTCTGGCGCTTGAGGAACAAGCCTTGGAAGACAACGGGGCCAATTTTAATGGGGTTGCGTGGCTTGAAGATTAGCTTCAGTGCGATCCAGTTGGTGAGGTAACCAATAAGCAAGCCAGCAATTGGAAGGACCCATGGGCCTTCATAGAACATGAACACTAGCATTTGGATAGTGCCGAACAAGAAGCCGAAATAAATCCCTGACTTCTCGATGAATTTGAATTCTTTTTCGCCAGTTTCAATAAAGATTTTGTTGAGTAATGCTTTGTCACGGGTCAGATTGCTGATTACCATGTGGCGGATGTCAAACACACTTTCAATGTTGTCGCGAATTTCTCGCATCATGTCGGAAACGATTTGCGGAGCGTCTGCACGTACGTGCTTGTAGATGCGGTTTTTCACCATTTTAGGAAGGTTTTCCCAAAGGCCAGGTTGGTGGGCATCCATGACTTCGTCGACCACTTGGTCTGTCATTTTCAACAACGGCTCGCCAATTTCATCGGCGACGCGGTCAGGATCTAGGCGGTCAAAAATTTCGGTAACGTTAACCAGCTTTTCAAGCATTGTTTCCATCGCAATGCTGGCCATTTGTTCGGCCTTACGAGGAATAATGCCCTGCCAACCAAAGATCGGCTTGATGCCGATAAATTCGATTGGATAGAACATCATTTTAAGGGCCATTTTGTTGGTTCCCCAACCAACAATGGCGCTAATAACCGGTAGGCTTAAATAGAGAAGTGGGTGCGCGAGGAAATGTGCAACCGCGGCTTCGATGCTAAGGATTACTGCATCCATTATGTCGTCTCTTTTGGTGGTAGGTGTTCGAGAATGCTTGCCATTCTGTCACCTAGAAATTTATTTGCTGAGCGTTCTAAGGCGCGTCTGCTTCTGATTGTATTGCAATATGAGCCAAAGGGCGTAAACGCCAGATAAGTTCTGATAGTTGGCGGAGTTCTTCGTCACTGGGCAATGTTTAATTTTATTCATTAAATACTATAAACCCGCTTTCCCACCAGCAATCATTTCAAACACCAATTTAGCAAACCCAGCCGCCTTATTAGGATCAGACAGCAACTGCATCATCTGATTCTGATGGGCTTCACTGCTGCTCATAATGGCGTCGTCCATAGCTACAGGAAAATCCCCTAACATTGCTTGCTCTGCTGTATTCTCAGATATCTGCTGCATCACCCGTGCGTTTTCCATTACTTTGTCTTTAACCGTCTGGGCGTAGTTCACCATATCGTTATCGGTGAGTTCATCGGTAATAAACAATTCATTCAGTCGTGCAACGATTTGCGACAAAAACTCTTCTTTGTAGATCGGCTATTGACCAGCAGAAAGCGGCTAGGTTGTTTGGGGTCTGGGTTGCTTGATCTGTGGTCATATTGGCTACTTTTTAAACGGTTTGCTCAAAGGCTAATAGCGATTTGGCTGGCGCGTGAATTCTTGGATAGATATTGGTTGGCTGTATACAGACAGCGGGAGGCTTGAGAGCAAAGATAGGGATAAAACATGTAAGCTTCCATTGCTAAATTGACTGCCTAGAGTAGGCGCTGTTCTTGGCAGCTAATATAGCAAAGGGTGAAGGGGATTAAAATGTGTTCGAAGAAAAACATGCCTGTAACGCTACCCACTAATCAGTAACCCGCTCCACAAACCCTTGAATGTGCTTATTAACCACCTCGGCCTGCTCAGCAAATACCATGTGCGTACCCGCCTTAATAACCGCTAACTCACTATTAGCCATACGATCATGTAAAAAAGAAGCATATTTCACCGGTGTCATAATATCTTTTTCACCGACGATGATTTGCACTGGCAGTTTAATATTCTCTAGCTGGTCCATGACATCAAAACTATTGCATAAATTAAAATCATCGAGCATGGTTTTGGCCCCGTTTTCTTTAATCGCGGTGTTGATATTGGTTTTAAACGGTTCTGGAATATTCTCATTAGCTTGCAGCAGACCGTCTGGAATACTGGCTGACTTAGCGACTAATGCAGACAGTGAGGTGATCAGTTGGGGGATTACTTTTAAGCGCGCACCTGAACCAATTAAGACAAGCCCTTTAATATTTTTACCACCCAATAGAGCGGCTTGCATGACCACTGCAGCACCTAAAGAGTGACCGACTAATACAATATTCTCAAGCTCGTGATTATTAATGTAGTCAATCAACCATTGAGCAAGATCACTGATACTTCCTAAGGCCTCTCCATTCGATCGACCAGGTAAATCAAGTGCGATGCTGCTGTCACAAAAAGGCAACTGCTGATCCCAAACATTACTGCTGCAACCTGAACCGTGCAAGAAGATTAAATTCATTGTTATTACTCATTTTTATAGAGGTTTTATGCGGATTTTTATAATGACGTCGTGGCTGATTCTTATAATTTTTTAATAGTATAAGTGACTGCAGAATTTGCACAAGATATGCGTATTTAGAAGGGAGAAATCAGAAGTCGCCTTCAACTCAGCGGACAATGCCTCTCTGAATTGAAGGTAAATGGAACGGTGATTAGTTATTAACGTCTATCGTCGCGATCAGTTCTTTAAATAGATCATGCTCAACCAAAGGTTGTAGGGCAGGATCGGCTTTAATATCGTCTAAGTAGCTGTCACGACTTAACGCTTCTTTTAGATAGCGAATAGCCTCATCCATTTGATTCATGGCCGTATAAGCGCACGCCAACTGGTAGAAGGCATGACTGTTCTCTGGATCAGTCTTTAATGCTTGGCGACATAGGCTTGCCGCCCATTGAGGCTCATCTAGCTCTAGTACGGCATCGGCTTTATAGGTTAATGCTTCGCAATCGTTGTTCTTGAGTTTTAAAATATCATCGTAAATGGATATTTTATTACTGGGCGAAGGCTCTTGCTGTGCTCGTAACCAATGCGATTGCAGCTCTTGTGTTAATTCAATCTCTTCTCTGTTTTCTTCAATGTCTTGTGTTTTTTGCTTCATCAAAGATTCCATCGCGAGCAGTCGAGATTCATATTCTGCAATTAATCGAGAAATCTCGGTATCCGCTAATGAATGCACACGATCTTTCATATCCCGAATCGAAGTCCAACCCACTAATACCAGCAATGAAGACGCCGCGGCAATGATGTAGAAGAAGTACGTGACCGTATTGGTAGCATACGCCACGCCTCTATCGACTGAATTATGCTCTCTATCCAGTATTTGCTGAATTAAATCATTCTTAGTTGCGGCCTGATCGATCCTGAGCTGTTTCAGTTCATTAAGCACGTACATTTCAACAAAAGGAGAATATATAGGCTTCTCTAAATTGCCGACGTCAAAGGCTGTTTCTTTTATGGATGCTTTTTCAGGTGAGACTATAGAGGTTGCTGCTGGGGTTGCTAAGATCACGTCTTCCGCCGCACTGGCTTGGAAACCAAGCAAGGCGGTGGAAAGGAATAAGGTAACGAGGATCATGATGCGAGGCATATTGCTCTTCCGTGGTCATGCACTTCAACGAGTGAAGTATGTAAACTTTTTACTGTTTCTTCATAGTCAGATTCATTGACGATGAACTGCATGTCTACTTGACGCATCGTTTGATGCAACGCCAGTACACTGATTGTTTTAGACGCAACGGCTTTCACGGCTTTTGCTAGTATACCCGGTATTTTCATGTCACTGCCAATAGCAGAGACAATCGCCACTTTTTGCTGATCAACTTCGGCGGTTGGGTATTTTTCTTCAATCGCGGCACGAATACGCTTAACTGTTTTTAGACTAGCAGATAAATAGTGCGTAATGGTATTGGCGTTAATATCTTTTGATACGATGTGCGCTTTAAAGCGTCTAAGAATTGCCAGTACTTCTCGATCATAGTCATGCAGGCTACCTGACATGTCTTGGTCGAATACTTGTAGGGCAAAAATGCCTTTACAGCCTGCAATGATTTCTACACAAGGGGAATCACTGATGTAGTCGCCTGTGATCAAGGTGCCAGTATGTTCTGGCTCAAACGTATTCTTTACGCGCAAAGGAATGTTGTTTTGACGCAATCCTTTTGCCGCTTTCGGGTGAATCGCTTCCATACCTAAGCTGGCTAGCTGGTCGGCGACGTCGTAGTTGGTACGACCAATCGGCACGGCATTGTCTTCGCCCACTAAACGAGGGTCAGCACTGCTTAAGTGAAACTCTTTATGAATCACAGCTTCTTTGGCTTCGGTCAGAACAGCCAAACGACTGAAGGTCATTTCGCTATAACCACGGTCAAACGATGACATTAAACCACTGTCGCTATGAGCATAACCGGTGACGATAGGCAGCTGTGAATCTAGGTCAATATTATCGAAGGCTAAACGAATACGCTCATCAAGAGAGATGTGTTTATTCGTGCGCCAACCCGTTAAATCAACGAAGCACGCATTCACACCATCGCGACGTAATAACTCGGCGGTATTCCAAGCACTGTGTGCTTCACCAATACTGGCTAACATTTCGCGTACTGTGTCTAAATGGGACTCTAATTCGAAGTGACCATGCTGGCATAAGCTTTGTAAATCGAGCAGGCACTGCTTGGCATTCATTAGACGTTCGTCTAGAAACTTATTCGCTTTGGCCAGTAAAGGGGCTTCACCAAATAGGTTTTGGTTGATGACATACAACTGTTGCTTTAAGTCATCAAACTTTTGCATCCAGGCGTCATCTTCCATGCCGTTGGCAAACAGTTCAAAAATCCCTGGCTGGCCGCTTTTTTTATGTTCTAGCAACTCGTTGGTAATACCGCCATATGCGGACACCACAAAAACGCGCTGAAAAAGTGTTTTTCTATTGCCACCTAAAACAATGTTGTCACGAACAGATTCGTAATCTGACATTGAGGTGCCACCAATTTTTTCGATGGTATGTGTATTATGTTCGCTCATGTATCAATTCAACCTAATAATAGTTTTAGAAATTTCGCTCTGGAAAATGACACAGAGCGAAGTAAATGCTCTTTTATTAATAGATTGTCAGATCATATCGGCCACTAACTCGTAAGCGCCTTCTTTGTTATGCACTTCTTTACCATTTAACGGTGGATTAAATACACACGCCATGGTCATTTCTTCGGTTGCACGCAAAATGTGCTTGTCATGCTTGTCTAGTATATAAAGCGTGCCTGTTTCGATAGGGAATACAGTGCCATCTTCTAAACGTTCGATTTCACCACGACCCGACATACAATAAACAGATTCCAAATGGTTCTGGTAATGCATTTGAAAATCTGCATCTTTGTAAATGGTCGTAATGTGAAACGAGAATCCCATGTTGTCATCTTTAAGCAGTAAACGCGTACTTTCCCAGTTGCCGTCAGGTGAAACTATTCTGCGATTGGTTTGGTTGGCTTCGGCTAAATTTCTAACGATCATGTGATACCTATATAATTACTGTGAAACATATTTCAAGAATAATATAACAATCAATACGCAATCACTTATATCATTAAAAATCAATTGCGTATTGGGCATTTAAGCCACTAGATTCAAACCTAGCTTGTTTGGAAATAAACTTTTTCTTCAGGAATCTCATCTTCTTTTGAGCAGACTTCTTTAATAGATTCACGAAGAATAGAAATACCTTTTTCAAGGTTTTCTTGAGTAATGGTCAATGGGCAGAACAACTTAACGATTTGATCATCGGCGCCGCTGGTCTCAATAATCATGCCTTTTTCAAAGGCTTTCTTAGTGATCTTAGAAGCGATTTCACCGCTTACGCAGTTAATACCCTGAAACATACCGCGACCTTTCATGCTGAAGTTACCTTCACCATATTGACCGACAATATCAGCCAACTGCTTCTTAACGTATTCGCCTTTGGCTTTTACTTCGTTAGAAAACTTATCATCACTCCAGTAATGATCGATGGCATGCTTTGCCGTTACAAACGCTAGGTTATTGCCACGGAATGTACCGTTGTGCTCACCCGGCTTCCACTGATCTAATTCAGGCTTCATCATGACGACTGCGAATGGCAAGCCATAACCACTCAATGATTTAGACATAGTAATAATGTCTGGCTTGATACCTGATTCTTCAAAACTGAAGAAAGTACCGGTACGGCCACAACCTGACTGAATGTCATCAACAATCAATAGAATACCGTGCTTTTTACACACTTTCTCTAGATTTTGTAGCCATTCAATACTGGCGACGTTAACCCCGCCTTCGCCTTGTACCGGTTCAACAAGTACCGCTGCTGGGGAGTTAATACCGCTGCTTGAATCTGACAATACCTTGTCTAAATATTCAGTAGTATCAATACCATCGCCTAAATAACCATCAAATGGCATACGGTGAATACCGGTTAAACTAACACCTGCTGCATTACGGTGATGAGAGTTACCCGTTGCTGACAATGCACCTAAACTTACGCCGTGGAAACCGTTAGTAAAGGTTACGATGTTTTGCTGGCCAGTAACGTTTCGTGCCAACTTCATGGCCGCTTCAACTGCGTTAGTGCCCGTTGGTCCGGTAAACTGGACCATGTATTCCATATCACGTGGCTTTAGAATTTTTTCATTAAGGGTGTTTAAAAAATCCCCTTTGGCCTTGGTATGCATGTCCAAGCCGTGTGTAATACCATCGTCCATGATGTATTTAACAAGGTGATCTTTAAAGTGATCGTTGTTATGACCATAGTTTAGTGTGCCAGCGCCGGCTAAAAAGTCTAAATAACGATTGCCTTCTGAATCCCACATAAACTCGTCTTTAGCACGAGTGAAGATGCAAGGGAATGAGCGTGCATAGCTTTGTACTTCTGATTCGATTTCTTTAAAAATTTTCATATTTAAATTGTATCCTGTTGAATAGTAAATGGCCCAATACACACGAGGGCTTCTGATTCATGCTGACCATCAAAATGCTTCTGTTTTTCTAACCAGATTGATGAATTCAGCTCGGTTGATAATTTTTGTGCAAGTCGTTCAAATAATGCCCAAGAGCCTTTATTATCTTCTGTAATCGTTGTTTCTAAACGATTTACGTCTTGGCATTGAGGTCGCTGTAATATATGCATCAACATGTTTGATGCTAAGCCAAGACCTCGGGCTTTCTCATCGACGGCTACCTGCCAAACAAACAAGGTATTTGGTTGTTCTGGTTTTTGGTAAGCGGAGATAAAGCCAACAATCTCACCGTTCATTACGGCAGCGACTGAAGTTTGTGCAAAATGGCCACACTGCAAGATATTGCAATAACTGGAATTGGTATCCAGTGGCGGGCAGCGCTCAATTAAGCGATAGACATTCATTCCATCGCAAAGGGTCGGGACTCGTAATTCGATTTCTTTCGACAAGTTAAAGGGACTCCACTAAAACTCTAATTATTAGTACTCTAATTTAATTACATCGACATTATGGACAAATATAGCTCATCAATTGTAACAAAGCCGTAATAAACCCAAATTAAAGATGTTATTCCTGAGATGCCGAAGTATAGTACACTAAACATTATTTTATATCCAGTGCAGTTTCCGACCAACTAATATAAGATATTTGATAGAGATCAATGGATTTATTACTGCCAAGGGTCGATAATTACCTACTCACTCATTTTCAGAGATTCGCAATTGAATAGTATCGAAGCCGTCTTAGTGGCCTTGCGCCGTGTTATCCGCGCGACTGACTTACACTCTAAACACCTTGCCAAAACGACGGGGTTAACTGCGCCACAGATTTTGCTATTGCAAACGATTCGTGACAATGGGGAGGTTACGATTGGTGAAATTGCCAATTGCATGAGTTTAAGCCAAGCAACGGTAACGACGATTATTGATCGCTTAGAAAAGCGCGGATTGGTTTATCGACAACGTTCCATTTCAGATAAACGCAAAGTACATGCACACCTAACGGATGCAGCGATTGAGACGTTGAAAAGCGCACCGATTCCTTTGCAAGATCAATTTGCTCGCCAATATGCCGACCTACAAGAGTGGGAACAAACCATGATCATTTCGTCACTGCAGCGCGTTGCTCAGATGATGGATGCACAGCATATTGATGCATCGCCCGTGCTCTATGTAGGCGCATTTGATAAACACGCTCATGCCGAAGAAAAACCGAACGAATACCCTACCGAGCTAAAATGATTCATGGCCACCTGCTTTCTGATAAACTGTCGTAAATATCATTAGGTTCATCAACAAGGGTCTCAACATGTCTGCAATCAATCTTGAATTTCATCAAACGCCAGGAATCGCCATTGCTATGACAAAGGCTTTGCTCTTGCGCCGTAAAGGTTTTAAAGCCGAAGTCGGCATGCCTGAAATCAACGCGAGCTGGTATGGCGCTCAAGCCGACCAAGGCGCGTTAAAAGATTATTGTGAAACGCTAGATATTGCATTTGGTAATACCCTGCCGGTGCTTTACCCACATGTTATGGCCGGTGGTATGCATATGCACATGCTGACCCACAAAGTCTTTCCGATTGGTTTATTGGGTGCTGTGCATCTTAAAAATACCATAACTCAACATGAAGCCATCGCGATAAGCGACAAGATGGATATTCATGCGCAAATGGGGGGGTTTCGTTTAACCGCTAAAGGCGTTGAGTTTGATTTTACCACTCACGTTAAAATCGCCAATAAAGTGGTGTGGGAAGAGCTGAGCATTTATTTCATGGCTGGCCGATTTGGTGGCAAAGAAAACCCATCAACAGAAACTAGCTTTGAGCTCGCTAGCCTAGATAACCTGTCAGACATTGCTTCTTGGGCTGTTCCAAAAAATCGCGGTAAAAAATACGCCAGCATCAGCGGTGATTACAATCCGATTCATACCTCTAAGTATCTTGCTAAACTATTTGGCTTTAAGCGTGATATCGCTCATGGCTTTGGTATTCTAGCGCAAGCGGTTAATCAATCTGAGTTGGCTAATAAAACCAATATCTCGAACGGTAAATGCCAAGTCGATGTTATTTTTAAAGGCCCTCTTTATTTAGAAAATGATGCCAGCTTGAAGCAAGCCGCTGATGCTACGACAATTGCACAAGAACAGCGCTTTGATTTGTTTTCTGGATCAAATCCTAAGCCAAGTATTTGTGCCAGCTTAATGGCCGTATAATTTTACAAATACTCTTAATATATTTTTATATTAATGCAATCAAAGAAGCGCATTTCATTCAAAGCCATAATGAACTTAATGCGCGTTTATTATGAACAGTGCATCATTTGAGACACAAGCTCCCCAAGGCGTTGCGATCTGCTCAGCCTACGCGTTAACTCATTTTTTTCTTTTTAGTGTATTTTTTAACAGGGGCTTTCTTTTTAGCACTCTTTCTTTTAAAGCCTTGCCCTTGTCCTTTTAATCCTTGCAAGGCTATCGGTATATGTTGCTTGGCTTGTTCGATTAATGCTAATAAATGCTGATTCAGCGGCCCCATAAATCCTTGGTAATTCAGTTCACGCTGGCTAATCGCATTCAGCTGCTGCTCCCAAAGTGCAGTCATGTCAGGAGTAATTGCCGATTCGGGCAGGCTTTTAATCAATCCTTTGCCGACTTCCGTACTCAGAATTTGCTTACCACTGCGCTGTAAGAAATTGCGCTTAAATAATAATTCGATAATACCGGCACGCGTGGCTTCTGTGCCGAGACCATCTGTTTCTTTTAAGGTCTTGCGGATTTCGCTGTTCGTTACGTAGCGAGCAATACCGGTCATCGCGGCTAGCAAGGTACCGTCATTAAAATGTTCAGGGGGTGTGGTTTGTTTTTCTACTAGCTTGGCGTTGTCGCATAACCAAGCGTGCTTGCCATGTTGCTTATCGTTTGGGTCTAAAGTGATCGGCGGTAGGTCTTGTGATTTTTTCCCTGCTAACGGCTCACCTGCTTGCTGCCCACTTCTACTACCTGAATTCGTTTTATCGCCATAAAGTGCTTTCCAACCCAGCTTAAGAGGTTGCTTGGCCTGGGTTTTAAATAAGCCACCGGCAATCATGGCTTCGACCCTGGTCTCAGCATATTGATAAGCCGGAAAGAACTGCATCAGATATTGGCGCGCAATGTGGCGATACACTTTTTGTTCAAACTGATTGAGTTTTTCAAACTGTGCAGACGAGATTGATTTCTCACTTGGCACAATCGCATGGTGCGCTTCTACCTTGCTGTCGTTAAACGCTTTGCTTTTTAAACTGGGCTGAGCGAGCTTTGCATACTCTTGCAGCGGCTGGCAGTTCTGGCCAATCGCTTGCATCACACTCGGCGCTAGACTGTGCTGTTCAGCGGGTAAGTGACGGCTGTCTGATCTTGGGTAGGTAATTAACTGATGACGTTCATACAGGCTTTGGCACGTATCTAAAACCTGCTGCGCACTCATGGCAAAGGCTTTCGCCGCTTCTATTTGCAGCGTCGATAAATTAAACGGCAATGGCGGTGGCTGTTGCTTATCTTTTTGCTCGAGCTTAGTGATTTCAGCGGGCTGTTGATGAATTCGCTGGCAGACATTTTCCGCGAGCGGTTTATGCAGAACGCGTCCTTCCTCATCTTGATACGGTTTACAGGCTGCACTGGGCTGCCATTTTAAGAGAAAGGATTCATCATGAGTATTAACTAAGTTCGCTTCCACTTGATAAAAGTCGCGGCTAACGAAGTTCTCAATCTCCTCGTCACGCTTAACCACTAAGCCTAATAACGGCGTTTGCACACGCCCAACCGACAGTACTCCTTGATAACCTGCCTTTTGCCCTTGCAAGGTATAAGCACGGGTCATATTCATGCCGTACAACCAATCAGCTCGTGAGCGAGATAAGGCGGAGACTGATAGCGGCACAAACTCTTGGTTACTGCGTAAATTGGTTAAGGCACGCTTAACCGCAGGAGGATTCAAATCGCTGATTAAACAACGTTGCGTATTCTTTCTTTTATGGGCACTGATTTTAAGATGGCTTAAGACTTCGTCGACTAATAGTTGGCCTTCGCGATCGGGATCACCGGCGTGAACAATGTGATCAGCCTGCTTCACCAATTTTCGCAGCACGCTTAATTGCGATCGAGTTTGGCTTTTAGCTTTTAATTGCCATTCTTGCGGCACAATAGGTAGATGCTCAAGCTTCCAAGATTTGTACGCGTCATTATAAGCATCCGGCTCTGCCTGCTCTAATAAATGACCAATACACCAACTCACCACATCGCCATTCGCCAGCTCGATATACCCTTGCTGCTTTCGGTGTGGTTTATTCAACATACTGGTTAAGCCATCGGCAATGGCACGCCCAAGACTGGGTTTTTCAGCTATATACAATTTCATGCAACTAACTGTATCGATAAACAGTATGGCTTTCAAGTAAGCTTTTTATACCGCGATGTTTATTCACAAAGGGCTAAATCGTGACCGTTTTTTCAGAATGTCCTATCTGCCAATATTCAAGCCCTTAGTCGCGGATGGCCTTAACAATAATTTTTTTGCGGTCAATAAATCATCATTTTGACCCAGCGCTAGCCGTAGCAAGGCCCCGATGTAGTTTCAATCATCTTATACCCAACCTTATCCACAACTTCTGTGGGTAAGATTATGATAACTCGTGAAATTAATTCGTTTTTATTGAAAATCAAGACTTGCTTTGCACTTTTTTTAATTTATTTTTGATTTTTTTAGAGCGTATTTTGTCCAATAATTTTTTCCATTATTATCGCTCAAACCCTTGACATCAGAGGGTTTCAGATAAAATACCTATCTGATCAATAAATGTACAATCTAACTGAGAGCCATATAAAACGGGGATAAACTGGAGTTATATTTTGATTATGCACAGACTTATACACAGAAGCTGTTAGTAATTCATGATATCCATGTTTTAAACCGTTTTGTGGGTATTTTATTCATTTTGTCACATTACTTGAGGGTCAATTTTCTCACTAAATCCCTGTTTATTAATGCTTATACAAGTTACTCACATGGCAACCTAAGTTCGATGTATATCTGTTCGCTGGCCTGTAATCAAAGTGCTAGAATAGATGAATTAAAAGCTCATTCCTTATCGTTAGCGGAACCATCATGCCTGTTACTCATTTCATTACTCATCAAATTAATAAAGAAGCACAAAAGCCTGCAGCAATGGTCACGACGACCGTCAATGAAAATGACGTTGATGATTATTGCCATCTTGTGATGAGCCAGTTAAAAGGCATCTTTGTACAACGGGCTAGCAAACGTTACGGCTGCTTTAACCCTGAGGTAACTCGAGTAAAAGGGCTGACCCTTAATTGGTTAAACGATCAGCAGAGTTTTTTATCTTGGACAAAAAAGATCAGTGAACAGTTCGCCGATATGATGGACAATACTGAGCTGGAGATTGATGGCTACCTTGGCTTTGCAACCGAAGAACTGGCCGATACCGACAAGCTTTATATATTTCATTTACGTGAAAAAAGTAACCTCTGTTTGACCAGCGATATGCAGTTGAGTGAAAGTCGCATTATCGATTTTTCAAATACGGGTTTTGTATTGTGTATTGATACAACCGCCTTAAAAAAAGAACAAGAAGCAGGTAAACGCAGCGAAGAGAAATATTTCACGTTTAGTTTTGGCCGTGGCGATAAACCCGTTCAGAAACTGTTTTCTGACTTTGCTGGATTTATTGATACCCTCGATACAGAACAAGAAACTCAAGAGTTCTTAGAGATCGTTGAAGAATATGCCTCGACGCTTTCGGAAGATCAGTCAGTAGAAACAAAAACGAAAGTAATCGAATATTGTGTGGAGCAAGATAAACAAGGTGAGACGGTGGAATTCAAAACCTTGTCAGGTCAACTCGACAGCAGTGCCCCGGAAAAATTTGAGCAGTTTGTTGCCCTTAAAAAGCGTGAGCGCCGGGAAGTGCGTCCGCGTTCAGAGTCTACCATGAATGAGAGTTCGTCAGAGTTAGCCCATGGCGAGAGCGTTGTTAAAACAGATCTGATTCCAGATCGTAAAAGCTTAAAGAATTATTTACGTTATAGCGGTAAGAACAAAGAAGTAACGTTGAGCTTTGCGGCAACGGCGCTGGGCAGTGATATTAGCTTTGATCCGAGCAAGAACAGCTTAACCATCAAAAACTTACCCAGCCGCTTATTAAAGCAGTTAAAACCTGAAACGAAGTCTGACTAATAGAGTGCTCTACCATGCTTAAAGTAATTCACCAATGGTTGCTAAAACGCGCAGACAAGCAGGCTGATAACGTTTGGATTTTCACCCTAGGTGCAGTCGGCTTTTTCTTTGGTATGGGGATCATTCTTTATGCCGAAAAGACCTTGGCCTCGTCTTTAGGACAAGAGGTCATCGTACTATTTGGATTTATACTAGCGATTATCGGCGGTATTGCCGCTATAATAGGCTACCTGTCTTTAAGTCTTTTACGTTTTTTAAGCTTCGCCAATCGCGAGCGCGTTAAAACCCCTACCCTTGAATCTATAGAAGTTGAAGAAAAATCATTATGAGCGAACGTTTTCCTGATATTGAAGTTTACCTACTTAAAGCTGAAGCCCGTGAAGTTTATGACTGGCTTTGCACGCATTTCACCATAGTAGAAGAGCAAAAAATAACGCCTAAAACCGTGCAATGGTTAGTGGATGGTAATGAAGTTTTATTCACCCTGAACAGCAATAAAAACTTCGCTAGCCTATGGTTTAAAGTGAATCAAACGCCTTGGAATAACGATTTAGAATGTGGCCGTATTTTACATACCGCATTAGGCAAAGAAGTACGCTGCTCTAATGCGACCTGGCAAGATACCGATGAAGGCCCAGCTTGGACCAAGCTAATTCACGGGGAAGAAAAAGATTTTGATTGGGACAAGTAATGTCCAATAATATTCTGCCCCTGAAACACCTTTCATTTAAAGACTTACAGCAACGCTACTTTCGCTTGCTAGAGGCTATGTCTGAAGGTGTTTATGGGTTAGATGCTGACGGTTTAGCCACTTTTGTAAATCCCGCTGCAGAGCGAATTACAGGCTGGTCGTCAGTCGATATTCTCGGTAAAAACATCCACCAGTTTCATCATCATAGCCACGCCGATGGCCGCCCTTATCCCGATACCGACTGCCCTATTTATAAAACTCGCCTCACCGGTGAAAGCGCTCATTGTGAACACGAAGTATTTTGGCGCAAAGATGGCAGCTGCTTCCCGGTTGAATATTCCAGTACGCCTATCGAAGAAGATGGTGAACGCCTTGGCGTCGTTGTGGTGTTTAAAGACATCAGCGAACGCTTAATTCAACAGCAAAAATTGCAAACCGCTTTGCAACACGTTGAACGTTTAAAAGAACAACTGGTTGCTGAGAACCATTTGCTCAAGCAAGAAATTCAGCTGCAATCCCAGCAAGAATTGATTGGCCAAAGCGACATAATGGCGGCCTTAGTTGAACGTATCGGCCAAGTAGGCCCAACCGATTCCTGCGTACTGATTCAAGGCGAAAGTGGCACCGGCAAAGAACTCATCGCCCAAGCGCTCCAAAGTGCAAGCCAGCGTAAAGATAAACCGTTAGTGAAAGTAAATTGTGGGGCAATTGCTGAGAGCCTGATTGAAAGTGAGCTATTTGGCCACGAGAAAGGCGCTTTTACTGGGGCAACCCAGCGCCGCCTGGGTCGTTTTGAAGTCGCTGATGGTGGCACGCTGTTTCTCGATGAAATTGGCGAATTAACCCCAGCCGCACAAGTGAAATTATTACGGGTATTACAAGAACAAGAATTCGAACGTGTGGGCAGTAGCCATACGGTGAAGGTCGACGTGCGTATTATTGCGGCGACCAATCGTGATTTGCAAAAACTGGTTGAGCTAGGCGAGTTTCGCGCAGACTTATTTTATCGCCTCAATGTTTTCCCTCTTTGGGTGCCGGCACTGCGCCAAAGAGCCAGTGATATTCCTTTACTGGCGAATTATTTCTTAGCCAAAATCAAACGCCACATCGGACGTTATTGTGAAGGCTTTACCCCGCTCTCATTACAAAAAATGATGCAGTATACTTGGCCAGGTAATGTGCGTGAATTGTATAACGTGATCGAGCGCTCTTTAATTCTTCACTCTGGCAGTCGCTTATTGATCTTGCAATTGGATGCCGAGCTAGCGATCTATAAACATGCTGATTCATACTCATCTAATCGCGATTCCGCAAAAGAGGCTTCTACACTGCCTCAACCTGAAAGCAGTAAACTTTTAACCTTAGCTGCCGCTGAGAAACAGCATATTCTACGCGTGCTGGAAGTGTGTAATAACCGAGTCTCAGGCAACAAGGGCGCCGCCGAATATCTCGACCTGCCGGTTTCAACGCTACGTTCACGCATGAAGAAACTCGACATACGGTTCAAATAAAAACTGATCACATAAATGATATATCGTGCTTATGAACGACATATCGCCACTAAAAAAACGATATATCACTTATATTATTATAAATTTTAATGAACCCTAATAAATACAACAACTTAAAGATTGGCCTAACGCTTGCTATTAATCATCATACTATTTGATGATATGAGAGCTTTATGAGCAAGTTAATCGCTACCTCCCAAGTACCAAAATCCTCTGGATTGCGACAATTTCTAAGCGTTTTCAAAGCTGACTCGCTGCCCCATAGAGTGCGTCTTATTTCTGGTCGCTATCTGACGTTACGCCGCATCATCAGCTGGCCGTTATTATTACTCTTCTTTTTAACACCTTGGTTCATGTGGAATGATCTCCCACTGGTACATTTTGACTTAGTCGCTAAACAGTTTCGCTTAGGGTCTGTCATATTCTGGCCAGAAGATCTAATAGTACTAACGTGGGCGATGCTCGCGGGCGCCTTTGGCTTGTTCTTTGTCGCGATGGCATCGGGACGACTCTGGTGTGGCTTTAGCTGCCCACAGACTGTCTGGACCTTTCTCTTTATTCGCTTAGAAGAACTGATTGAAGGCTCACGCCATAAACGTCTAAAAGTGGATCGTATGGGGTGGAATAGCAAAAAAGTTCTGCGTAAATTTACCAAGCACATCAGCTGGCTCAGTTTGAGTTTATGCACCGGCATTACCTTTATTGCTTACTTCTATCCACTAGACGCAATGGTGAATGATGTTAGCCAGAGTGATTTGGCGGGTACGGGGCTGTTTTGGATTCTATTTTTTTCCGCCATGACTTACCTAAACGCCGGCTTCTTACGTGAGCAAGTGTGTACTCATATGTGCCCTTATTCGCGCTTTCAATCGGTAATGTCAGATAAGTCTACTTTGGTCGTGCAATACGACGAGCCCCGCAACGACTGTATAGACTGCCAAGTCTGTGTTCATGTTTGCCCCACGGATATGGATATTCGTGATGGCATGCAGCTTTCTTGTATCGCCTGTGGTGCCTGCGTTGATGCGTGTGACAGCATCATGGAAAGCATCAAAAAACCTAAAGGCCTTGTTGCTTTTCGCCCGGGAAAAGCCACGATCAAAGACGCTTTGAATCTCAAACAGCGACCTCGTTTGGTCGGTTATGCCCTCGCCTTTTTAATATCCGCTTGCCTTATAGGTCTCGAGGTTAGCAGCCGCGATATGATTCAAATCAGCCTAGAGCGTGATCGTAATAGCCTGTATCGCATTAATACAAATGATGAGATTGAAAATAGTTTCTTATTGAAATTTCATAATAAAACCCGACAAGATAGGGCAATTCAGTTAGTGATTACCGACAATACATCCGGCTTTAAACTTAGCCAGCAGCGATTTAATATTTCCGCCGAGGAACGCCAACAATTCCCATTATTAATTTCTTTGGCACAGCCTTATTCAGGCTCTTCGGTATTGCCTAAATTGTCTTCTAAAACGGCTATTCATATTGAAGTGATATCAGCGGGATTTAAGCAGCCTATTAATCAAATTGATACCTCGTTTTTTAAACCGATAAAACAGACTTATTAGTATTTAGAATTGTTTAAACCTCTGCATTATTATAAAAGGCTTAATATACCTATAAAGTCTTTTACAAGGTATGATTTTTCCACTCTAATGGGGCACACTAAAATTGTATTAATAGGTATGCCATGCAAGGTAATCTAAAAATAATCAGCGTTTTGAATAAAATTTTAACTAATGAGCTGACGAGCATTAACCAATTTTTTTTACATGCTCGCATGTTTAAAAATTGGGGCTTGGAAGAGTTGAATGAAAAAGCCTACAAAAAATCCATCAAAGATATGAAACAAGCTGACCAGCTTATTGAACGTGTTTTATTTCTTCAGGGGCTGCCCAATTTACAACAATTAGGTAGACTGCAAATTGGTGAGAACACATCAGAGATGCTGAAATGTGATCTTAATGTTGAAACTGCTCAAGTGGTTGATCTACGAGATGCCATAGCGCTGTGCGAGCAAGAAAAAGACTATGTTAGTCGCGAACTGCTGGCTGGCATTTTGGAATACGAAGAAGAGTACATCGACTGGATTGAAGTGCAGCAGTTATTAATCACCACAACTGGCATAGAAAATTATCAGCAGTCCATGATGACAAGCTAGCATAAAAAATTAATACGGAGCGCTGTAATGAAAGGTAATACCAAGGTCATCGACCTACTTAATAAGCAATTGACCCTAGAACTCACTTCAATGGATCAATATCTTGCCCATAGCAAAATATACGAAGACTGGGGAATTCATAAGCTCCATGAAAAATTAGTACATGAATATGAAGAAGAATTAGACCATGCTCAGCGCATAATAGGACGTATTCTATTTCTGGAAGGCAAACCCGATACCGCTTCGCGTGAACCTGTAATGATTGGCGATAATATCAAACAGATGTTACAGAACGACCTCGTCGCTGAGAATACCGTGGCTGAAAGCCTGAGGAACATTATCGAAGTCTGCGAGCAAGAGCGTGATTATGTCACTCGTGAACTACTGCAAGCCTTATTAAATGATACTGAAACAGACCACATTTATTGGTTAGAACAGCATTTAAGTCTAATTGATAGAATTGGTTTACAGAACTACGTGCAGAGTCAGATGGGTACTCCAGCGGTATAACCTTAACGACAACCTGATTAAACTGACAGCAGGCTATTATTAAACGTAATACTATTGATAATTATTATCATTAGCGATAGTATTGCCATACTCAGTTAATAGCCGGTAGTCACGCCATGTATGTTTGCATTTGTCATGCTGTAAATGAAGAAACAATCCATCAAGCCGTTGCTGATGGTGCTAACAGCGTCAGAGATATTCGCCGTTGTCTTGAATTGGGTTCTAAATGCGGACAATGCGTACGCCATGCTCACGAAGTAGTTGAACAGGCTAAATACCAAATCGCCAAGACTCAATTCTACGCTGCTTAAATCTAACTAAAAGTTCTTCTTCAGCCCTCTGAAAATAGCAATATGCGCCTATACTTAATATTAGTGGTGAAGAAGGTGTCGATGGCTGCTTTTTTTATATCACACTGCACAAAATTTAAAAAATCTGGTCAAGGTTATAGCTTTCTTGTCCTTTACCGTCTCTTTCTGCAATCGCTGCCATTTTAACTGCTACCTGTTGACCCGTTATCGGGCGATAAGTTTTCAATAGCGGTATGTATTTTAATAAAGGCATGACCTTCGCCGCAATGTCTTCTCCAAATCTGGGCTCGGTACGCTTACCCAATAATAAAGACGGACGAAAAATGACACTGCGAGAGAAATCTAACGCTAGAATATTGTCCTCTAATTGCCCCTTCATTTTTAAATACGCCGATGGACTATTGGCACTAGCACCACTTGAGGAGACTAAAAAGTATTCGAGTATACCTTGCTGACGCGCGATGCGGGCGGCGCTGTATTGATAATCTAAATCCACTCGGCGCTGAGCGGCAATAGAACCCACTTGTTTTTTGGTGGTTCCCAGACAAGAAAATAAAACATAACAAGAGCGAGCATCGGCGGTAAATAAGTGTGAAAAATCGCCTAAATGCTCAAAATCCACCACGTAATTTTCAAACTTAGCAGAATCGATTAATAACGGTTTACGGGTCAAGGTTATAATATGAGTAAAACGCGTTGAGGCAATAAGCTCATCAACCAGATGCCTACCAATTAATCCTGTCGCGCCAATCACTAATGCGGTTTTATTGATCATATTTTTCCTGCTGAATGTATTAATAGTGGAAGCCGTATATTTTTAAGGCGTTTTTATCGGCGCTGTATTATTGTATTAGCGCCGCCGATTTAACTTGCGCCCACACCTTTTGGCCAATCGTTAGCGCTAAACGATCCACCGAGCGCTGGGTTAACTTGGCGCGTAATATGGCATCACCTAATTGCAGTTGCAGCATTAGCAAACCATGGGGCAAAGATTCCATACTCATAATAGTCACCGGTAAAATATTACTGATACTGGTATCTTCATGATGACTTAACGACAGACTGACATCACTGGCTAAAATGTTAAGCCGGACTTCTTGGCCCGGCGCTAAATCGCATTGCTGTAACCATAAAGAATGCGGCTGCGCTTTCTTTTCCGATAAGCTCTCTGCCAAACCCTGCTTGTCCATTCCTTTCAACGTAAAACGAGTAAGGCCCCAGTTTTGGTTGTGCTCCACCACCTTACATTGCAATAAGCTACTGATGTTCTCTTGTTGCAAAATTGGGAAATCAGGTTTATTAATCGCCTCTAAAAAACTCTCTGATTTAGTCACCCGTCCGGCGTCTAATATCACGATATGATCGGCTAATAAAGAAACTTCCCAGAGCGAATGGCTGATATAAATAACAGGAACATTCAACTGATGACAGATGCGTTCTAAATACGGCAGTAACTCTTGCTTACGCTGATGATCTAAAGACGCCAAAGGTTCATCCATCAGTAATAACTGGGGATTAATGAGCAGTGCGCGCGCTATGGCGACTCGTTGGCGCTCACCCCCAGATAACTGATCAGGATATTGATCCAATAAAGTACGCAAGCCTAATAGTTCAACCACGTCAGCAAACGTTGTTAACGCGTTACCCGGACGAGCACGCTTTAACGCATACCTTAAATTAGCGCCCGCAGTAAGGTGAGGAAATAAACTGGCTTCTTGAAAAACGTAACCAATACCTCGCTGATTAGTAGGCACAAACGTTTTACCGTCCTGCCAAACTTGATCACGAAACCTTAATGCGCAATTTTCAACTTTTTCTAGCCCGGCAATACAACGTAATACACTTGTCTTTCCTGAGCCTGAAGCACCATAAATAGCGGTTACGCCCTGCGCAGGCATCGTCAAGTCAATATCAAGATTGAACGCTTTTCGTGACCATTTCAGGGCAATGGATAATGTGTTGGTATTGTCCATTAGTTAATTACTCGAATTGTTTTTTGCTTTTGATTAAAACCGTATAGCAGTAACAAAACAATAAAAGAAAAAATAATCATCGCCGCTGACAAACTGTGTGCTTGAGCATATTGTAAGCTTTCTACGTGCTCATAAATCAATACCGAAATCACTTGGGTTTCCCCTGGAATATTGCCGCCAATCATAAGGATCACGCCAAACTCGCCGACCGTATGAGCAAAACCGAGAATCGTCGCCGTGATAAATCCTGGTTTAGCCAAAGGCAGTACGACGGTGAAAAAGGTATCTAAGCGCGAAGCTCCTAATGTTGCGGCGACTTCTAAAGGTCTTTTCCCTAATGCTTCTAAAGAGTTTTGAATAGGCTGAACGACAAAAGGAAAAGAATAAATGACGGAGGCAATGACTAAACCCGAAAAGGTGAAAGGTAACGTGCCTATCCCTAACAATTGGGTTAGTTCACCCACGGGACCGTTTGGACCCATTGCAATTAATAAATAAAAACCAATCACGGTGGGCGGTAATACTAACGGGAGAGCGACGATTGCAGCAACCACTGGTTTTAGCTTGGATTGAGTGGTGGTCAACCACCAAGCAACAGGCGTTGCGATCACTAATAAAATAACCGTCACGAGACTCGCAAGACGCACAGTTAAGAATATTGCTTGCCAATCTTCTGAGGCTAAGCCCAGTAACGGTTCCACGTATTAAGATTCCTATCGCTGCGTTAAGGTTTTGATGACTTAGGCGCCAACTGATAACCATGGTTTTGAATGATGACCGCCGCCGCAGGAGATTGCAAATACTCAACTAACTCAAATACGGCTTTATTGTTTTTTGCGCGCGTTAATATCACCGCGTCTTGCTGAATAGGCTGATGTAAGTGTTCTGGCACAAGCCAACCAGAACCTTGAACCTGCCACTGAGAAGCCGCAATAAAACCATACTGAGCATTCTGGCTCGATACAAACTGATAGGTCTGAGAGATATTCTCGCCTACTACCCATTTAGAGCGTGTCTCTTGTTCTAAACCGAGTTGAACTAATACTTCTTTAGTGGCTTTGCCGTAAGGCGCGAGTCTATCATTGGCGATGGCGAGATGCTTAAAAGGAGTCTTTGATAAACTTGACGCAGTAATAACCTGGTCAGAGTTTGCACTCCATAAAACCAAACGCCCATAGGCGTACGTAAATAAGCTGCTCGCAAGCGCTAAATCTGAATCGATTAATTTTTTAGGTTTTTCACTATCGGCCGAGAGCAATAAATCATACGGTGCACCATGGCTAATTTGAGCAAAGAAGCGTCCTGATGAGCCTGAAACTAACGTGACCGTATGATTACTGTATTTTTCAAATTCAATAACCAGTTGCTGCATCGGGTTGATGAAGTTAGCCGCAACCGCAACAGTGACCTGCTCTGCCGCAGTGATAGAGCTGAATATTAAGCCGATGAATATTGAAATCTTCGAGCCCGCTGAATATAAATCCACTTTAGCGTTCATAAAACAGTATTGATCCAATAATATAGACCACAGTATAACTTTGTTAATATAAAAAATGCACTATTAGCGATTAATAACCGCCAAATTTAACATCCATACCCATAAAAAATATCGGTTCCAGGCGATCGGTATAAAAATGCTGGCTTGATTTTTTATTGGATAAATTCTTAATAGAAAGGAATCCTTTTATCCTTGTATTATGTTGATAATTTAACGTTATATTTGTATAAAGTGCAGAGGAAATATATTTAGTTCCTTGAGGTTGCGCTAATTCAAAACGGTGTTTATATAAATAATTACTTAATACGTTTAAATTTAAATTCTGATGAATTTTCCAATTCATATTCAGGCCGCCATAATACTTCGGAGTTGAATTACTGTACTCATCAAATGTATCTGCTCCTTGAAGAAGTGATTCTGTTTGATCGTAAATCTCAGTATTTTGCCAATTAAAAAATGTATTAAGATCCCAATTACCGCCTTCATAAATCCAATTGATAGTGGCGCCCTGCTGAATCGCGACTTGAGGTATATTTTCTAACGAACGTTCAACTACCGTTTGTCCATTAATCATTACCGGTTGTTGAATGACAAGATCAGTAAAATCTTTAATTGTACTGTGAAATGCTTCTACTTCAATAAAATTGTTAAAATCTAATTGATGCCTCATGCCCACTTCATAAGTCACTATTTTATTAAGACGAGCGTTTTTATCACCTTTAACATCGAGTCGCTGACTGGGATCATTAGGAAAAGTAAACTCAATATCGATATATTGATTCGCCATAAATGGAGATGATGATGCGGCTTGAATTGATGCCCTAACAGAAGTATCGAAAGACAACTGATACGTTGATAATAATTGATAGTTTAAATACTGATCTTCTGGAGCATTAAAATCACTGTAACTAAACGCAGAAATAAATCGCCAATGCATGTCTGGCGTATATTCTACCCTCAACATGTAATTTGTTTCTTGCGTCGTTCTTTCACCGCCAATAAAAGCACCATCATAAGCAATACTATAAAAATCGATACCCGGTTGAATTAATAGTTTAGGAAATTTAAATTGATAAGCCGTACTGGCCTGAGATATTTTTGCATCATAAATGAAATCTGTAAAATTCAATGTTGCCTGCTTACCAGAATGATGGCTGAATCTAGATGTTAGATCACCATAATTTATTTTAAGATTTAAACCACGAGTATTGGAAATATTTTCGGTAAACGGTATATCGTCTGTACTAATATGTACTTTTTGCACTTCTGATTTTTGATAAAATAAAGTTAGATCATAATTCAGATAGTCTAACGGATCATTATTAATCATTAAACTAATTGATTGCTTATCAATAGCCTTTTCTGGATTATTTTGTCGTTTATTCGTTGATGTTAATACAATATCACCAACGTTTTTATACTCACGATCAGCAAAACTAAAATAGCTATTTTCATAACGCTCTCTTTTTTCTGATATCGCACTTAAACGCATTGATACCGATTCAAATCGATTATCTGCAGAGAGATGAAGTATCTCGCTGTTTTTACTGCCAAAGGTCAAACTAGTTTTAATGTGGTTATTGCTTTCGGCTCTTTTGGTAAATATATGAATAACACCCGTGACAGCATTAGCGCCGTAAAGAGAGCTTACTGCACCTCTTACAACCTCGATGCGTTCAACGTCTTCGATGCCTACAGGCAAGGCATCCCAAAATATTCCTCCCGTAAAATAATCATATACAATACGATTATCAATCATAATTAGCGTCTTAGAATTATTGATACCAATTAATGTTGCACCACTAACAACCATTTCTAGTCCTCGGATATGCACATCAAATTGGCCATTGGTTTGTTCACGAACAATCACACCAGGAACCAACTTCATAGCTTCCGCGATTGTTGTAATTCCAGACTGTTGAATTTGCTTTGCGGTAACGATACTAACCGAGAGAGGCGTTAAAAATAATTCTTCTTCATGCTTTGATGAGGTTGAAGAGAATGTATCTCCGACTTCTTCAGAATTGCCATAGAATAATCCATCCGCATTGGCTGTTTGCAACCCCATTAAGATAATCAATATTGAAACTGCTGGATACATGCTCATTTCTTTCCCTCCATTTCCTGAGAGGCAACCGCTGAATAATAATATTGAATGATCGGTGCAATATTGCCGTCTTTTTTCATCTTTTTTATTTCATTATTCAGTAAAGTAATCTTTGACTGACATTGACTGTTTTTTGAAAAAGCAATATATAACCCTTCGGTAGCAACAGCCCTGGGTAAGATTTCGATAGTAGAGGTTAAATTATACTTTTCGACTTCTTGCTTTCCTGTCGACCCATAAAAAATACCGTAGTCTAAGCGACCACTCTCAATCATCTGAAATAAACTTTTAGGAGAAGGCACATCGTCGATAACGAGATAATTAAAAGAATATTCATCAGCTTTTTCCCCTAAACTCATCCCTCTCAATTTTCCTCCCGTCTTTCCTACTAGGTCACTCATTTGACTGAAGTGAAAACGGCGATTCCGCCGTACAAATACTCTTAGATCTACATAATGGATGGCATCAGAAAAGTTAAATTTCTTTTCTCTTTGTTGAGTTTTTAAGGATCCAGCAATAATATCGAGCCTGCCAGAACCCAGATCAAATAACACACGCTTCCAGGGCATTGGAGGTTGCAGATCTATTTTAATGCCTACACGTTCGGCGGCACGTGTAACGATATCGCCCATAATGCCGAGGTGCTGTGGATTGTGACGAGAAAAGTACGGATACCAATGATCAGCACCATTAACCGTCAGTGTTTCGCAGGCATCGCTAATACTGGTGATTACCAGCAAGATGACAACACATATACTCTTTGAAAAAAAATTCATAACTATTGATACCACAGCATAGGGCTGAATGAAACATTCCCGTTGTTATGCTAATAATCCTAAGCAGCTTCCTTAGTTTTAGTCATTATTTATATTTATTAACTACTTACAACAGTAACGCTTCTTATCAGAGCCTACTCGTGAGTATAGTTTAAATCCCAAGAATGCAGTATATGTGTGTTGACAGTAATATTCATCCAGACTATTTAATACCAACAACTTTACAGTGCACAGTCAGATCTGTACGATTACTTTACAATAAATTTAACATAACCATAATAAACAACAAGCTAAAACAGAGGCTTATATTACAGATTTTGAAGCCATCGTAAATAGGTGCAGAAAATGCAGGTTTAAGCGCTGCGACCGCTTTGCAGAGAGGCGGTGCATTCGAAGTTGAAGTGGCATTGCACCCGCTAATTGGTGTGGGAACTAAAAAAACTCTTTTATTCTGCGCAAGATTTTTACCTATCTCACCCTTGTCGAAAAGCGTGAACTCTATCGGCTTGTTATGCCAGCCATTGATAAGCTCCAGCATGAAATTGATATCACGCTGTCTGCAAGCATTAAGGCATTAAAGTAATCCCTCTACGATCACTACCCAGAAGAAAGTGACAATATTGAGTCTTGCCTGACGTTATGTGAAAAATACTCACAGAAGGTGAGACATTGAAAGCCGTGTAAACTGAGCATGGTGATGTATTTACATGCCAGCACACCATGTCCAATACCGCCGCAAGTCGCCGATGATTGAAACGCAGAAGTCGCTTTTGATACCATACAAGGTATTAAAGACCCCACTCATACTATGCTCACCTGCTATAACGACGACCCAACGTTTGCTCCCGCCGGTAAATCATCACGGCCCTTTATTCTACATGCGGTTGATGGTTATCAACATGCGCTAGACCACCAGCAAGTATTAATTAAAACCGGGATCGATGACAACGAACAAAATGGTCACGTTGCGAATACCATTGCTAGCTTACATCCTAAACGTATAAAGCTCGTGGTAGCCAAGGTCAGTTGAAGCTCGGTAGATGAGCCGTTATTAAGTAGCATGGAACGACATGGCGATAACGCTGAAAATGCTTGCCGCTCTGGTGAGTGCAGTTTATGCCAAGTGAAGGTATTGAAAGGTTCAGTCTTCAATATACCCACATCAAGCGTATCAAAAAGGCTACATCATTTCTTTTACAGTACCTATCGCGCTGCCAACACCGACTTTCAACTTAAGTTTAAACAGCTCATAAGACTCACTCACACTCAGTTCTTCATTATCCGTACAACGTGGATCTGTCCTTTGAATGAGGTCAATGACTTCTTTGGTAATCGGAATCGTTTCACAGCCGTGAGTATCTTCACAGATCATGTCCCACTGAGGCTTGGCTTGAATATGGCACGCAAAGCAATTACCGCCAAAGCGGTTCACGACATCAACAAAGCCACGTTTTCTAATGTCCGAACCTTCTTCAGAAACATCCAATTCAAAGAACTCCCAGCCCTTGGTCGCAGGGCTAAAACCCGCTTCGTGCTTAATCATGACTTCGCCTGGAACCAATTGCACGACAGAACCCGCAGGATAAACACCTCCTGTATCAGAGTTCGCGATGGCTAGAGTTCCCTCAAGATCACCTTTCAGGTTATCCACATAGAAGCCCCGTACCTTAGTCATATCTCGGATACACGTAAAAGTACTACTAGAGACTTCAAACTGCCCAGCGTCTGTTACGGATATTCCGCCTTCATTGGCAAAAATAGGCCATGCAGTGGTTGCAAAAAATATTAGCGCCGCGAGCTGTTTAATTATCATTTTCAATTTCCTCTGGTTATTATATTGCTTACTATTATATTGTACACAATATATTTATTGTAAGTGAAGTCAACCTATTTTTACAAGGATACTGCCTACGAGAGACAGTACCCATCACTATTTACCGAGAACGTACCGCTTGATAATACGCCACCGGCAAAACCAGTAAGGTTAATATCACCACACTGATCATACCGCCTAACATAGGCGCGGCAATACGGCTCATAACTTCTGAGCCAACGCCGGAGCCAAACATTATAGGTACTAAGCCGGCAATGGTCGCAATGGCGGTCATCATCACCGGGCGTACACGATTGACGGCGCCATCAAGAATACTCATCTGCAGCGCTTCTCTGGTTGTCGGCTGTTCATCTTCAATGGCCTGTTTCAAATATTGCAGCATGATAACCCCTGTTTCTGCGGCAACACCTGCCAAGGCAATAAAGCCAACCCCCACCGCCACAGAGAAATTGAACTGGTAATACGACATTAATAAAATACCGCCGACCAACCCCATCGGTAACGTTAATAAAATCAACGCAACATCACGCGCATTTCTAAAATTTAAATACAATAATAAAATAATCACACCGAGGGTTAATGGCACCACGTAACTGAGTTTTTCTTTTGCCCTTTGCATGTATTCATATTGCCCAGCCCAACGAATGGAATAACCTGCGGGCAAATCAAACTCACCCGCCTCTATTTTTTGCGCCATAACCGCTTTTGCATTATCGACATAACTGCCAATATCAATGGCATTAATACCTTCAGATTCAATGTCGATATAAGTCCAGCCATTAATGCGAGCGTTCTCACTTTTTATCATAGGCGGGCCATTTTCAATGCGAATATTAGCAACATCCCCAAGGGTGATATGGTGACCGCCTTTCGTCACAATCGGCAGACGCCGAAGTTGTTCGGGTGAATCGCGGTATTGCTGAGGATAACGTAAATTAATCGGATAACGTTTATCACCTTCAACCGATTCAGCAATATTTTTACCGCCGATGGCGCTGCTGATAATCTGCTGTACATCCTTGATGCTCATGGCGTACTGGGCAGCTTGTCGGCGTTGAATATCAATTTTAATATAACGCCCCCCCACCACCCGCTCGGAATAAACTGATGCCGTTCCTTTTACTTCTGCTAATACTTGTTCGAGTTGCTGACCAATCCCTTGGATCACGGTCAAATCAGGCCCCGATACTTTAATGCCTACTGGAGTTTTAATGCCCGTGGCTAACATATCAATACGAGTTTTAATTGGCATAACCCAAGCATTAGTCAAACCCGGGAATTGAATCAATTGATCAAGCTCTTTACGCAGTCCTTTACTGGTTAATCCTTCTCGCCATTGGTCCTTAGGTTTTAATTTAATAAACGTTTCAATCATAGTTAAAGGGGCTGGATCAGTGGCAGTATCCGCACGACCAATTTTACCAAACACATGCTCGACTTCTGGAACAGTCGCGATCAGTTTATCGGTTTGCTGAAGAATCTCGCGCGCCTTGCCCACTGATAACCCAGCATAGGTCGTCGGCATATACATGAGATCGCCTTCGTCTAAATCGGGCATAAATTCGCTGCCGATTTTACTGGCAGGATATAAACTTAACAGCACAATCGTTAACGCCGATAATAGCGTCGTTTTAGGGAACTGTAATAACCTCGCCAACAGCGGTTGATAGATGGCAATTAATAAGCGGTTGAGTGGATTTTTCTTTTCGCTTATCACCTTTCCGCGAATAAAATAACCCATTAATACCGGCACCAGTGTAATGGCTAAAATTGCAGCAGCGGCCATGGCATAGGTTTTGGTAAACGCTAACGGGGCAAAGAGCTTTCCTTCTTGCGCTTCTAAAGTAA
>JBNMQK010000017.1:0-31226 GCA_051278005.1 Oleispira sp. | reverse complement strand
CCTGCTCTTATGATCGATGAAGAGCATGAAGTAGTCATGGTATTCGCTGGCGGCAATGCTGCATTTTATGAAGATGGTGCAGCGATTGTCGATGCTAGCTTTGCATGTGCAACCCCCACTAGCCACGGTCAAACCGATGAGTTGGTGGTAGTGACTTGTGATGAAGGCGCCCTTGCCGTGGTAATTGAAGAAGATGAATCCACAGAGGAACATACCTTTATTGATTCAATGCTGACTCTAGATGGCACAGTCGCTAATTATGTTTGGCGTGCACAAGGCCATGTAATTGTCGGTTTCGAACCAGGTACTTCAAACTATGCCATTGTTGAGTTGGATGATGATGCAGGTGAACCAGTTGTGGTTAAAGGTTCAGACGCTAGTGCATTTGCGTTTGAAACAAGCATTTGCGATATGCAACTTGATAGTGAAGAGCAAGACATTCTAGCCATGACGCTAGGCGGTACATTCATAGCGTTAGACCATGAAGGTATTGAACTAAAGTCTATTGAATTGGATTTTTCTGCAGCGTCAACCTGCAGTGACTTCATTATGGCGTCTGCTGCTAAAACGGTTTTAGTTGTCGATAACAAGGCTCAGAAAGGCTATGAAATAGATATGGAAGAATCAGAAAGTGGATCCGCGACTTATCACTTGCATGAAGATTTCAATTTAACTGTAAGCGACATTGCAAGCATGGTTGTTTTTCATGAAAAAGATGTATCTAAGCATGAACATTAAACGTGTAACGCTCACTACTGCCAGCCTTGTGCTGGCAGTGGTTTTTAACGCGAATGCAGTCAGTGAAATAGCTCGTGATGAAGTAGCGTCTGATGAAATGGCGCTTGATAACGTTAAAATAACCGCTTCTGGTCAATTACTTAATGACGTAGCACAACCTATCCGCGTATTAGGTAAAGAAGAGCTTCAAGAGCAGAATGGCGACACCATCGGTGAATTATTATCGAGTTTGCCAGGTATTTCTAATGCGAGCTTCGGCGCCGGTGTCGGACGCCCTGTTATTCGAGGACTTAGTGGAAATCGTGTGAAGATGACCATTAATGGGACTGATAGCGCAGATGTATCCGCCATGAGCAGTGACCATGCACCCATGGTCGATGCCGCCAATGCCGATCAAATTGAAGTCATTTATGGCCCTAATACCCTGCGCTTCGGTAGTGGTGCTATGGGGGGGGTTATTAATATGGCCGACTCTCGTTTTCACGAAATTCCTTTGGATGGATTTGAAGGGCGCTTGCAAAGCTCTGTTAGTAGTGCAGATAGCGGCACGAACGTGAATGCGAGTATAGATGCTGGTAACGGCAACTGGGTGATGCACCTAGATGGGTTTAGTCGTAATAGCGAAAACTTTCGTGCAGGTAATGGGGAAACCATCGGTAATACATCAACTGATAGTCAAGGTGTTAACGCAGGCTTAAATTATATCCAACAGAATGGCAATGCCCACGGCATCGCGCTTTCTATGTTGGATTATGAATATGGCGTGCCTAATGAATATGACGAAAAAGCGATAGTAGAACCTACCCAAGTAAGGTTTGATGCACAGAGTATCGTGTATTCACTTCCGCCTGTATTTGAGCAACTAAAAACACAATTTACGTATATTGATTATGAGCATGGGGAAGGTACTGATGGCACTGTGGTGGGTTTATTTGATAAAACATCCAGTGAGTTCAAAGCCACATTAAGTTTGGCCAATATGAGTGGCTGGCAATCAGATGTAGGCTTGCAGATATCTGAGCAAGACTTAGAGGTATGTCATGATCATGGTGGCTGTCCTGAAATACCCAACTACAGTGATTTAAGCTGGGATGGAGAACAAGGTGGCAATTTAAGTAATACGGTAATAGACGGTTTCATGTTTTCCCATGATACGCCTATGCCTATCACCCATACTCAAGACGTAGGTATTTTTCTAATCATGGAGCGTGATTGGGCGTTTGGTTTATTGGAATTAGGGGCTCGCTATGATCAACGAGCAATAGAAGCAGATCCCGTTTCTATTCTCCCGTCCTATCGTCAAGCATCTGATTACTATGATGATAAAACGTTTGATTCAGTATCACTGAGTGCAGCGTTAACATGGCGCCTTGATAAGCAAAAATTTGGTATTAGTGCCTCACGCTCTCAGCGAGCTCCAGTAGCGGATGAATTGTATTGGAATGGTGATCACCATGCCACGTTCAGCTTCCAATTGGATAATCCAGACTTGAATATTGAGACGGCTTACAGCCTAGACTTAACATGGACGTACGAAGAACTAGACTATCAATTACAAGGTACGGCTTATTATTATGACTTCGATGGTTATATATTTAATGACCTTAAAAGTATGGCTGACCCCTTTCATGGCAACCCCGTATATCGCAACGAGCAAAAAGACGCTTGGTTTGTAGGCACGGAATGGCAGTTTGATTACCATGTGAATGATAACTTACAGTGGTTTCTACAAGCTGACTTTGTACAAGCACGTTTGAAAGAAGGCGCTAATAAAAACCTACCTCGAACTCCACCACTCACCACGAGCAGTGGCATTAAATGGCAGGCTAATAACTGGAAAGTCACCACGGATGTTAAGTATTACGCTGAACAAACCGCGGTTGCTGATAACGAAAGCACTACTGCAGATTATTCAGTCGTTAATTTTTATGCGGCCTATACCCAACCATTATCGAAATCTTCTATGCAACTTTATCTTAAGGCGCATAATTTGATGGATGAGTTTGGTCGTAACCACGTTAGTTATTTGAAAGAATATAGCCCAGTTATCGGGCGAAATGTAACCTTAGGGTTAACTTATTCGTTCTAGGTCTGTTAGAAATGAGAAGCCCTAAATTTCTTTAGGGCCTTTTTTTAAAACGCTGTATTAACAGCGTTTTTTTCTTTGAGCTTTTATCTTATTAATTAAATCGCAGCCGCTAAACGCGTACCTTGATCAATCGCACGCTTAGCATCAAGTTCAGCGGCCACATCAGCACCGCCAATTAAATGATAAGGTTTATTCAAGCCTTCGACTAACTCACGCATAGGGTCTTGGCCCGCACAAATAATCACGTTATCAACATCAAGCACCTTTTCAGTACCATCAACCGTCATGTGTAAGCCTTGATCGTCAATCTTGTCGTAGGTGCAACCTGCAATCATCTGCACGCCTTTATTTTTAAGACCAGTACGATGAATCCAGCCTGTGGTTTTGCCTAACTTAGCGCCAACCTTAGATGACTTACGCTGCAGTAAAAATACTTCGCGGGCCGAGGGAGAAACTTCGGCGACTACGCCTTCGATACCACCACGTGCTTGCAACGTCATATCAACGCCCCACTCTTTCATAAAGGCAGGAATGTTTTGGCTTGTCGCAACACCTTGGTGACAGAGGTATTCAGAGACATCAAAACCGATACCGCCAGCGCCGATCACCGCTACTTTTTTACCCACGGGTTTCTTATGTCTTAACACATCAAGATAATTCAAAACCTTACTATGCTCAATACCTTCAATTTCAGGTAAACGCGGTGCAATACCGGTGGCTAAAATGATTTCGTCATAATCACCTTCATTTAAATCTTCGGCGCTCACACGCGTATTTAACTGCAGGTTTACGCCCGTCAATTCAATCTGCTTACCAAAATAACGGATGGTTTCAAAAAACTCTTCTTTACCCGGAACCTGCTTGGCAATGTTAAACTGACCACCAATTTCATTGGCAGAATCAAACAAGGTGACGTCATGACCACGGCCCGCTGCGATCGTTGCAAATGACAAACCTGCAGGTCCTGCTCCAATAACCGCTAATTTCTTTTTCTTACTAACATCAATATCAGAAATGATAATTTCTGTTTCATGGCATGCACGTGGGTTCACTAAACAGCTGGTTAGCTTGCCGCTAAATACGTGATCCAAACAGGCTTGGTTACAACCAATACAGGTATTAATTTCGTCACTCTTACCCGCCGCTGCTTTTTCAACAAATAAGGGATCGGCTAAAAATGGACGCGCCATAGATACCATATCCGCATCACCACGCTGTAAAACTTCTTCAGCCACTTCGGGTGTATTAATTCGATTAGACGTAATACACGGAATTGAAAGTTCTTTACGGAATTTTGCCGTTACCCAAGTAAAAGCGGCGCGAGGCACCTTAGTCGCAATCGTGGGAATACGAGCTTCGTGCCAACCAACACCGGTATTAATGATCGTGGCACCCGCTTTCTCAATCGCTTTACCAAGCTGTAAAACTTCTTCGTAAGAACTACCGCCTTCGACCAAATCCAACATGGATAGACGATAAATAATAATGAATTTCTCACCCAACGCTTCTCGGGTACGACGAACAACCTCAACCGCTAAACGCATGCGGTTTTCGTATTCACCACCCCATTCATCTTCACGATGGTTCGTGCGCTTGGCTAAGAATTGGTTGATGAAATAACCTTCTGAACCCATTATTTCAACACCGTCATAACCGCCGACTTGAGCGTATTTAGCCAATTGAACGATGTCGTTGATTTGTTTTTCTATACCGTCATTATCCAAAGCTTTAGGGGTGAACGGATTAATGGGGGCTTGTACGGCCGAGGGTGCTACCAAATTTGGGTTGAATGCATAACGACCGGTATGCAAAATCTGCATACAGATTTTTGAGTCTTCTGCATGCACCGCATCTGTAATAGTTTTATGTTTTAACGCTTCTTCATCACTGTTAATAATATTTGTATGCGGATGGGTGGCCGCTTCTGAACTCGGACCAAAGCCCCCCGTTACAATAAGACCTACGCCCCCGCGAGCTCGCTCAGAGAAGAAAACGGCCATGCGCTCCATACCATCTTTCATTTCTTCTAAACCAGTATGCATTGAACCCATCAATATACGATTTTTTAATTGCGTGAAGCCTAAATCCAATGGCTCAAATAACTTTGGAAAATGCGGATTGCTCATTATTAACTACTCACGGTTAGTGGGTTTACTAAGACTTTTTAATAGCTGTCGTTTTTTTATGATTATTACTTTAAAAGAACTCTCGGTAAGAAACAATGCAGTTTTATTACTAAGAATTACAATATAGTGATCGGCCATCACATTATGACTTATAACGTGAATTATTATCCTTCCTTCCTTGCTTGTTAAGTGTACGCCAGACCAACGTCAGACAAAATCACTTAAAGACAAGGTATCATAAACAAGATTAAGGCGGTTGAAACCATGATGCTCGTTAAGTTGCATCGCTAAGATTAATATCACCTTGCACTTACATAATTCCGTCAGTCAGTGCGCCGTAATAATGATCACCCTCTGGAACAATGAACATTGAAATGGTGGTAAGTGTGTGAAATTTTTCCTTAACACCTTTTTTATTAGCGCGCTTGTAATAAGGTTATCCATACATTTATATATTTATACATCGTTCATACTTTTAATACCTCTCAACATAATCTCTTAACAATAAATCAATATTTTACAGGTCTATATCCCATCACAACTAACCAGACCATTGACGGATACAATGCCCACTAACGGTACAAATGTACCTTAAATAATAACGAATAATTGCCGATAATAATGCTTTCAAGTTTAACTTTTCTAGGCTATTTTAATAATTTAATAAACTGAAAGGTTTTAATAATGCTGCTTCGCACCAGCTGTTATCTAGAGTTCGATATCGCGGTAAACACGCCCTTTATATTCATGCTTAAGCCTTGCAGTGGTGCACAGCAATGGATTATCAGTGAAGAATACAGACACATCCCTATGCTGCCTGTTTTTGAATTCAGCGATGCTTATGGCAACCTTTGCCAACGATTAATGGCCCCTCCAGGAAATCTTATTATTAAGACGGTTTCTGAAGTCATGATTTCAGATTTTTATGACCGCTTACCGGGTGCACCTTTTGTCGACATTGAAAATCTTCCTGATTCTGTGCTCAGCTATTTATTACCGAGTCGCTTTTGTGAATCGGATAGATTTGCAAACTTAGCAACAGAAATTACTGCCGGATGTCTATTAGGATACGATCAAGTATCCGCTATTGAACACTGGGTTCGATCTAATATAGCGTATGAAATGGAAGGTAGTGACATTCAACTATCTGCAACCGAAATCAATATTAGAGGCTCCGGTGTTTGCCGTGACTTTTCACATCTTTGCATCGCCCTTTGTCGAAGCCTAAGCATTCCTGCAAGGCTTGTAGTCGGTTACTTACATGAATTGGTGCCGATGGATTTACACGCTTGGTTTGAAGCTTACGTAGGTGGACGCTGGTATACCTTCGACGCAACTCAGGCTGAATTAAGAGGTGGCTACGTAGCCATTGGCTATGGCAGAGATGCGGCGGACGTTGCAATTTTTAATCAATTTGGTCCTCCCAGTAATCTTATCGTAAAACAGATAGCCGTTGAAAAAATCTAACAAACCCGTCACCTGAACTAAAAGATATGATTGTAATATTATTTTGGTCTAGATATTGCTCTGTTATGTAAACCATACACGATGAGATTACAGGCTTTTAATTAACAGTACCGCTCACAACGCGCTTTAAGATTTTGACGATCTACAAATAAATGCAGTGTTGTGAGTAAAAGTAGATGCATTGTTTTCTTAATTTTTAGTGCTATTAATGGATAAAGGACTTTGAATAAAAATGACGGACATATGGAATACTTATGTTTGCGATGACTTTTATGATGAAGTCATGAGCAGTCCAGGCAAGGCGCGCAAACCCGCTAAAAAGTTAGTGTCTTATTTTAGATCACTCTCCGAAGATACTGTAGAGATCCATCGTAAAGCGGCTGAATCAACTATTAAAGAAATGGGCGTAAGCTTTACTGTTTATTCCGATCAAGGAAATATTGACCGCGCATGGCCATTTGATATCGTACCCAGAACTATCAGTAAAGCGCACTGGGATGTCACCGCCGAAGGTTTAAAGCAACGTTTAAAAGCCATCAATATGTTTATCGATGATATTTACAACGACCAAAACATTATTAAAGACGGTATTGTTCCTGCCTACGTGCTCGAGCAATCAGAAAACTTTCGCAAAGAATGTGTCGGGTTTTCGCCCCCTTTAGGGGTTTGGGCACATATATGCGGCACTGATTTAGTGCGTGATGGCGACGGTGACTTTTACGTTTTAGAAGACAATTTACGCGTACCTTCCGGTGTTTCTTACATGCTGGAAAATCGATCGATCACCAAGCGTATTCTTCCTGAACTTTTTGAAGAAATAAAAATCGCTCCCATTGATGATTATTGTACACAATTATTCGAAACGTTAATCGTACTGTCACCCCGGGACATACCAAATCCCGTGGTCGTGGTATTAACCCCTGGGATTTATAACTCGGCCTATTTTGAGCATGCATTTTTAGCTCAAAATATGGGTTGTGAATTGGTAGAAGGCGCTGATCTAGTCGTTAAAGATGACGATTGCGTTTATATGAAAACCATTGCGGGACTTGAGAGAGTGGATGTTATTTATCGCCGCATCGATGATTTATTTATCGATCCAGAAGTCTTTAATAAAGACTCCCAATTGGGCGTTAAAGGATTAATGCGCGCTTGGAAATCCGGTAAGGTTGGGTTGGCTAATGCGCCTGGCGCAGGGGTTGCCGATGATAAGGTTATTTATGCTTTTGTACCTGACATGATTCGCTATTACCTGAAAGAAGAACCGATTTTAAAAAATGTTAAAACCTATCTTTGTTACGACAAAGAACAGCGTGAATACGTTATTGATAACATCGAAAAATTAGTAATCAAACCGGCCAACGAATCTGGCGGCTACGGCATGCTTGTTGGGCCGCACTCGACTAAAAAAGAGCGCGACAAGTTCGTTAAATTGATCAATGAGAATCCTAGAAATTATATAGGACAACCCACCTTAGCGTTATCAACCGCTCCTGCCTTCATAGGAAAAAATCAACTAGAGGCACGCCATCTCGACTTACGACCTTTTGTTCTTCAAGGGAAAGAGTCTTACGTCACTATGGGTGGATTAACCCGAGTAGCGATGAAGAAAGGTTCCTTGGTGGTTAATTCTTCACAGGGTGGCGGCAGTAAAGACACGTGGATCGTTGAATAGCGGATCGTTGATTAGAGACAGCCATAGGAGAAACACATGTTATCTCGCGTAGCAGAAAGAACATACTGGGCAGCCCGCTATTTGGAACGCATTGAAAATACCGTTCGCCTTATTAGCGTTTATGACAAACTGATGTCTGACCTACCGACCAGTGTCGGTATCGGTTGGTACAACTTAATTACCATCAACAGTGCAGAAGAAGCCTTCGATGAACGCTATAAAGTTCAAGATGAGCGTAATGTTATTAAATTTTTATTGAGTGAAGAGAATAATCCTTGCTCGGTGGTTTCTAACTTGAAATTTGCCCGAGAAAATTTACGAACGACTCGCGATGTTGTTCCTGCTCAAATTTGGGTAATGATTAACGAATTGAATATGTTTGTTATAGAGAACCTGCAACAAGGTATTAATCGTAGCCAACGTTTTCACTTTTTGAATGGCGTAATTAAAAGTTGCCAGCAAATTCAAGGCCTCTTAATGGGCACCATGCCACGCGATGCGGTGTGGAGTTTTATGGGACTGGGGCGCAATATTGAGCGTGCCGATATGACAACCCGTTTATTGGATGCAGGGGTTCGAGCACAGTTGCAAGTAATGGACGATGCCGAAGCCATTAACAGCCAACAAATAATTTGGGGCCAGGTTTTAAGATCACTTGATGCTGATCAAAGCTATCGTCGTACGGTGCGTTCAACCGTTAAAAGTCAGCTAGTCGCGCGCTATATTATTGAAGATAAAGCATTTCCAAGATCGATCACCTACTGTCTAGAGGCGGTAAAGGGCTCATTGGAAAATTTACCGCATCATAAGCCTCCGGTTGACACGGTGAAAAAAATTCAAGAAGAGCGCCTCAATCCAATGGACTATCGCGATCTTGGCGTACCAATGAAAGATTTCCTAAACGACATGCAATTAGATATAGCTGCGATTCATTCCAGTATTTCCGAGAATTGGTTTACTAACCAACAAGGCTGAATATAAATGACTATCCGTGTTTCTATAAATCATAGAACCCGTTATAAATTTGATCGCCCTGTGAGCTTATCGCCTCACACGGTTAGGCTTCGTCCTGCTCCGCATAGCAGAACGCCAATTCATAGTTATAGCTTAAACATCAAACCCGCTGAACATTTCATTAACTGGCAGCAAGATTCGTTTGGTAACTACTTAGCGCGCTTGGTTTTTCCAGAAAAATGCACTGAATTTGAAGTCGATGTCGAAGTTGTTGCCGACATGACGGTCATTAATCCGTTTGATTTCTTTGTTGAAGAATACGCAGAATATTTTCCCTTCACGTATCCAAAGCAACTGAAAAAAGAATTACTGCCTTACCTAGAAAAAGAGTCTTCTAAAGGTAAGAACTGCGGCTCTTTATTTAGAAAACGCTTAAAAGAAGTTAATACTAAAAAACAACGTATTAACGATTTTCTTGTTGAAGTTAATCAACAAGTACAGCAAGAAATTGAGTATTTAGTGCGTCTTGAACCGGGTGTACAAACACCGGAAGAGACACTAGAAAGTGCAAAAGGCTCTTGCCGTGATTCTGCTTGGTTATTAGTACAACTACTACGCCATTTAGGTTTAGCCGCGCGCTTTGCCTCCGGTTATTTGGTGCAACTGAAAGCCGATGAACAGTCGCTAGATGGTCCATCGGGCACGGAAGAAGATTTCACCGATCTGCATGCTTGGTGTGAAGTCTTTTTACCTGGCGCGGGTTGGGTCGGTCTTGATCCTACTTCTGGTTTGTTTGCCAGTGAAGGTCACATTCCATTAGCGTGTACTCCACACCCTGTATCTGCTGCGCCCATCGCCGGTTTTACGGATGAATGTGAAGTTGAATTTGATTTCAGTAATACGGTCACCCGTGTTTTAGAAGATCCACGTGTGACAAAACCTTATACCGAAGACCAATGGCAAAACATATTGGCACTCGGGACTAGTGTCGACAAAGAGTTTGAAAAGAATGATGTTCGACTCACGATGGGTGGTGAACCCACGTTTGTTTCGATCGACGATATGGAGTCGGGACAGTGGAATACTGATGCTTTAGGTGACGATAAGTTATCCTTAGCAAAAACGTTATTACTGCGTATTCGAGAACGCTTTGCGCCGAATGGTTTAGTCCATTACGGACAAGGCAAGTGGTATCCTGGCGAAGAAATCCCACGCTGGGCATTGGGCGTTTTTTGGCGTAAAGATGGCGAGCCTCTTTGGACCGAGGCCAGCAGCCTCGCCCGTATCGATAAAGACTACGGACATACTATTAGAGATGCCTGTCGTCTAAGTAGCGCGCTTTGCACCTTGCTCGACATTCCAAGTGCACACTGCCAGCCAGCTTATGAAGATGCTTTCCACTATCTTCAAAAAGAACAATCGCTGCCGAAGAATATCGATTTATTGGCTCAAAATGTTCAATCAGATTTAGATCGCAGGCGCCTAGCAGCGCTCATCGACCGGGGGATCAGCGTGCCCAGTGGCTTAGTGATTCCCATTGGTCGTGGTGAGGGTGATAAGCAGTGGAAAAGCAGTGTTTGGCCGATGAAGCGCGAAAGAATTGTATTGACTCCAGGCGATTCCCCAATGGGTTTACGCTTGCCGTTAAACGACTTACCCTCGCTGGCGAAAGAAGACCAAGAACTGCCTATTGAACGCGATCCTTTTGCACCGCGTGACCCTCTAATAAAACGTACCGACATTCGTTTTGCTAGTCCGATCCCGACGCACAGTGAATTAAACGCGGCTGAACAAGTTTTATTAGCCAACAAGGAAATCGATAAAGAATTCAAAAAAGATCCTGAGTGGAAAAAAGTAGTGCGTACCGCTATGTGTATTGAAGCACGCGAAGGTCGCCTGCATATATTCATGCCTCCACTAGAATACTTAGAAGACTACATTATTCTGATTGCTGCGATTGAAGAAGCCGCTACGAAGCTATCTTTGCCTGTCATTATTGAAGGTTATGAGCCACCTCGTGATCCACGCTTAGTAAAATTACTGGTGACGCCTGATCCTGGCGTTATTGAAGTGAACGTTCACCCGTCTGATAACTGGGAACAACTCGTCGACACTACAACGAAACTCTATGAAGAAGCCCGCTTATCGCGCCTATCCACAGAGAAATTCATGCTCGATGGTCGTCATACGGGTACCGGCGGCGGCAACCACATCACGCTAGGTGGCGCATCACCAGAAGACAGTCCGCTATTACGTCGTCCTGACTTATTGCGCAGCTTTATTACCTTCTGGCAGCACCACCCTAGCTTGTCTTACATGTTCTCTGGCATGTTCTTGGGCCCCACCAGCCAAGCACCCAGGGTAGATGAAGGCCGAGATGAAATGCTGTATGAGCTAGAAATCGCCTTTTCTCAAATGTCTGAAGAAGAGGCGACACAGCCTTGGTTAGTCGATCGCTTATTACGTAACTTATTAATCGATATTACCGGTAATACTCACCGCTCTGAGTTTTGTATTGATAAACTGTTTTCACCCAGCAGTGCTAGTGGTCGCTTAGGCATTTTAGAATTTCGTGGCTTTGAAATGCCACCGCACAGCCGCATGGCATTAGTGCAGTCGTTATTAATTAGAACGCTATTGGCACGATTCTGGAAAGAACCCTACAAGAAACCGTTAGTCCGCTGGGGAACGGCGCTGCATGATCGCTTCATGATGCCGCACCACATCTGGCAAGACATGAAAGACGTTATTGCCGACTTACAAGACCACGGCTACCCGTTCGAATTGGACTGGCTGGCACCGTTTGAAGAATTCCGTTTTCCTCATTATGGTCGCGTTAAACTGGATAATATTGAGCTCGAACTGCGCTGGGCGATTGAGCCTTGGCATGTGCTAGGGGAAGAAAGCAGCAGCTTTGGTACCGCGCGTTATGTTGATTCATCGGTTGAGCGCTTGCAAATTAAAGCAACCGGACTGACCGATGGCCGCTATGTATTAACCTGTAATGGCCGCCGAGTGCCCTTGATTAATACCGAGCGCCATGGGGAGTATGTCGGTGCTGTTCGCTACCGAGCATGGCAGCCACCTTCGGCGCTTCATCCTCGCATTAGCCCACATGTGCCGCTGATCTTTGATGTCATCGATACGTGGAACGGTAAGTCGATGGGCGGTTGTAGTTATCATGTGTCTCATCCTGGTGGACGTAGTTACGATGCTTTCCCAGTCAATTCGTTTGAGGCTGAATCACGACGCATCAATCGCTTTGAAAAGCTGAGCCATACGCAAAGCCATGATAAAAAACTTGAGCCTCTGCGCGAAGAGCCGACTAACGAGTATCCGCATACATTAGACCTGCGTAGACCGATAGATTGCTAGCTGTTCGTTAAGTCCTATAGAAAAAGGAACCGTCACCAGAAGGTTCCTTTTTCTACGTGATACTCAATTTGAAAATAGGTATATAATGAGTCTCGCTCAATAAAGTACTCAATCCCCTTGGTTGAGCCAATATATCTTCGTCATCAGGTAGGCAATTGTGTCAGAACCCCTTTATCCCCAAAATCAGCCTTTACCTCAGTCACAACTCCAGATGCAGGCGCAAACTCAGTCTCAAACACAAGGGCAGACACACACCAGTCAAAGCTTGAATTATAATCGACCAGCGGCCGGCATTCCGGATCAAGTTTATAAGCCAGAAGGCACGATCAAACCGGAATGGGATTATTTACTCAGTAGCCTAAAAAACTTAGGGTCAACCGCACTTAATGAGCGCCAAGACAAAGCACGACGCATTCTACGCGACGATGGTGTTACCTATAATATTTACGGTAAAGGTCCTACTACCAACAGCCAATGGGAGCTGGATCTTGTACCCGCTATTATTGGCAGCGAAGATTGGTCAGTCATTGAAGCGGGGCTACTTGAACGCGCCGAACTGTTTAATTTAATGCTACGAGATTTTTACGGCGAAAGAACCTTACTTAAACAGCATGCTCTGCCCCCTGAAGCCTTGTTTGGCCACGGTGGCTTCTTACGCGCCTGCCAAGGCATACAAATCCCGGGCGAACACGAACTTATTCTTCACTCAGCCGATATGGTTCAGCGACCAGATGGCAGCATGTGTGTACTCTCCGACCGTACACAAGCACCCAGTGGTGCAGGTTATGTACTAGAAAATAGAACCGTGATGTCACGGGTATTTCCCAGCTTATTTCGCGACAGCCATGTTCACAGACTCGCCAGTTTCTTCCAACGTCTTCGCCACAAACTGATTTCGTTATCGCCGTCTGATGGCCAAGCAAGAGTCGTGGTACTCACACCCGGTGCGCACAACGAAACTTACTTTGACCATTCTTATATCTCTAATTATTTAGGGTTTCCACTGGTCCAAAGTGGTGACTTAGTGGTAAGAAATGGCTTTGTATGGATGAAATCTTTAGATGGCCTTGATCGTGTCGACGTTATTTTAAGACGAGTTGATGATGTATCTTGCGACCCCGTCGAGCTGCGCAGTAATTCTCAACTCGGCGTGCCAGGATTACTTGATGTTGTCAGAGCGGGCCGGGTTATTATGGCAAACCCTATTGGCTCAGGCGTGCTCGAAAACCCTATTTTATTAAAATATCTACCAGAGATTAGTAAAACATTGCTTGGCAGAGAGCCACGCTTAGACTCGGTTAAAACTTATTGGTGCGGTGATACCGACGATTTGAAATTTGTCATGGCCAATATTAAACACTTAGTTATTAAGCCTATTTACCGAGGTCATAGTTTAAAAAGCGTGTTTGGCGGCGACCTAAACGAAACCGATACGACTGAACTGTTACGTAAAATTCGTCACCAGCCCAATCAGTTTGTTGCTCAAGAACGCATTGATAAACCCCACATTCCGTCATTGATAAAAGGGACGCTGCAACCAAGGCCCGCTATTCTTCGCACCTTTTCGGTTGCCGCCGATAATTCCTACATTGTTATGCCTGGTGGCTTAACTCGCGTTGGTAATGACGTTGGCAGCCCAATTATTAGTATGCAAGCGGGCTGCCCAAGTAAAGACACTTGGATTACGGCCACTGAACCAGAGCGTATTAGCGATAACGATTCACTTGAAGGTGGGCAGGCAGAACTTGAATCTTCGTTGATGAGCTTGCCAAGTCGAGTGATTGAAAATCTATTTTGGATGGGACGCTACGCAGAACGAGCAGAGGCATCACTGCGCATACTCAGAACCGTTTTTATAATGATTAACGATGAGCAAGCGATCAGTAAAAAATCGCAGCGCATATTACTGCGGTCCATTACTGAAGTAACCGGAACGCACCCTGGGTTTTTGAATGCCACAGACGAACAGCTCGCCAATCCTGAAGAAGAATTATTATTAATTATTAAAGATGGAAATCGTCCAGGCAGCATAAAATCGACACTTAACTCCTTATTATATTGTGCTGACGAATCTAAAGAGTTGCTCTCTTCAGATACTATTCGAGTAATTAATGACATTAGAGACGCGCTGGATAACTTAGAGTCATCGTTAGCCAATGGCCTGTCTTCAGCACCAGAAGAAGATTTAGATCCGCTCGTTATTCCGCTTATTGCACTGTCAGGTTTAATGCAAGAGAGCATGGTTCGTGGTGTTGGTTGGCATTTTATGGACATGGGTCGTCGAGTTGAACGCGCCGCACAAATCATGAAAACCGTCACGTCGCTGGTGACTCAGACAACCGATAAAGGCGATGATAAAACCCTGCTTACCGCCATGTTACGCTCAATGGAAGTATTCATTACTTACCGCCGTCACAGCAGAACGCGCAGCGGCATAGAGTTAGGTTTAGAGCTGGTTATATTAGATAATACTAATCCAAGATCGTTAATTTTTCAGTTCGAACGATTGCAAAATCATTTTGCTGCAGTACGCAGAACCGATCCTAACCTCAAAGGACTCGATGAGGAAGACCGCGCGTTATTGGAAGCGGTCACCAGTTTAAAACTGTCACGGATAACCACATTAGCAGAGAGCCAAGAGGGATCAAGATTTGAACTTTCTGCTTTGCTGATACGTTTAAACACCTTACTGTCTGACTTCAGTAATATTCTAAGCGATAAGTACTTCGATCATCGTATCGATCCACAGCAACTTGTTACAACGTCTTGGGAGGACTAATACCATGACTTTTAAACGATCATTTATGAACCTGCGTACTTCATCCATGACATTGATAGTAAAGGAACTTTAAGATGCGCTATCAAGTTAGGCATATAACAAAATATAAATACGCTGGCACAGTTTCTCATTGTTACAACCTAGCCAATTTAATGCCTAGAAATACGGCAAGACAAACCTGCTTAGAAAGCCGAATGATTATTTCACCCCAAGAGACTCATGCGAATAAGCGCACTGATTATTTTGGTAATCACAGTTATCATTTCGAAATCCAAACACCCCACAGTGAATTATCCATTACGGCTGAGAGCCTCGTCGACGTTGTAGAAAACCGATTAGACTTAAATCTCGACTTTGGAATAAGCTATGCAAATGCATTGAAATTCCTGAAAGATACGCCTTCCATAGACGTCATACACGCTCGTGAGTTTTGTTTAGATTCACCCATGATTAAGGTCAACAAAGAACTTGCAGACTATGCCAGCCCTTCGTTTTCATTATCACGTCCGCTTTACACGTGCGTCGAAGAGTTAACCACACGAATTTTTCAGGACTTTACCTATACTCCAGGTTTTACTAATATTTCAACCCCGTTGTCTGAAGTTCTCACCCATAGAAAAGGGGTTTGCCAAGACTTTGCTCACCTGCAAATTGGTTGCTTACGAGCTATGGGTATACCCGCAAAATACGTATCGGGTTACATGGAAACATTGCCGCCGCCAGGCCAAGAAAAACTGGTAGGCGCTGATGCAACGCATGCTTGGCTCGCTTACTATTCGCCGCAAGAAGGCTGGATCGAATTTGACCCGACCAATGATGTTCGCGCAGGTGTACAGCATATAGTGACCGCAGAAGGGCGAGACTATTATGATGTCACGCCGTTAAAGGGCGTTATTTTTGGTGGGGGAAAAAGTCCGATTTTAGAAGTATCGGTTGATGTCTCGCGAATACCCGAAAGCTTTATTAAAAGATAAGTGCACTAACCAGCACTTATCGTCATCAGTTTCGACTTAACCGTTATCAGCTTCTACAACCAACTCTGGCATACGATTTAATCGGTCATGAATAGCATAATGAATAAACGCCAATTTTGTGCGTACTGGTTGAGTTAATACAAACGGATAGGCATCACTCATTCCCATGCTGCGATTTAATGAATTAAGAATAATTGCAAAGTCCGTCCAGGTATCTAAAATATTCGTAATCGACGTTTGCGCTGAAAAGAAATAAGCGTCTTGCGGTAATGTTAAGTCTTCAACCTCTTCCGTTTCTTCTGCATTGCCAATCGTTGAACCCGTAATGGAAAAGTTTTTAGCCGTCTCTAACGTATCCATTATGTGCATATAATGCGACCAAGTCTCGGCCCAATCCTCATAAGCATGCATAGTGGCATATTCGCTAATATGAGAATCACGCCAGTTTTCAGGCGCACCCTCTTTATAATGTTTATCCATTGCGTCTTTATAAGACAGCTCATCGTCACCAAAATACTGTTTACACAACGCATGCTTTTGGGGTGAACCCGCAATTAATTTATCAAAATAATAATGACCTAATTCATGACGAAAATGGCCTAGTAAGGTACGGTATTTCTCACCCATGGCGAGCTTTGTATGCGAGCGTGCAACGTCGTCGGCTTCCGCTAGATTAATGGTGATATGACCACAGTCATGACCTGTAAATACCGCCTGCTGATTTTTTAATGTGCTCGCGAAGTGATCGCTTACATCTCGGTCAGTGGTAAAGTCAAAACTGAGCCCGCCTTCTGGATTCTGAGCAATCGTTTCCAAAGGGAGCGTCATTGATTTTAAGGTGTATAAAGCACGGCGCTTAGCGACTTCCATTTTTTTCCATAAGGGAATGTGCTCAACGATGCTTAAGTCTGGAATGGTTTCATTGAAACGGCACGCGAAACACAATATCTCTTCCTCATCTTCAACAGGCACAAACGTATTCAAATTAACCATGCCAGTACAGGTTTTATAATCGGCATGATTATCACATTTCTGATAACGAACGTCTGGCTCAGCCGCTTTGAAATATTGCCCACAGGTTTCATCTAAATCATAAGGCTCAACCTTATCGAACGTATCATCCAAACCCACGACACGCTCGCAAGCAACACATACACTGCTTTCAAAAAATAAAATCTGATGATCTTTACAATCACATTTAAAAGTTTTCATATACATACTCAACGCACAAAAAAGGTATAAGGATAATCATTGTTAGAATGGACTTTTTTATTCTACTCAATTAAATCCCGCCCTATAAATTTCCGCCCCATTAAAGCGCTATGATTGGTGGGTACCGTTAACTCAATGGCTCTTTTTCATCATAGTAATAACCTATTACTTCCAGCCTTGAATCCAGCTATCAGTATTTTTTAGTACGTCCCACTCAATCGGCTCAGCACGATGTGATATAACCGCTTCGATCAGGCAATGGATGACTTCGCCTTCTTCGTCGAGTTTAAGTTCTGTAATTAAGAAGTGTTTTTCTTTATTAACGGGCTTTACCGCTGTCCATTTACTGTTGAGCAATTTTTTAGGATTAATATTATTCATGGCGATTTGATGCTCCTAACAAGGTACTTTTTCTAAGTGGTATATTAACTGAACTGTCTTAAATATGCAGCTAAACAGACCCGACTCAACTTACTCCCCTCACGACCGCTTTTCACTATGATTCAGTCATCCAAAATAATACCCTAAGATTCCGCTAAATCATCCACCACTAGATCAAGCAACTGCATCAACTGCTCTACCTGCCCGCTATCGATGCTATTAAACTTGCATTGTATCTTATTCGGAATATCGGCCGCTTGTGTCTTTAATGCTTGCCCTTGTTGCGTTAGCTCCACTAAGCGCTTACGCTTATCTTCGTTGTCTTTGATTATTTTAAGTAACTCTTTATCAACCATTTTCTTCAGAATCTGTGTCATTGCACCACCATCAATGGCCGTTGTTGACACAAGATCTGCAATGGTAATTCCATCTTGCTGCCACAAAGCCATCATCACGACATATTGTGGATAAGTTATGTTGAGTTCACTCAATGGTTCACGATAAGCACGAGCAATGCTGTTTGATGCCATATAAAGGCGATGACACAGCTGGTTTTTGAGTTTTAATTGATCAAACGGCATAAGTTACTCCTTAAGTAACTACTTTAATTTGAGGTAACTACTTTAATTTGCACGCAAACTATTTGCAATCAGTATTTATCTGAGATATTATTTTGTACACAAACTAAATAACCGAAACTTTGGAGCTTTATATGAATGTATTACAGAACGTAGCTTACACAGCAAAAGCAACTGCAACGGGCGGCCGTGAAGGCGTAGCAAAATCAGATGATGGTCGTTTAGACGTGACTCTATCAACGCCTAAAGGCTTGGGCGGCGATGATGGTCAAGGGACTAACCCAGAGCAGTTATTCGCAGCGGGCTATGCAGCTTGCTTTATTGGCGCACTTAAATTTGTTGCTGGCGAAGAAAAGCTTAGTTTGCCAAAAGATATCTACATCAATTCGGAAGTCTCTATTGGTGCCATTGAAGGTGGCTTTGGTATTGCCGTTAAGTTAGCGGTATCACTCGGTGATATGGATAAAGCTGAAGCGCAAATCATGGTCGATAAAGCGCACAAAGTATGTCCGTATTCAAATGCTACTCGTGGCAACATTGACATAACGCTTTCGGTAATCTAATACCCTACGTGATCATTAAAAAGCACGCCTTCTGTGAAGAACGCGTGCTTTTTTTGCTTAGTCATTGAGACCTTTTTTTATATATATTTTCGAGCCATTCAGAAATTATTACTCTACAAAACTTTTAATTTCATGCTCCGTTAAATAACGCCATTGCCCAACGTCGATATTAAGTTGAATTTCACCAATTTTTTCACGATGCAGCGTACGTACTCGATTTCCAACGGCTGCGAACATGCGCTTAACTTGATGGTATTTACCTTCGGTAAGAGTGAGCAGCACTTCTTTACCGTTATTTGAAGAGTTCTTAGGGAGTACTTTTAAGGTCGCAGGTAAGGTTAGCTGCTGCTCTCCTTGCAGTTGTATTCCGTTTTTAAATCGAGTGACCAGTGCTGCAATGGTGTCATCAGGAATACTATAGGATAGGCCAACACGATAAACTTTATGACAGTGTTTAGTCGGCGCGATTATATTGTAAGTCCAGCGCCCATCGTCCGTTATTAATACTAATCCTGTTGTATCGACGTCTAAACGTCCTGCGATGTGCAGTTCGGAAACGTTTTCGATCGCTGGGTCGATGCTTAATAAATTAAATAACGAGGGATAATCGCCATCAGTATTTGAGCAAATAGTCCCTGCGGGTTTGTGCATGAGAAGGTAGCGAAATGGACGCGACGTTAAAACTTGGCCATTGAGAGTAATGGTATTATTTTCGTGAACTTGGGTTGATTCGTCTATTATACCCTGCCCACTCGTAATGCCATCAACAATCACATCACCAACATATATGCGCTGTCTGGCTTCGGGTTTTGTTAATTCAGTACTTTTACAAATAAATTTATCTAGGCGCATTATTGAGCACGGTTTATCAAATAATCAGAGAATGAAATGGAAAAGATAGATCACCGTATTATCCTTGCCCAAGGGTAATTAGCAACCGCATGATACGGTAGAGTCGTATTTAGCTTTGCATCCAAGAGTAAGACATACACGTATAGTTATTGATGCTATTAATTTGAATTTACAAGAAAGCTTATAACATAATGGATAAAGACTCACTTTTAGAACTTCTCAGTGCGACAGCGATGGGAGATAAGCAGGCCTTTACTAACTTGTATAATGCAACAAGTGGTCAATTGTTCGCAGTTAGCTTAAAAATGCTAGGACGACGAGAACTAGCAGAAGAAGCACTGCAAGAGGCTTATGTAAAAATCTGGCATAACGCCACCGAATATCAACATGGTAAAGGCGCTGTCCTATCATGGATGATCAGTATTGTGCGCTATCGAGCGTTAGACATGCTGAGGTATCAAAAGGTGCGCAAAGAAGATCCTATTCCTGAAGGGTTCGAACCCACAGAATCGGATTTTCAATCGGATGAAAGCCCTGAAGTGAATAAGAGCAAATTAGATAATTGCATGGGTGAACTGGGTACCCAACAGAAACAAGCAATACATTTAGCCTATTATAATGGGTTATCTCACAATGAAGTCGTTGGGCATTTAGATATCCCGTTAGGCAGCATTAAAAGCTTAATACGACGTGGTTTGCAAAAATTGCACAGGTGTTTAGCACTATGAATTATTTAAATCCTAAACTCAAAGATGCCTTAGCGGCAGAATATGCATTGGGTACGTTACGCGGAGGTGCTCGCCGTCGGTTTCAAAAACTGATGCTGCAGTATCCTAGCCTACGAGAAGCTACTTGGTTATGGGAGCAGCAACTGTCGGGCTTGAATGAATCACTGATACCCATCGAACCAGACGATAAAGTCTGGAACTCGATTAAACATCAATTAATGTTTGATTCCCCAGAAAATGTCGTACCCATTAAGGTTAACAGCCCCAAAGTGGTGATGATCAATTCAAAACTCAATCGCGCCTGGAAAAGTGTGACCGCACTCGCAACTGCCGCCACTATCTTGATGGCTGTCGCGCTCTTTGATACACAAAATAGCGCCGTTACCTTGCCACAACAAGTCGCAGTGATGCAGAGCGAGCAAGCAGATACTCTATGGTTGATTGAAGTAAACGAAAATACCATCGACGTAGTCGCGACCCGTAAACTGACCCCAGACGCAGACAAAGACTTTGAGCTATGGATCGTCGCTAAAGGTGTAGAAAATCCGATTTCTTTAGGCTTACTACCTCAGTCTGGCAAGCTGTCATTACCTAAGCATGCACAATTTGATGCGATGGATATTGTAGCGTTAGCCGTGAGTATAGAACCTCTAAATGGTTCACCTAATGGCTTACCGACTAAAGTATTGTATACCGCACAACTCGCCATTTTATGATGGCGGCAAGCCTAACGGAGTCAAGCTAACACGGAATAGCGAGTACAGAAATGCACTCGCTTTTTTTTGCCTTTTATTCGTACTATTGAGGACGTAATAAAGTTTATTTATTTATTTATTTATTTTTAAAATATATGCATCCAACCGTTAAGCCCGAACGTTTACTGCAATGAACCTATAAATAACGATGAATAAAAGGACCGTATTATGAAAATATTAACCGCATCACTGATTGCAGGCTTAGGCTGCATGAGTTTACTAAGTGCTAGTATCATGGCCTCTAGCCATAGAGAAGCGCCCAATCTTACTCGATTCCCAACACTGGATTCTAGCGATTTTTATGCATTTAACAGCTATGAACCTGCCCGTGGGGAGTTTGTAACGTTAATTGCTAACTACATCCCATTGCAAGATGCTTACGGTGGTCCAAACTATTTTGCAATGGATCCTGCAGCCGTCTATAGCATCCATATCGATAATGATGGTGACGCGATTGAAGACCTTACCTATCAATTTCGATTTACCAATAAACTGGCCAATAATAATCAAGGTATTGCATTACCCATCGGGCCCGAAGGCAACCAACGCACAGTCGCGGTACCCTTAAAGAATATTGGTGGTATCACTGCAGCAGACCAAGGTAATGCAAACTTTTTCGAATCCTACGAAATGACCTTGGTAACGGGATCGCAAAATAACCCAAGCCAAACGACCTCGATTACAAATATCTCAGGCGCCTCGTTTAACAAACCATTGGACTACATTGGTGACAAGTCATTCGGCGATACTGCTTCTTATGCTGAGTATGCAAATAGCTTCATTCACGAATTCAACCTTCCAGGTTGTGGCATGGGTAAAGTCTTCGTTGGCCAACGTAAAGACGCCTTTGTGGTTAACTTAGGTAAAACCTTTGACTTGGTAAACTATGCACCGATAGAAGGTGACAGTGCACCCGGTGCTAATGATGGTGGTGGTTTTCCAGGTGGTATCACTCAGGACAGCACAAACGATGATTTGTTAGATAAAAACGTGACGTCTATCTCTATCGAATTACCTAAATCTTGTGTAATCGGCAATGGTAACGGTGTTATTGGTGCTTGGACAACGGCTAGCTTGCCGCAAGCACGTATATTGAACCCACAAGCCGCGTTCGGCAATACCGAAGTCAATGGTGGTGCATTAACTCAGGTATCTCGTTTAGGTAGCCCGCTGGTAAACGAACTTGTGATCGGTCTGAAAGACAAAGATACATTTTCCGCAGCACACCCAAAAGATGATGGTCAGTTCGCTGATTATGTGACGCACCCAAGCTTACCTGCTTTATTAGACATTCTGTTTAGAGATGCAGTAGGTTCAGACGATAATATCGCACCCACGAATTTCCCTCGTACTGATTTAGTCTCTGCTTTTTTAACCGGCTTTGCAGGTGTGAACCAGCTTGCCACAGTGACGCCATCAGAAATGCTACGTTTGAATACTGAAATTCCAGCAACATTACAGGCTGATCAATCAACGTTCGGTGTAGCAGGCGGCGATAACGCAGGTTTCCCGAATGGACGTAGACCCGGTGATGACGTGGTAGATATTGCATTACGTGTTGTCATGGGCTTTTTATGCCACACGCCCCTAGATTCGTGCATACCTGAAGACGCTCCTGTTGGTACCGCAGCATTCACAGATGGCGCACCCATCAGTGCACTGGATACGATGAATGTATTCCCTTACTTATCAACGCCGCTTTCAGGCTCTGTTTCTAACTAAGGAGTATTACGATGAGAATGATGCATATATCTTTAGGTATTACGCTGTTAGGTACAGTACTGCTGTCAGGCTGTAACTACAGCAGCGGTAGTAGTAATGCCACGGTGGTTGATACACCGCAGATTGAAAAGTTTTCAGAATTGAGTCGTGCGGCATTTGCGCAAGCAAGTGAGTCAGAACCTTTGCAACTTAATGGCCTGACAATACTAAATGATGTCACTTCGGCTAATTTCTATGATGACCTTTTATCGGATGGCGCCGAGTATTCTCGATAATACAAATCGCAATCACCGATAAATAAATAACTAAGAAAATCACTCGCCAAGGATGGCAGTGTGGAGTTCAGATGCAAAAAAACATAAAAAAAATATTATTAATCTGTGTCGGTGCTTGCGCTTTTGGCTTGCATCAACAAAGTTTTGCCGCGCCTTACACACCCACCAATGGAAGTGATGTTATTGCGACCTGGCAAGTACTGGATAATAATAAAAGCGTTATTAATTTAGAGACAGTGCGTGAATTTATCGAACAAGGTCAGTATCCTGGCGAATCTGATTACCGCTATGGCCGCGCCAAAACATGGTTGCAATCGCAACTGATTAAAAATAAAGAAGCATCAGTAGAATTATTATATCTTTATGCCAGAGTACTGCAGCATCAGCACCAATTTGATGATGCACTTAAGTACTTGGACGAGGCACTAACCCTTGATCCTACCAGTACTAATAGCGGGTTACTAAAATCGAATATCCATATGGTACAAGGTGATGCGGATTTGGCTAAGCGCGCTTGTCTAGCGATGCTAGGCAGTGCCAATATTATGGTGCTTTCAGCTTGTGCATTAGATGTCGCAAGTCAGGATGGTCAATTAGACAAAAGCTACCAAGAACTCAACCGCCTCTATACCTCTCAAGGCCTCGCCGATAGCCCAGAGCAACAGTGGATTGTGCAAATGCTCGCCGATATGGCACTGAGAAACGATATGCCTGTCGCCGCGGAAAAACATTTAGAATCCTTCGATCTTGAAACCGCATCGGTCAGTATTTTAGCCCTATGGGCAGATACTCAGTTGGCCTTATTAAAATACGATCAAGTATTGATTCGTCTAGCCCCCATCGTAAATGCACATCCTATAAAAGATGACGCCTTACTACTGCGCTTGACGCTTGCAGAAAAAGCATATTCTAAGTTGCCTTATTGGCAAAATATATTCGCTCAACGAGTGGCCTTGCGTGAATTAAGAAACGATAGTTTGCATGCTGCAGAACTCGCTCGGTATTACCTTGATGTAAATATTAAACCTGAAAAAGCGCTTTATTGGGCTGAGATTAATTGGCAAGTGGCTCAACAATACGGTGATCGAAAATTACTCGATCGAGCGAATAACCTTTGGCAGGAAACACAAGATCGCTGATTTTATTTTTACGATATTGAAACAGCAGTTCGTTGTATTATTAGTGACAAAAATTTTAGGAATACGGTGTGAAAATATTTAAACCAACGAGTTTTTTTAAAGGTCTGTTTGTATTGCTAATGCTATGCGTTAGTTATACAAGTCAGGCTCACCAAATGAGTACCAGTTATTTATCGATGACACTCGATCGCGAAGGTCAAATCACAGGTTCGTGGCAAGTAAGGCTGTTTGATGTCAATCAAATACTCGCCATTGATCTCAATCAAGATGGTCAGTTGACCTGGTCAGAATTGCAGGCGAATCAATTAGCCATTGTCGATTATTTACGCGCCTCGCTATCAATCAGTGCTGATAAAGAATGTTCTTTAATCTTTAGTGGCAAGCAGCAAATTGATAACCATTTTAATGAAGGTTATTTAGTAAGTCATTTTTCGTCGAACTGCGAATTATCCGGGCCGCTTACCATTAACTACCAAGCTTTTTTTGACATTGATTCAGATCATAAAGCGATCGTAAACATTGACGGCAGTCAGTATCAATACTCAAGAGTAATCAGTTATGATAACCCGATACTACGAGTCGACTTGTTACAGAGTCAGTTACTCGCCACCTTTAATGAATATACTTACCAAGGCATTATTCATATTTGGCAAGGCACAGATCATATTCTATTTCTATTAGCCTTATTGTTAACCTGTGGATTATTTAGAAAAAATGGGACTTGGCTCGCGATCACAAAACCCACAAAAATATTTCGTGATACCGCGTGGATTGTGACAGCGTTTACCTTAGCGCACACAATAACGCTGACGGCTACGGCTGCGGGTCTTATCAACTTAGAAAGTCGCTGGGTGGAATTAGGTATTGCTGTTTCTGTGTTAATGGCAGCGCTCAATAATGTCTGGCCTGTGGTACTTAGACTAGGCTGGATCACGTTTGCTTTTGGTTTGTTGCATGGTATGGGTTTTGCTGGAGTTCTAGCGGAAGTTGGCTTACCGTCTAGCCAAAAGTTATTAGCCATTTTTGCCTTTAATCTAGGTGTTGAACTTGGCCAATTGGTTATATTGATAATCGTATTGCCTTTATTGTTTATCTTTAGCCAACAATATTGGTATCGACGCTGGGGCCTACAATGTGGATCACTTGCCATTGGAGTTATGGCAATTAAATGGTCCATTGAGCGCTTTTAGAATGAGATAAAAAAGGCCCGCTGCTGAGAGCCTTAAAGGGTTATAAGTAGCGGCCCGCTGAAGCAATCAATATTGTGACTAAGCCAAGCACTAAGTTGAGTAAAACCCTCTTTCGAATGACATTCAAATTATTTCCTGCTGTCGGCCAATCCTGCAATACCACCGCGGCTTTTAAACGCTTAAAAGGCGCAAAATAAACATGCATAAATATTCCCATCATAATGTAACCCAAAAGCATCATGATATGAACATGCTTACCAACGCTGGCTAAACCACCCAATTGAGCGATCATATAATGCCCTGTCGCAATCAATAAAATAATGGATAACCATACCCAATTAAAGAACTTTGAAAATACCCCAACCCAAACGGTTAATCTTAACGGTGGCTCTAATACACTGGCCACGACAGGTCTTAGAAATGAATAGGCAAAAAACATCCCACCAACCCAAATAGTGGCCGCTAAGATATGTAAGCTAATGGCAATAAACATAAAACTCCTTAAAAATAATTAAAATTAAAATCATTAAAAGATACTACCACTTGGCAGCTATTAATAATTGCGTTAATGCCTGCAGGCCTTTGCCTTTATTACTAATTTTCCAAGCAATAAAATATTCATGAGTAGTAACATTTGTCAGTGTAAGCTCTTTTAATGCACCACTGTTTAAATAACGATGTATTCGTTTTCGGGGTAAATGACCGATCCCAATTCCCGCTAATATAGCTTCCACTTTTTGATCCATATTTTGTACATAAAAACTTTGGCCTAAATTACTCAGTCCTTCACTTCGAGAGACTTCAAGTAACGATGTATCGTGGGTAATGACACGCCTAAGCTTAGGTAATATTGCTGCGAGTGCTTGAGGATCTTGGGCTAGCTTAGCGTATTTATGAGAGGTAGCTATAACAGGTACCAGGTCACTATCACCTATCGGTATTGCCCTAAAACCCTTCTGTAATGGCACAGGCCCTGGTACACCGACCAGTAAGGCGACTCGATCTTGAGCAAGGGCTTCCCAGCCGCCATTAAGTACACTTTCCGCTAGGTCTATTTCAATACTTTTATGCGCTTCTATAAAATCTGCCAATACTTCAAATAACACAGGCGAGTTTAAGGTCGATTCCATGGCTATCCGTATTTTGGGTTCCCAGCCCGTCGCCACTTCTTTGGCTGAGTGGGCTAAGCGAGAAGTGGCTTGCAGGATAACCCGCCCTTCTTTGAGTATCAGCTGCCCGGCCGGGGTTAATACCGAGCGGCGTCCTTGGCGCTGAAACAAAGCGATATCTAATTGCTCCTCTAGCTTCTGTACGGCGTAGGAAACCGCTGAGGTAGCTTTATTCAACTCTTCAGAGGCTTTTGCATAGCTGCCACGCCTATCGATCGCATCTAAGGTCTCTAATACTTCTATAGTGATTGGATTCTTAGTGGTCATGGTCAATATCAATTGTTCTAAAATTTAGATCATTTTAAACAGATATTGGCACTTATTGGGATTTTTTTAGCACTATACAATGGTTGCATTAAATCGAAATACGATTTAACTCATTTAAGATAGTAGAGGTATAGAGTCATGGGATTAATACAAAACGGTCAATGGGTTGATCAGTGGTACGACACCAAAAAAAACAGTGGTGAGTTCCGCCGCCAAGATAGCCGCTTTAGAAACTGGCTTACGCCTAGCGGAGAAGCTGGGCCTAATGGAGAAGCAAGCTTTAAAGCGGAGAGAGGCCGTTATCACCTGTATGTATCCTTGGCTTGCCCGTGGGCCCACCGCACGCTAATATTTCGTGAATTGAAAAACTTACAAGAGTATATTGATGTCACTATTGTCGATGCGATTATGTTGGAAAACGGTTGGGAGTTTTCTGCACCTCAACAAGAGTCTACTTCTCAACCCGAGCCACTCTACGATTTCAAATATGCTTATGAGCTTTATTTAAAAGCTGACAGCCATTATGAAGGCCGCGTTACCGTTCCGATATTATGGGATAAAAAGACAGAAACAATTGTCAGCAATGAGTCGTCTGAAATTATTCGTATGTTTAATACTGCGTTTAATCATCTCACAGGTAATACCGTCGATTATTACCCAGCAGAATTGCACGACTCAATTGATGCAATAAACGATCGTATTTATGACAGCATTAATAATGGTGTTTATCGGGCGGGTTTTGCGACCACCCAAATCGCTTATGAAGAAGCGTTTCATCAATTATTCGATACATTGGACTGGGTAGAGAGCTTACTTTCTAAACAACGTTACTTAGTTGGCCAAATGTTAACCGAAGCAGACTGGCGCTTGTTCACCACACTGATCCGTTTTGATGCCGTTTATTTTGGTCACTTTAAAACCAATAGACAAATGATAGCTGATTACCCAGCGATGAGCGGTTATCTGCGCGAGCTGTATCAAATGCCTGGAATTGCCGAAACGGTTAACTTCGATCATATCAAAACGCATTATTACGGGAGCCATCCAACGATTAATCCAACGGGAATAATTCCATTAGGACCTGAGCAAAACTTTAATCTAGCCCATGGCCGTGAGCATTTGCCAAAAGTTTAGCGAACACGTGTCGTTATAGACCTTACCAATCTTAAAATAATGAGGAGCAATCATGTTTTATTATCGAGCCGCCAATGCCCGCGGCAAAGCGAATTTTGATTGGCTTAACAGCCAACATACTTTTTCATTTGGTAATTATTACGACCCCGACCATATGGGAATTTCTGTCTTAAGAGTCATTAATGATGACATAGTGGCGCCGGGCGCAGGCTTTGGTGAGCATGGACATCGCGATATGGAAATCATCTCTTATATTTTAGAAGGCTCAATAGAACACAAAGACAGCATGGGAAATCAGTTTATTGTGCCTGCGGGGGATGTGCAAAGAATGAGCGCTGGCACAGGGGTTATGCACTCCGAATTCAACGCGTCGGCAACAGAACCTTTAAAGTTTTTACAAATCTGGATTAGCCCAAATGTAAGGGGCATAGAGCCTAGCTATGAGCAAATGGCGATTGTGCAGTCCTCTACAATGACACCTCTGGTAACTCCCACTGGCCGTGATAGCAGCCTTAGCATCCATCAAGATGCCAGCCTCTTTCGCTTGCAGCTGCAAGCCGGAGAACGCTACGACTTAGCTGCGCAAAAGCATGTTGGTTATCTGCAGGTTATTTCGGGCGGTGCACTCAGTAATAAATATACATTAACCCCAGGTGATGGCCTTGGCATAATGAAAGATCAACTTTCAATCTCTGCTGGAGGTGAAGGTTTGGTTGCACTGTGGTTCGAGCTACCTCAAAACGATAGCCTTTGAAGTCATTATTTTTGAAATAACCACACAGACCATAAATGCCAACAAGATGAATACAACTGAAGATAGAGTATTACCCTGGGACACTTTATTAATGTCCAGCCCCTTATTTTGGGGGCTGGCCATTGTTGGGGTGCTGCTAACAGGTATTTCTAAATCTGGCTTTGCGGGAGGGGCTGGCGTCATCGCCGTACCGCTATTATCCCTGGTTATTCCAGTGCCCGTTGCCGCCGCATTAATGCTACCGCTACTGATCGTAATGGATGCTAAATCGATGCATTACTATTGGCGTTCGGTTAACTGGCAAGTATTAAAAAAAATTGTGCCGCCGGCGTTAATTGGCATTGTCGCGGGAGCTTATTTATTAGGAGAGCTACCCAGTAATTTACTACAGCTTTTACTTGGTATTTTTTGCATCGCCTTCGCCCTATGGAAAAAGCTGACTCCGATATTAGGTCGCCTACCTTACGCCGGATTAATTTGGGGCTCTGTCTCAGGCTTGACCAGTACACTACTTCACTCTGGAGGTCCGCCGATTAATATTTATTTGGCGACTCGACAATTACCTAAGCGTAATTGGTTGGCAACCGCCGCAGTATTTTTTGCCATAATGAATGTCATTAAAATAATCCCCTACAGTTTAACGGGCCAGTGGCAGTCAGATTTACCTGTTTCCTCGTTATTGATGATTAATTTTGTATTGCTGCCTATTAGCCTTATCGGCGTATGGCTGGGGTATCGTTTACAAGCAAAGATTAATGAAGAACATTTCATGCTAGCCTGTAAGGGCTTGCTGTTTTTTTCTGGGGCTGGTTTATTAAGCAGCGCAATACTATGACAGTCGCATAGACTAATTTAAATCAATATATTTCCCTAACACTCAATAGAGAGTTCATATGCTACCGCCATTTTCATTACCTGTGTATTTGTCGGCGCTAAAAGTGGCGCTGGTCGTAGGCACGATATTATTACTAATTAATCAGTATGATGCGTTATTTTTCGATGCTCAGATACGCGTATTTCCTGCGGTATTAACTTACTGCGTACCTTTTTTGGTATTTTTACTGGGCCGAAAAAACGCGAAGTCGAGCGACTCCGCAAATGAATAATTACTAGCCTTAGCTATAATGGAGGATCAACTCGATCGAATACCGAGGCATTAATACGAAACCAGCCGGCAATAGAATATCGATCTCGATTTGCGGCTAATACTTCGTGAGGAAATTCTTCACTCAAAAAAGCTACCAGTGTACCGAACAGTGGCACAACTTTTACACCTTCTTTGTCATGATCATCTTTATAGATTATTAGTTCGCCACCATCGGTGGCGGTCCAACCGGTATTAAAATAGGCAACAACGGATAAAACTCGGTTAGCTTCACCGCGAAAGGCATCGTAGTGACGTTTGTAATAGTCCCCTGGCCCATAGTGAGCAAAGTGACTTTCGAATGAAAAAAGACCTAAAAATAAGCGGCGGTTTAAAAAACTTTGTAAACTTCCAGACCAGTCTAACCAATTCTGCCCTACTTCTGTTTCACCATTGATCCAACAAATCTCATCGGTTCTCACAAATTCATTTTCAAGGTAAGTATCACCTCGACCGATACCGGCTTTTTTAAACTTGTCGGCCGCTAATGATTGCTGGTGATTAAATAATTCACCTGCCAAGCACTCAGGCAGTGCACCGTGGCGTATGCTAAAACCTTGCGTCTCAATGTCTTGAGCAATTAGGCCAAACAGCATTTCGTCATTGACTCTATTGCCATCAATTGATGAAAGTTGATTTAGGGCTACCAAGCTATATACCTTTTAAACCAAATATTTTATTTATAATAATTAATGAAACGGTAGTTTATTATGCATAAGTATACTGTTACGTACTTAAGTATTAATCAGGGGGTCTTTAAAGATTGAGCAGTATTATCTAAATTTATAGAAAGGCAGGGGGAAATCTAAACTAGACTTGGTAAAAGATAAATAAACAGGAATATTAAGAAATTGAGGAAATATATAACAAACTGAGAAAATCGAATGGAGGCACAAAGCAGTGGACGGCAAGCCGACCAACTGCTTCACGTGCTTTAGGCTGGAGCTTAGATAGCTACAACTTTATTTGCACAAGGTCCTTTCTGACCTTCGCCAACTTCAAATTCAACAGCTTGGCCGTCGTTCAAAGTTGCGTAACCGCCACCAGCTTGGATTTCTGAATGGTGTACAAAAAGATCCTTGCTGCCATCTTCAGGTGTAATAAAACCGAAACCTTTATCGGCATTAAACCACTTAACGATACCTTTACTCATGCTCTTTACTCTTCATTATTGGTGAAATATTTT
>JBNMQK010000016.1:0-32054 GCA_051278005.1 Oleispira sp. | reverse complement strand
GATGGTGGTACAACGAATCAAAACTATGTATTAACCATTTCAGCTGCAGCAAATGAAGCACCCGTTTTCTCTAGTGGTGATAGCCTAACAACCTTATATAGTAATAGCCTTGCACACTCTTTAACCGCCACCGATGCAAATTTAGATGAACTTACTTTTGATCTAATATCTCACAATTCAGCACAAGTGATTGCGCTATTAAGGGGGTCAACATTAACCCTGCAAGCTGCTAACAATTTCACTGGTAATACATCCATTGAAGTCAGCGTTAATGATGGCAATATAAACGTTTCACAAATGCTTAATCTAACTATCTACGATAATTTTTCCTTAGCTAGTAGCAATGGTAATTTAAGCCAAGGCGCTAGTTTAGGTATTTCAAACAGTGTTTTTGAATTTTCGTTAGGCGGTGGCGATAGTAACTATAATGTTGATGTTATATTTAATGGTCAAGATTCAACCAGTGAATTACTAACACTTTCTGCAGGAAGCTACTTTTTAGCAATGCCAAAAAGTGGAGCTTTTGCCGGGGACTACACAATAACGATCACTGATAGCAACGGTGAAACCGCAGACTTTACGATTCAGCGCCCACTAAGAGTGACTACAAATATTGATCAATTAATTTCAAACTCAGTAACACAAGAGATGTACATTGAAGGCGCTCCCACAGGCAGTATTTTAGATCTGCATATTAATGACGGTGTTGGCTTAGTTGACCTTAAAATTGATAATGCCATTATCACGCAGGTTGAAGCCCCTGATAATGCCAATAGTTTTAACCGGGCCGTCGTGACACTCGATGTTAATGACGCTTCAACAACCCGCATTATTAACATAAGTGCTGATAGCGCTGTATTACCTGCGGGAGGTGTGAGCCTAACCCTTCTCCCCTTCCATGATTTAGCATTAACGGTCACTGATCTGTCCGGTATCGGGATTAGTACAGGCATCAACATTGATGACGATAGATTTGTAGTGTGGGGGCTTAATCAACAACTCATCACGGATAATTCGGGCACTCTTGCATTAGCACTGCCTACAGATCAAACCACCTCAATATCTCTAAACGCTGAAAACTATCAAGCCCGTACTGTCGAAGTCAGTGCCCAGCTGAATCAGTTAACACTGATATTAGAGCTGCTTGAAAATCCAATGACAGTATCAGGTAAAATTACAACGTCTACTTTAAACTTTGTCAGTGAAAACCCAATTGTACAGTTAATTGCCATAGACGGTTCAGTCATTCTGGCAGAACTAAGCGCACTAAATGCTGGCTCTGTTAATTACTCAGTCACTATCAATAAACTGGCATTTGAAGCGGATAAACTAACGATAACCATTGGCGACATTATCCAAGAAATACTGTTAATAAATAATCAAATTGATTCAACCATCAATATCCATATTAACGCACTTCGAGTCACCCCATTTGAAATACCTAGTACTAAAGAACCGGTTATCAAAACACGCTCTTCTGGAGGAAACAGCTACCTACTTATATTTTTACTATTACTACTAACTAATTATAGAAAACGACAAGTGTTATAAAAAACTCTACCATCTTATTGAATTAGGCGAGGTATTTGGGCCATGATGACTTATACTAAAAGCATAAATCATAAACTAATCGAACTTAATGCTTATCAAAATATCTCGATCATTACGCTTCATTTTTGTCAGTTGCTTAATCTCCTTATCGGGATTAAGCCACGGTGTAATTGATCCTATTATTTTAGATGATAGCAGCACCCAAACAGCTCTTGGTAATAATGCTTTTTACCTAGAAGATATTACCGGTAAATATTCTTTATCTAATATTCTCGAATTAGATGAATCTAACTTTGAATTACTCTCAGAAAAAATCTTGAATAAAGGTTTTACCAGCTCAACCTATTGGTTAATATTTTCTGTACTCGATAAAACTATTGATAAAAAAAACCAAAGTTGGAAGTTAGAAACTACCTACCCATTACTGGATTTTCTGGATATTTATATTGTCGATGAAAATAAAAATATTGAGCATATAAAGCTAGGAGATATCTACCCCTTTAGTCAGCGGCCTATTGACCATAGAAATTTCATTGTGCCCATTTCACTTTATGATAATGAAGGAAAAGATATCTATGTAAGAATATCCACCTCCAGTTCTATGCAAGTCCCTATCTTTATTTGGCATCCAGATTATTTCTTCGAAGCACATAGCACAGAGCAATATGGCCTTGGCCTGTATTATGGAATGATGCTTGTCATGTTTTTTTACAACTTTTTCTTATGGTTTAGCATTCGTGATCCAAACTACCTTTGGTACATTGGTTACCTCGCCGCCTTTGCTACATTACAGGCAACTGTCAGTGGGTTAAGCTATCAATATTTATGGCCAAATTCTCCGTGGATTGAAAGTATCGCACCTCCAATATCCATTGCATTGGTTGGTTTTTTTGGTACTGCATTTGCTCGACGTTTTTTACATACACGCCAATATCATGTGGTGGCTGATAATTTATTACGCTCTGTTTTAGTATTATCAGCGATTGTTTTTTTGTTAAGCTTCATTGCTGATACGGCAACGGTTATGGCTTTGGCGAAAATCGTTATTATTACCTTTTTATTATTTATTTTATACGCTTCAGTCGCTATGTTTCTTCGTGGACACCGGCAAGCACGTTTCTTTTTAGCCGCTTGGGTATCTCTAATACTGGGTGGATTATTCACGACGGGAATGATGCTGGGGATTTTTCCAAATACCTTTTTAATGACTCACGCGAGTAAAATTGGCAGCGTAATTGAAATTATTTTATTATCATTCGCACTAGCCGATCGTATTAAAGTGATTGAGAATGAGAAAAAGATTATTGAATTTCGTGCACAGCAAGCATTGGAGCGCACAAATAAAAAGTTACAAGAAAACAATCGTTTAAAAGATGAGTTTTTAGCGACTATCAGCCATGAATTCAGGACCCCGCTCAATGGCATTTTAGGCTCTTTAGAACTGACACAACTAGAGATTACCCAAGAAACCATTAATATGGCCAAGGGCAGCGCTAATGAGATGCTTAACTTAGTCAACCAAGTACTCGGCTACACCGAACTTCAAGCAGGCAACTTGATCGTTAAAGTGGCAGCGATTAATTTCCCAGAGTTCCTTAAAAAAATTAATAAGGATATGCAAAAGGCCTGTGCTGCAAAAGGCATAGAGTTCTCAATCACCAATAATACTCGCAACCCTAAAACGATCATTGCCGATAAAAAACGCTTATTCCAAGCGATCAATCCTATTTTAGACAATGCTTTAAGGTTTACTGATCGCGGGCATATTAGTTTATCGGTAAATATAAAGTATGTTGATAAACAATACCTATTATTGATAAAAATTGAAGATTCTGGAGTAGGCATTGCTGAGCATAAACGCGCTGAGATTTTAAACGCTTTCACTCAAGGTGATGGCTCTTCCTCTCGTCAATTCAGTGGTTTAGGTATCGGCTTATCAATGGTGCAAGCATTGTGCTCTCAACTTCAAGGCTCTATAAACATTACGAGTGAAGTAAATTATGGCACATTGATCGAGCTCTCACTGCCTATTGACGTTCCTCAAATAATTTCAAGTTATGATACACAAGAGACTCTTGACGATAAAATTAAAGTTATAAAAAAAGACGCTAGGGTTCTCATTGTTGAAGACAATCATATTAATCAGGTTGTTCTTAAAACAATGTTACAACGATTAAATATTAAACATGATACGGCGGATCATGGCCGTAAAGCGCTGTCTATTTTAAAACAAGCAAATGCTAACGGTGAAGGGTTCGATTTTATACTCATGGATTGTCAAATGCCGATTATGGATGGCTTTGAAGCAACCCGTAACATTCGCAATTCTGGAGAGCCTTATGCGAACATACCCATTATTGCAGTCACAGCCAATGCGCTCTCAAGTGATCGGGAGCGTTGCTTCCAAGCAGGAATGAACGATTATTTAAGTAAACCGTTTCAATTTGATGATATTAGAAGCAAGCTGCAAGACTGGCTAGCCCACTAATAATTTAATGCCTACAATGAAGGTAATCAGCTCATAACAACGTTTAATCCAAAGGCTACCGGCTTTTATCGAACTGTGGGCGCCTAAATAGCCTCCCACCAAAGAACCACAGACCAAAGCAGGCAACCAATCCCACTTAACTTCCGCTAGCAAGGTCATGGTAATGGCACCTGAAGCATTCCAGCCCAGGCCTACCGCAATCAATGTATGTGCTACCGCCAAACGATAATCAAGCCCAAACCACAAGACCAACCATAAGGTCACAAATAAACCACTGCCCGCGGATAAAGCGCCATTGGCGAAACCTATCATGAATAGCCCAACCGCCCCAATCATAATCCCCGACGTATCACGGTGTAAGGTGCTTCCTTTTAGTCCTAACTGTGGCTTCATCATAGAATAAAGTGCCAAGCCTAATGTTAGCGCACCTAAGATGATTTCGGCCCAACGATCATTAACATCAATAATCATATAAGCACCTAAAATAACGCCAGGTATTCCAGCGACTAGCATCAATGCTAACAAACGAATTGAACTGTGCTTTTCTTTAGCATGCCGTATGGTTGCACCAAGACCTAATGCAACGGTCGCAATTTTATGGGTCGCCAATGCCAAAGAAAAAGGCAGCCCCATAAAGATCAAAATAGGCAATTGAATGAGTCCAGCACCGCCTCCTGCCAAAGCAGAAAACCAATTAGCCATCACAGCGATAACAAATAACAGTAAATGTTGGGTATAATCCATAAATTGGTCTAGCCACTTAATATTTAGGTGCTGAATTTAGGGGCTGCTTTAACTTAATTTAAATACTTCAGGTAATACGACATTATGAGCAATACTCAATCAACATCAGGCAATACCCAGTATTCACTTTATTATTACGATTCATGCCCGTTTTGCGCACGCGTATTACGCTCGCTAAAAGGGCTTAAAGTTGATGTAGAACTTCGTGACATTTTAGCCGACTCAAAGCACAGAACGGCTCTACAAAAATCAACTGGCCGAACGACAGTGCCTTGCTTACGTATTGAAACAGGCAGCGAGAGCCAGTGGATGTTTGAATCGATGGATATTATGCGCTTTTTACAGTCGCAATAAGTTCAGCAAGTTGCCCTGATGCCATCAATGCTTTAATAGTATCAACGGTTGCTTGGGTGCTGGGATCTATCTCTAGATTAACCTTAGCACCCACTTCAATAAGACCAAAAACAGTTACATCACGAGTTTCCGGAATCAGCCAAACGCTGAAAGTATCTGGAGTGACTTCTGCGATGGTCAAACTGCAGCCATTTAATGCCACAAAACCTTTGTCGAGAAGATAAGGTTTTAACGCGGCAGGCCTTTCGAATTCCAAGCGCATGTTAAGTTCGTCTTGCTCAATGGACAATACGCGAACGCAACCAAACACATGGCCAGAAACAACATGCCCACCAATTTCATCACCAAAACAGGCTGCGCGTTCAATATTCAGCTCATCACCGCTTTTTACATCAGCCAGATTGGTGAGCTTAAGCGTTTGAGCAATCACATCAAAACTCACTCTCAAACTGCCATCATCATTCTTATCCATGGTACGCACGGTTAAACAAACACCGTTTTGAGCGACCGATGCGCCTAACTGCAAACCCTCAGAAAATCGGGCCGGAAAATCATACACGAGACTGGCAAAACCAGCCTGTTTATTGATTTCTTGCAATACTAACTTAGTCTGTACAATACCGCTGAACATGTTGAAACCTATATCAGTAATCCTCAAGGATGCATATTATGCTCTATACTAATAATTAATAACATATTATAAGACAAGTTCTCGCATGACAGGCATTGACAGTAAAAAGATCGGACTCATACTTTCTGGCGGTGGTGCTCGAGCAGCCTATCAAGTGGGTGTATTAAAAGCGATTCATAAAATATTACCAAAAGATGCCAATAATCCTTACGACATCATTGCAGGAACGTCTGCAGGTGCCATTAATGGAGTGGCGCTTGCAAGCTATGCAGAAAATCATCATATTGGCATTCGCCATTTAGAAAGAATCTGGACAAGTTTTAGTCCAGATCTAATATATCGTACCGATTTTAAAGGCGTCATAACAACGCTGGCACGATTCATAAGAACTGCGTTTATTGGTAGAAAATATAAGCACGATCAAGTATCACTGCTCGATAATTCCCCTTTGCGAAAACTACTCAGCCAAGTTATTCAGTTTGATAATATTCAAAAAGCCATCGATAACGGTGCTTTACATGCCATGTGTGTCAACGGCTCTGGTTTAGATAGTGGTGAATCGGTGAGTTTCTTTCAAGGACATTACAGCATAATAAACTGGCAGAGGCACAGGCGCATCGGCTATCGGTCTCGTATTGGAATAGATCATTTAATGGCCTCTTCAGCCATTCCCATGATTTTTCCATCGGTTAAAATTAACCAAGAATATTACGCAGATGGCGCCGTAAGGCAGCTCGCACCGATCAGCCCTGCCATTCATTTAGGGGCTGAAAAAGTACTCGTTATTGGCGTGAGTGGCGACGCGCACAAACGTAAAAAACACATTGATAAAAGTAACTATCCAACACCGGCAAAAATAATGGGGCATATGCTCAACGCCGCCTTTTTAGACAGTATGGAAGCAGATGTCGAGCGGTTAGAAAAAATTAATCTTACCGTGAATAGAATTCCCGAGACTGTTAGAAAAAAGCATGGTGTGCAATTAAAGCTCATCGAGCTCTTAGAAATTAACCCAAGTGAGTCCATTGATAACATCGCAGGACGTCATGTTAATGAATTGCCAAAAATTTTACGATTATTCTTAGGTGGTAGTGGAAATACCAGCCGCAATGGCTCTGGAATACTGAGCTACTTACTTTTCTCTAAAGGATTTTGTAAAAATCTAATTGATCTAGGTTACAAAGATGGCCTAGCTCGCCGAGGGGAAATTGAGAGTTTTTTCTCTGATCACATGCCACAGCACGCTGAAAACGAAAAAAGCGCCTAACTCGTTAAGAGCAGCGCTTTTTTTCAGATCGTAATATCAAGATTCACAAGGTTTACCCTTCTAAATCATCCAAATAACGCTCTGCATCCAAAGCTGCCATACAGCCCGTTCCAGCAGAAGTAATTGCTTGACGATAAATATGATCCATTACATCACCGGCTGCATATACACCTTCGATACTGGTTTGAGTCGCATTACCTTCTAAGCCACTTTGAACTTTAATGTATCCGCCATTCATCTCCAGCTGACCTTCAAATATTTGTGTATTCGGTGAATGACCAATGGCAATAAAAACACCTTCTAGATCAATATCTTCAGTCTCACCGGATTCGCGATTTTTAATGCGCATACCGGTAACACCCATATTGTCACCCAATACTTCATCTAGCTCACTGTTCCACTTAATCGTGACATTGCCATTTTCAGCACGGTCATTGATCTTATCCTGCAAGATCTTTTCTGAACTGAACTTATCACGACGGTGAACCACAATGACCTCTTCTGCAATATTGGCAAGATACAAAGCTTCTTCAACCGCGGTATTACCGCCACCAATCACGGCCACTTTCTTTTTACGATAAAAGAAACCATCACAGGTTGCACACGCAGAAACACCCTTTCCTTTAAACGCTTCTTCGCTTTCTAAGCCTAAATACTTTGCACTAGCACCCGTACAAATAATTAAACTATCACAGGTATATTCTCCAGAACTGCCTTTTAAATAGAAAGGGCGCTGCTGAAGATCAACTTCATCAATATGATCAAATAATATCTCAGTATCAAAGCGCTCTGCGTGGGCTTTCATTCGCTCCATCAAGGCAGGCCCTTGCAAACCTTCAACGTCACCCGGCCAGTTATCAACTTCTGTCGTTGTCGTTAACTGTCCACCCATCTGCATACCCGTAATCATAACCGGGTTTAAATTTGCACGCGCCGCATAGACCGCAGCCGTATAACCTGCTGGACCAGAACCTAAGATTAATAATTTGATGTGTCTTGGCTTGCTCATCAGTGATAACTCTCCAAAAATCCTCAATTAATACGAGGAATAACGATACTAGAACTGTTAATTAATATGGGGCGATTATAGGGGAATTAAAGGATAATTTAACCCCTACTCGATAAAACTAATCTTTTGCGTTAATCACACCGTAAAAATATTACGTTCTATCAGACAGCTTCCCAATCGTGACGATACTAATAAGATAAATACCCTTGTTCCAATACTACTATTGAATGCTGATGTTGAAATGCCCTATGTGACATATGTAGCAGTAGCGGTGCAGGACAAAGACTTGGGGATGTGAATATCAAAGATATTAATTTATCGAATGTAGACGTGACAATACGATTGCACAACTAGACATTTTAAACATTTAAAAACTCTGGTTGTGAACATTAACCAGAGTTTTTAAATGATGATCACACCAAATTTCTACGGACGATCATCAAGCTCTTCTTCGAGCTCAGCGGGAATCAAGTCTTCACGACTAATATTCATCATAATTAGAATATTTGCAGCAACATAAATCGAAGAATAAGTGCCCACGATCACACCAATAAACAACCCTAAAGCAAAGTTGTGAATGAGTTCGCCACCTAAAAACATCAGTGCTAATAAAACTAATGCCGTTGTTAACGAGGTCATAATGGTTCGACCAAGCGTCTGATTCAATGAGATATTAATAATATCAAGAGCATCGCCTTTTCGCACGATACGGAAGTTTTCACGAATGCGATCCGCTACCACGATAGTATCGTTCAAAGAGTAACCAACAACGGCCAATAATGCCGCAAATACGGTTAAATCGAAGTCCCACTGAAAGAGTGAAAATAAGCCTAGAATAATCACAACATCGTGGAACAAAGCCAACACAGCGCCCACAGAGAATTTAAACTGAAAGCGAAAAGCAACGTAAAGCATGACCACAAACAAGGCCATTAACAACGCCAAACCCCCTTGGTCTCTTAACTCTTCACCCACTTGGCTCCCCACAAACTCACTGCGACGAAGTTCAACATCATTAAAAGACTGACCATCATTCAGGGTACCCGAGCGCAATGCTTCAAGCACCTCTGCACCCAAGGTATCGCGATAAGCTTCTGCCATACGAATCAATACATCCGTTTCGCTGCCAAAATGCTGTACCGTTGAGTCCATAAACCCTGATGCTTCAAGCTTACTTCTAACATCCTCAATATTTGCAGGCTGCTGATAAGAAACCTCTAGCAAAGTCCCTCCGGTGAAATCCAGACCTAGATGTAAACCACGTGTCGCTAATGAAGCAATAGATACGATCAACAATATTGCAGAAAATATCATGGCGACATTACGTAGCTTCATGAAGTCAAAATTTAATTCCTTAGCCATTACTTAGCCTCCTCTGCGGTAATTACTGTTGCTGAGCCGTCTCTTTTATTAATGCCACCAATCGACAGTGTATGGACTCGACGCCCACCGTAGGTGAAGTTAACTAACGCTCTGGTTAATACGATCGCGGTAAACATAGACGTGAGAATACCCAGTGATAACGTCACTGCGAAGCCCTTGACGGGTCCGGTACCCACAGCAAATAAGATAACGGCCACAATTAATGTGGTTATATTTGCATCAAAAATAGTAACGAATGCACGATTATAACCTTCATGAATCGCATGCTGAGGTGAACGACCCGCATTCATTTCTTCTCGAATTCTCGAAAAGATAAGTACGTTGGCATCAACTGCCATACCCACTGTCAAAACAATACCTGCAATACCAGGCAAGGTAAGCGTTGCACCAATCAAAGACATTAACGCAATTAATATCACTAGATTAAAAAACAAGGCCACGTTGGCGAAGAAACCCAATAAACGATAGAAAACCATCATGAAGAAAAGAACGAGAGCCAGTCCGACCATTACAGACAAAACACCTTGTTTAATATTTTCTTTGCCCAAGCTTGGACCCACCGTGCGCTCTTCAACAAAATACATCGGGGCTGCCAAAGCACCTGCACGTAATAATAATGCCAGCTCTGATGCTTCAGCAGGATCTAAACCCGTGATGCGGAAACTAGAACCGAGCTGGCTTTGAATGGTCGCCAACGAAATAATACCGCGTGTTTCAGTATATTTAGTGGTGGCCACTTCTTTGCCATCTTGCATTTGATATCGAGTCGTAGGCTTTTGTTCAATAAACAATACGGCCATGCGACGTTTAATCGATTTGCGGGTCACCTTTGCCATAATATTAGCGCCCGTTGAATCAAGGCTAATATTTACTTGTGGTTGTCCGGTTTCATCAAAAGAAGGCTGAGCATTCGTTACGCGGTCACCCGAGATAATTTCACTTTTTTCAACGCGGGCCGTTCTAAACTCATCCGTTCTAAAACCATATTCTTCGCTCGAATAACGGCTTGCATCGGGTTCAGCTTCTAGACGAAAAGATAAATTAGCGGCCTTACCCAATACTTTTTTCGCGGTCGCGGTATCTTGCACGCCCGGCAATTGGACGACAATACGATTAGAACCTTGACGCTGAACTAATGGCTCGGCAACACCTAACTCATTCACACGATTACGAATCGTAGTTAAGTTTTGTTTTACTGCATAGCTCTGCAAATCTTTACGCTTTTGTTCAGTCAGGGCAATGATCACATCAAACGTTTCGTTTGTTTCTGTGCTGGCACGGAAATCTGTCATCGAACGGCGTAGGAAGGAATCCCCTGCTTCTTGTAACTCTTCAGATTTAAAACTAACGCGTAAGCTATTATCTTCAATCGTTACACGACGATAGCGGATATCCTCTTCACGAAGTTGACGCTTAACTTCGGCCTGATAATTTTTCATCTGGCCTTTCATATAACCTTCCATGTCCACTTCCATCAGGAAATGCACACCGCCACTCAAATCCAAGCCCAACGTCATTGGACCCGCACCTAAGTTCAATAACCATTCTGGTGTAGTGGGAGCACGGTTTAAAGCAACCACGAATTCGTCACCCAATATACGCTGTAGCTTATCTTTTGCAGGTAGCTGCTGTTCGCTATCCGTTAAACGAAATAGAACCGTACCGCCAGTGACTTCCTCACCGAAGAAATCAATATTATTCTCTTTTAAGTTAGCTCGAATTTTTTCTAACGATTGCTCACTTAACTCTGCACCTGCTTGATTCGGAGTAATCTGAATCGCTGGATCAGGTGGGTATAAATTCGGTACTGAGTAAATAGTGGCTAATGCTAGCACTAATACAATCAGCAAATTTTTCCATATGGGGTATTTATTGAGCATCAATCCTGCCCTATTGTTAATTTCGCGTTAATGTATTTTGAATGATAATTTTTTTATATGTGTGATGTTCTAAGCGGCTATTATTTTTGCACCCGTAACACACAAGAAAGGCAGCCTAAGCTGCCCTTCTATTGCTACTGCGACTTAAGCTTTAATGCCTTTAATCGTGCCTTTTGGTAAGGCTGCAGTAATAGCTGATTTCTGCACTGGCAATTGAACATTGTCAGCTACTTCAATCATTAAGAAGTCATCGTTAACTTTAATGATTTTACCAACAAGACCACCAGCGGTCGCTACTTCGTCGCCCTTAGACAAGTCAGAAAGCAAAGTTTTGTGTTCTTTTTGACGCTTGCTTTGTGGACGCCAAAGCAAGAAATAAAAGATTAATAAAAAGCCACCCAAGAAAATTAGCTGGCCAGTAACGCCCATTGCTTCTGGAGCAGCACCTTCAGCAAATGCTGAAACAGGGGCTAATAATGCGGCCGCAGCCATCAAAGATTTTAAATTCATGTTCATTTCCATTAGTTCAGTTGCAGTAATATATCAAATTTTTATGTCAAGTGTTGTCAATCCAAGCAACAACGCCCTCAACAAGATCAATTAACTTCTATTTATGGTTCAAGTGATGGAACTTCAAGGTCTCGCGCGGCATAAAAATCTGCAACGAACTGATCGAAGGTACCTTCATCTAAAGCTTTACGCATAGCAGCCATTAAAATCTGGTAATAACGTAAGTTGTGAATCGTATTCAAAGTTGAACCTAAAATCTCTTTGCACTTATCTAAATGATGTAAATAAGCACGAGAAAAGTTCAAACAGGTATAACAATCACATTGGTCATCTAACGGACGAATATCCGTTTTGTGAGTTGCGTTACGCAACTTCAATACGCCCGTATGAGTAAAAATATGAGCATTACGGGCATTACGTGTTGGCATCACGCAATCGAACATATCGACGCCGCGACGAACACCTTCAACCAAATCTTCTGGTTTACCAACGCCCATCAAATAACGAGGTTTATCGGCCGGCATTTGATGAGTAAGGTGCGAAAGAATACGCATCATATCTTCTTTCGGCTCACCGACACTCAAACCACCAATGGCATAACCATCAAAATTAATGTCGATTAATTTCGCCAAAGACTCGTCACGCAATTCTTCGTACATGCCGCCTTGAATAATACCGAACAAAGCAGAAGGGCTATCACCATGAGCATCTTTTGAGCGCTGAGCCCAACGCAAAGATAAGCGCATGGAATCAGCCGCTTCTTTTGGCGTTGCTGGGTGCGGCGTACACTCATCAAAAATCATTACAACATCAGAGCCTAAGTCACGCTGAACTTCCATCGAACTTTCAGGTGACATGAAAACCTTCGCACCATTTACAGGAGAACGAAAGGCAACGCCCTCTTCCGTAATTTTACGCATCTTTCCTAAACTGAAAACTTGAAAGCCACCAGAGTCGGTAAGAATAGGTTTATCCCACTGAGTGAAACCGTGCAAGCCACCATGCAATTTAATAATTTCAGTGCCTGGGCGTAGCATCAGATGAAACGTATTTCCCAATATGATATCCGCACCAATATCGTTAATCTGTTGCGGTGTCATTCCTTTAACCGTGCCGTAAGTTCCCACAGGCATAAACGCCGGAGTTTCTACATTACCACGCGGAAAACTTATAGTGCCGCGACGCGCTTCGCCGGAAGTGGCTTTAAGTTCAAAATCCATAAAACATTTTCTAGTCATCATCTGCCTTACTTAAACGTGCCTTGCTTAAATTTGCCTTGCTTGCGTTGTCTATTACTTAGCAGCGCATCTTTATAATTTCTTGATAGGACGCGGTATAAACATACTGTCGCCATAACTGTAAAAACGATATTTCTCTTCAATCGCAACATCGTAAGCGTTTAAAGTATGTTCTTTGCCCGCAAACGCCGATACCAACATAATCAAGGTCGACTCAGGTAAATGGAAATTGGTAATCAAAGCATCCACCGACTTAAACTCATAACCTGGATAAATAAATATTTGCGTATCGTCATTAAAAGGCTTTATTTTCCCAGTCTGACTCGCACTTTCCAAACTACGCACGGACGTGGTGCCTACCGCAATAACGCGATTACCACGAGCACGAGCCGCATTAACCTGATCGCATAATTCTTGATCAACATCCACATATTCTGAATGCATTGTATGGTCATTCACATCATCAACCTGTACAGGCTGAAAAGTGCCTGCGCCGACGTGTAGAGTGACATAACCAAACTCAATACCTTTTACTTTTAGACGATCTAATAAAGGGTCATCAAAATGCAATCCTGCAGTCGGCGCGGCTACCGCACCATCGTGCTGAGCATAAACCGTTTGATAACGTTCTTTATCATCTTCGACATCAGCACGGTCCATGTAATGGGGCAAAGGCATGTGGCCTTCGGCTTCTAAAATCTCAAAGACCGGACGCGGATCTAAAAACTTCAATTCAAATAGCGCGCCTTTACGACCGATCACCTCAACATCAGCACCCCCTAAAACAATGCGCTGACCTGCTTTCGGTGAACGTGATGACTTAACATGAGCGATTACATGGTGTTCATCGAGCACTCGTTCAACCAGAGCCTCCAGTTTTCCACCGCTTTCTTTTTGCCCGTACAGGCGTGCAGGAATCACCTTAGTATTATTAAAGACCAATAAATCACCAGGATTTAATAAGCCTTCGAGATCACGAAAACCATTATGTTCTATCGCGCCGGTTTCGCCGTCGACACACAATAAGCGTGAAGCACTGCGCTCTTCCATCGGGAAGCGGGCAATTAATTCATCGGGGAGGTCAAAACTAAAATCACTGGTTTTCATGAAGGGTCACTGAAATAAGCTACTGGCTAGTTATAAGCCAATAGACGGTCAATCGATAATTAAGAGCCGCATTTTACCTGAGCAAAGTATACAAGTTAAGCAACTATTGAGCTTGAAAGGTGATTGGCCACTAGAATTGACAATCTTTGCCAAAAAGTCTGGCAAGATAATGAAAATAAACGCTTTTTTATAAAAGTGTTTGACAGGTTTTTAAAAAACAGTATTATATGCGGCCTCTGAACGAGATTCAGTGCCAGTGTGGTGAAATTGGTAGACACGCCGGATTCAAAATCCGGTTCCTGCAAGGGAGTGGCGGTTCAAGTCCGCCCACTGGTACCATTATTTTAAAAGCTGATATTTAACGATATCGGCTTTTTTTATATCTAAAAATCAAGCATGTTAGCGACATCACTCATCCGCTGATGGACACTAAACTTCCAGTGTTTTCAGCAACGTTAAAAATAAAACGCGCGCGCGGATCATACTTTCTTTAGCGTACAGGTTTCTAGACTGAACGTTCAAACCTTGCTGGAACGTAATAAACAAATCCGTTAACTGCAAAGCACTGATACCTGCAACCACCTTATTATTGTCAACAAACCACTCAAAAAAAGTCGCCATCGCCGCGTGCACTTCTTCATAGCCGTTGATCACATGGGCATGTAAATCCACCTCATTGCTTTTAAGCTCTAAGATTGAATTGGTTAACAAACATCCCTGAGTCATTAATGGGTTACGCTCATCCGAGAACTTCATGTCCAACATGGCGCTCACCGCATCAGACAGTGACAAGGTTTCCGCGGTGCTGCTTTTAAAGGGAGCAAGCTGCTGCTCAATATAAAAATCAACCGCTTGCATAAAGAGCGCCTCTTTATTGCCAAAGGCATTATAAAGACTGCTCTTAGTCAGACCCGTTAAAGCAGACAGCTCATCCATTTTGGTAGCAAAATAACCATGATCCCAAAAATACTGGGAAATCTGGCTGAGCACTGCGACTTCATTAAATTGTTTTTTCTTAGCCATCAATACGATGTCCCAAAACAGATACTTGCAATAATGTACTAAGCAGTACAGTATTGCAATTGTACTAACTAGTACAATATTTGAAATAGATTCAAATGATCCAGGCAGAAAACGGAGACACATATGAGTAACTTTACCATCCACACAATTGAATCAGCGCCCGAAGGCAGTAAAGCTCAATTAGAAGAAGGTCTTAAAGCATTTGGTATGATTCCTAACCTCCACGGAACATTAGCCGAATCACCTGAGCTTTATAAAGCTTATAGCACCCTGCACTCTCTATTTATGGAAACATCCTTTGATAAAGATGAACTGACCGTTGTTTGGCAAACCATCAACGTAGAACACGAGTGCCATTATTGCGTACCGGCTCATACCATGATCGCAAACTCAATGAAGGTCGACCCAGCCATCACTGAAGCATTAAGAAACGAAACGCCACTCGCCTCGAAAAAACTAGAGGCATTGCGCACAGTAACACTGCAGTTGGTTCGTAAGCGTGGGCAATTAACTAAAAGTGAAGTAGAGATCTTTTTTAATGCGGGCTATGCACAAAAACAACTTTTAGAAATCATAGTAGGCATCTCTCAAAAAGTCATTAGTAATTACGTTAATTATCTGGCTGAAACACCTCTTGACGAACCGTTTAAGAGTTTAGCATGGGAGAAAAAGTCTTAGTCAGACTTACCCTAGATAGCCTAACCCTGTTGGGCTATCTGCACCTGTGGTTGACAGAATAGAGCGTTCGAGAACGGCATGATGTGCAGCTACATTTTATTAAACCTCTTTCGTTAGACCGTTTTTCATCGAGCTGCTAAAATACGGGATCATTTATTATTACTTTTTAGAAGCTAACTCTTTATGTCTGATATTAATTTACCGTCTGCACCTCTTTGGCGCCGCCTAGCCGCCCTGGTATACGACCTATTCAATGTTACTGGTATTAGCTTTTTACTGGCCGCTATTCTCATTCCTGCCAGCTCTCACTTATTCAATAACGGTGAGCCAATCGGTGAGCTACCGATCCCCATTGCGGCTAGTTATTTTTTTATTATTATCTTCTTCTTTTACACTACGTTCTGGCGTCTTAAAAAACAGACCTTAGGCATGAAAGCGTGGGGATTGAGTATCGCTAACGAGCTAAAACCACAACAACCCCTGTCAATTGGTCAATGTATGTTGCGAGTCGCTATCGGATTTTTCTCGATTGGTTTAGCAGGTTTTGGCTTTTGGTGGGCTCTATGGGATAAGCAGGAAAAGACGTGGCATGACCATGCGTCTTTTACCCGCATTGTATTTGATCCTAGGGGTAATGAATAAACCCGCCGGTATTAAGCGGCTCTCCTCATCAGCAGTAGACCTAAAACCAAACTACCGCCAATGGGAATAACACTTGCTAGAATAGGCTCAAAGCCTAAAACGATACTCGCAGGAGACAGTAACTCTTCGGCATACTTATAAATCATGCCGACAATGATGCCACTAAAAATACGATACCCTGGCGTCACCGAACGCAGTGGCCCAAAGATAAAAGAGATCCCTAAAATTACCAAAGCAAAAGTACTGAGCGGCTGAGTGACTTTACGCCAAAAAGACAACATATACGTATCAGAATTTAAGCCCTGCTCATCTAAGTAGTTGGCATACCGATATAAACCAGAAATCGACATATCACGCGGGCTCACAATAACAACGCTGAGTTTTTCGGGTGTCAGCTCAGTATCCCAGCGCCCTGTCGCCTGCTTTTCTTGCCAAACATTATTATCCTCAAAATGCGTAATAACAATATTTTCCATCTGCCAATAAGAACGTTGATATAAGGCACGCTGAGCATAAACAACCTGCTTTAATTCATTAGGCTGTTTGGACTCACTCGCGTCGACAAACTCATAGCGAGTAATACCGTGCAACACCCCTCCGGGTTCAACGGCATTAAAACGCATGAAGGTATTACCTTCTCTGTGCCAATAACCTTTGCCTTTGTTTGAGAGCGCTTCACTGGCGCCTTGGGCAACCGCTTTGTTTGCCTGAGCAATTCTCTCTAAAGAAGGTACAACATACTCACCTAATATAAGAGACACAAACATCAGTACCGCCATCGGTTTTAATACGGCTAACACAATGCGGTTAATCGAAATGCCTGCCGCTCGCATCACGGTTAACTCACTGTTAGCCGCCATAGACCCAAGTCCCGCTAAGCAACCAATTAAGCATGCCATTGGCATATATTCATAAATACGCCGTGGCAGTCGAAGACCTGAAAAGAAAAGCGCATCGACTAGCTTGTAGTTTCCTTTTAAATTATCCAGTTCATCGACTAACGTAAAAATAGCATCAAGACCAACAATCACCACCATGACCACTAGCGTCGCCATTAATACGTTACGTGCAACATACGAGTCTAATTTACGCATCATAAACTCCTTATCTTGCGGCGACGATTCCACTCGGGGATAAACAATAACCCCAAGCCGATAAGCGCATACATTACATGCACCCACCACATACCAATCGCAGGTGAGATATCGCCTTTACTCAACATGCCGCGTAAAGAAATAAGTAAAGTGATGTACATCATAAATAAAATAATTGCTGGAAATATCCGAGCAAAACGTCCTTGCCGAGGGTTGACCTTAGAAAGAGGAAACGCGATCATGGCACAAATAGGCACCATAATAATTAATGAAAAACGCCATTGCAATTGAGAGGTGTGTCTCTTTGAATCATTACCAAATAATTCAGATGTGGGGATGGCCTCTTTTTTAATTCTTCGCCGCTCAGCCTGTTCATCAGCAATTTTCACCCCGTATAAATCAAAATCTAAAATTTCAACATCTAACTTACCGGGAGTAATATCAAATCGCTTACCCTTGTGTAGCTCTAAAAAGCGAGAACCTGTATCAGGATTCACTTTTTGCGTCCCCGTTTGAGCCAATAAAATAGTATTACCATCGGCAATGAAAACATTTTTCATTTCGCTTTTATCATCGCTCAAGCCTTCGGTGTAAGTCACACGAGAACCCTTATCTGTGCTTTGAAAACGACCAGGAACCAACAACTCAAATTCTGTCATCGTTGCTTGCTTACGATAGAGATCTTCCATTTTTTGAGCCCCTAACGGACTCAAATACAAGCTAAAAAAAGCAACCAACACCGTGATAACGCCCGCGGGTAATAAGGTATAACCCAATAAACGAGTACTTGAGAAACCTGTTGCCGTTAGAACCGTCATTTCACTTTCAGCGTATAAACGACCATAGGCTAATAGAATTGCAATGAACAATGACAGGGGCAGGATCATTTCTAAGAAAGACGGCATGCGTAAGAGCAAGGTGAAAAATACGATTTCGAGAGGGATCTTCCCAGCGGCGGCGGCAGTTAGCTGATAGATTAAGCGACTGCTCATTAATATCATTAATAATATACCCGTAACCGCTGCCATTGAGGTAAACAATTCTCGGGATAAATATCGAAAAATAATCAAACTTTCAGCCTTCTTTAGCGCCATAAAATAACAATATTACTACTGTCGCGCAGTGTATAACTTTCTCGTTGAATCAGCCAGCACAGACGAATTCAAAAGAAGCTTGATATTTCATCCCAAAGAACCCATCTATACTCTATCGTTGCATTTATATTTTAACCGGAGTAAATAATGAAATTCAGTACCACACAAGAGAACGCCGTCGAAATTTCAGCTAGCTGCATCGTTGTAAGCATCGATGATAAAGGCAAGCTTTCTAGCGCCGCCGGCCACATCAATACCGCAGCCGAACAATATTTGACCGATATTTTTGATAGTGGCGACTTTGATGGCAAAACGGGCGAGACGCTAATGCTCATTAAAGTGCCGGGCATAACCGCTCAGCGACTCATTTTAGTCGGTAGTGGTAAAACAGCAGACGGTATAACACCTAAGAATTTTATTAAAGTAGCCGAATCAGCCGCCACCGCCATTAAAAAGTCCGGTGCTTTGCAAGCCGCACTGTATTTACAAGACATTGTGGTGATCAATAAAAGTGATGCTTGGAAGGCAGAACAAGCCGCAATTGCGTGTGAAAATGTATTGTATTTATTTGATCAAACCAAAAGTAAGCCTGAACACGAAGCGGAAGATTACTCCGACTCAATCGAAAACATCCTTTGGGCAGGTGATACCAGCTTGCAGGTATCACTAGAGAAAGGCCAAGCAATCGCTCATGGCATTTCTGTCGCTAAAGACCTTGGCAACATGCCACCCAACATTTGCACCCCAACTTATTTGGCCGAACAAGCGGAAGCATTAGCGGAAGAAACGGGATTAATAGAAACTGTCATCATCGATGAAGCTGAATTAGACGCGATGGGGGCAGGTGCATTCGTATCGGTTTCTAAAGGTTCTAGCGAGCCGGGTAAATTCATTATCATGAAATACCAAGGTGCAGAAGACCCTAACGAAGCAGCTCACATGATTTTAGGTAAAGGCATCACCTTTGATACCGGTGGTATCAGCCTTAAGCCTGGCGCTGGCATGGATGAGATGAAGTACGATATGTGTGGTGCCGCTTCAGTACTGGGTGCAATGACGGCTCTAACGGAGCTAAAACCTAAAATTAATATCATCGGTATGATTACTACCGCCGAAAATATGCCCGCAGGAAATGCCAGTAAACCTGGTGATGTAGTGACAACGCTGTCAGGTAAAACCGTTGAAATTCTAAATACCGATGCAGAAGGCCGTTTAGTATTATGTGACGCACTCACGTATGCGATTGATAATTTGAAACCTGCTTCTATCGTTGATATCGCAACTTTAACAGGCGCATGTATGATGGCACTTGGCGCGGTGAATTCTGGTTTATTTACTGAAGATGAGACACTCGCAGCAGAATTGCAAAAAGCCGCGGTGGATTCTCACGATAAGGTGTGGCGTTTGCCGTTAGAAGACGATTATCAAGAGCTGTTGAATTCTAATTTTGCCGATATCGCGAACATCGGTGGTCGCTTGGCTGGGGCTACAACCGCTGCGTGTTTCTTAGCGCGCTTCACTGAAGGCCAATCTTGGGCTCACCTTGATATTGCGGGAACGGCTTGGCACTCGGGCGGTAAAAACAAAGGCTCCACAGGACGCCCAGTATCTTTATTAGTGAACTATTTATTGAACAAATAAGCTATTAAATAAATAAGCTGTTAAATAAATAGTCATCGACAGACTGTCGCCTGATGTTTTCATCAGGCGACTGGGTTTCTTTTAGCCACCCGCTTTTTTCACTTTAAAGCCACGCTGTTTCATTTCTTCGAACAACTGATCGCGTACATCTCCCTGAATCTCAATCACGCCCTCTTTGACTGCACCCCCGACGCCACATTTTTGTTTTAATTCTTTGGCTAATTTTTTCAATTCATTGGGTGCTAATAAAACACCCATAATCAAGGTAACACCTTTGCCTTTTCGGCCTTTGGTTTCACGTTGAATACGCACAATACCATCCCCTTCAGGCATCGCATCAGCGGTGCACGCACACTGGTCTTTTGCTTTGCCACAACCGGGGCACACTCGCCCAACCTCGGTTGAATAAACGGAACCAGAATGAGACGATTTCTGCTCATCCTTATCGATAGCGTCCTTGCTACCTAGCCCTGTTAAACCGGCTAAGCCCGCAAGACCGACTGCTTTCTTTGACATGCCCAACTCCCTTCTTTTGATAAACTCGAAAGATTATAACGAAAAAAGGCGACTGGGTTTAGCCAGTCGCCTTTTTTGAGCTTTCATTTCAACAAGATATCTTATTAATCAGACATCGATTGAACAATAGATTATAACTTGTAGTTAACCTGCAATGAATACGCGAGGGCATCCATAGAATAAGTACCCTGTAAATTAGGTGAATTTTCTTTTACCGAACCATCCACCTCACGATCATATTCATTAACGTCAGTATCTTCAAAGAACAAATAAGAGAAAGCAAAATCAACATCTAAATCTTGATTGATGCGGTAGTTAAAACCAGCAGATAACCACTCACGATCGTTATCAGGTACACGAGCCGTTCGGTAAGAATTACTCACAGGGCTTTGATCGTTGGCATAACCCGTACGCAATAACCAATCATCGTTTAACTGATAGTTAGCACCGATTGCAACCGCAACCGTATCGTGCCAGTTTTCTTCAATGTGGCCAATATAACCATTACCTAAACCGCCTAATGCTTCTATTTTACCTAATTCAGATTCACTAGAGATTACATCAAAATCTTTAAATACTGACCATTGAGTCCAACTAGCACCGGCAACCAATTGAAGTTTATGGGTTAACTGCTGTGCATAACTAACGGTAAAAGACTGTGGTGTTGTTAATGGAACGTCAGAATCTTGATCAGGAATGGTTCCATCCGGTGCTGTCCCTGTTGCTTGGGCGTAGCCAGAATCAGCTGGTACGATAAAATAAGATCCTGGTGCAGGAGAGTACAATGCAGCCACTCCTTCTTTCTTAGCAAACTCGGAATCACCTTTTAGCTTAAACTTCATCTCTGAACGATAAGACACACCTAACGTGATATCAGAAGTTACATCCCACATCATGCTTAAGTTATAACCCAACTGCCAATCATCACCGGAGACTTCGTAATGATTTTCAAATCCTTGATAATCTGAGTAAGGTCTATTCGCCCCAGTGGTATCTGTTGGCCCAGTACCACCATTCAGACCTTCAAGCTGTTGATTATAAGGGACTAAATCAAGCTGCTTAGACAACAACCCTTTTATGTAAGTGATGTCTAAACCAAAACCCAAAGAAATTTGATCATTTAAACGATAAGCAACCGCGGGTTGAAATTCAATCGAGGTCAACTTAGTTTGGTCTGCAAAGCCGCCGCCTACGAAGTCATTTTGGTAGTCTGTATTAGTACCAAAAGGAACAAAAATACCAAAACCTGCAGCGAACTTGTCGTTGATCGGCATAGCGAAATACGCGTAAGGAATTGTGGCCGCAGAAAGGAAATTACCACCATCAGAATAAGGGCTTCCATTTAAAGAGCCGTATTCTTCGCCTGCACCATTTTTATAGCTATCAAGGTCAAAGCTGCCTGTTGCATCAATGTAAGAGCCACCAACCGTTAGTTCAGCCCGTTTAAGTTTCACCATACCGGCTGGGTTATAAAATACGACACTGGCGTCTTCAACAACCGCCGCACGACCAGCATAAGCATTACCCGCACCAGCAGCGCCTTGCTCATTTAATTTATAACCTGAAGCCATAGCTATCGGTGTAACAACGACGGCTGAGATAGCAGCAACTAGAAAGCGATGTTTCATTTGTAGAGAACCTATTTTATGAAGCCAGCATCCCGTACCCACAAGTTAGATTCTGTTATATAAACCATGGATGCCAAGAAAATCGGGGGGGGATTATGCCAGCTTAAAGAATAGATAGGGTTTCAATTCTAGTGAGTTATGTTACAGAAAGTAACCAGAAAGTGGCGTATTCGGCCCATGCTGTTGTCTTATTCTGACTAGGAAAGAAGCCAACATTGACTAATCAGTCAAGCTTAAGCGTTTAACTGCCTTTGCAGACCTGCCAAGTCGACCATCGTTGTTTGCTCTATTATTTTTCCACGATGAATAATCCAAACAGTCGCTGCTGAAAAAGCGATGATTTTACCATTCGCAGGCATACCAAAAAATGGATGATTAAAACTGCCAAAAAATGTCGAAAAAGTTATGACTTTATTATCTTCTGCCATAATGTCTTCTACCGTGACCTCTAAATCCGGTATCGCTCGGCGAACATCTTCAACGTATCCTACATAACCGTCAAAATCTCGAAAGCCATCATCAAAGGTTGTTTGATAGCGAAAGCCTGTCGCCACTATCTGCTTTAGCAGGCCATACTTACCCTTATTCCAAGATAAATCGATATGTGCTTCTACTAAACTTTTATTCTCTAAGCTCATATGCCTAATGGTTCCATTAGTGAGGACTTTTCCTGTTGACAATAATAATGACAATTGCGCGTCTTAGCCAGCGTAAATAAAAATCGATTTGTGACTTTATTCCATTTTAGCCACATTAAATTGACATCCATTGATAAATAAAATCAAAGCATAACTTATTCTAACACTGAACAGAATCATCCCTTAAACGTTACGTTTAAAGCGAGAATGCTGACGCCAGTATTATTTAAACTAATTTAATATGATTCGTATCCGGTGCTGGAGGAATTTTCTTCTTTTTTTTATCCGTTAGATTGGCCCCTACTTCAGCCACTGAAAATCCAGACAAATCCAACTCTAAATCGGGTAAGGGTTCAGCACGATTAGGGTTCATATCCTCCCCTGCAGCCGCAATTGATAGGTGACGAGTATCAGGGGCTAGAGGAACATTTCTCTCTTCATTTTCTGTTTCAAAAAAAGGCGAAAGCATTTTAATAGCGCTGGTATCGATATCAGTATCTGGGATGTTACGACGTTCAACTGAGGTTAATAAGTCGCTACCGATGGGTAAAACATCCCAATTAACGTCTGCTTTTTGAGAGACTGATGATGGCGCTCTAGATACCTGAGCAGCCATGGTTTTTGATTCACTAATTGAAGATCCAGAGTCGACTTTAGCGACCGTAATAACCGCTTTAGCACCCGCTTTTTTAAAAGCGTGCTGATATTTAGCCGCGGTCGCTTTATCAACCGATTTTTTAATCGTATTGACCTTGCCTGAAAACAACTGTTTGAGCGTGGCATCATCCGCATTAAATATTTTGGCGATAGCCGCTTTTACAACAATCTCGTCAGCACCGGGGACAATTTCTCCACGAAAATAAACATCGTATTTTGGATCTGCCATTACTCAACCCTACTCTTTATAATCGCCATCTATGACTTTTTCCCTGCGCCTTCTGCGATACGTTTCACAACTCGAGATGCCGCAATAAATGCAAATGTTCCTGTGACCATGGTCGCCGAGCCAAATCCTGAAGCACAATCTAGGCGAGTACTGCTATCGTCACCAGGCTTGGTTCGACAGACACTGCCATCAGCTTGAGGGTATGTCATTTGCTCAAGTGAGTAGACGCATGGAATGGAATAATAACGCTTTGGGTTACGAGAGAATTCATATTCACTGCGCAACAAAGAACGTACCTTCGAAATTAAGGGGTCATGCGCGCACTTGTTAACATCAATTATTTGAATCTGCGTGGGGTCTATTTGGCCACCTGCTGCGCCAGTGACGACGATGCGAATTTTATTGATATGGCAATGGGCGATGAGTGCCGCTTTGCTTTTTGCGCTATCAATGCAATCAATCACATAAGAAAAACCCGTATGAATCAGCTCTCGCATGTTCTTTGCAGTCACAAATTCCATGTGTGTTGTAATGTTGCAGTGTGGATTAATCGCTTTTAACCGTTCGGCCATTGCTTCGATTTTAAGCGTGCCTGTATTGCCATCCATGGCGGGTAATTGACGATTGATATTGGTAATACAAAGATCATCCATATCAATCAAGGTAATTGACCCGATACCACTGCGCGCAATCGCTTCTGCTGCCCAAGAGCCAACACCGCCAATACCAATAATACAAACATGTGCATTGCGCAGACGTTCTAAGCCTTCCATGCCATATAAACGGCCAATGCCACCAAAGCGGTCAAGATAGTCATCAGTCATAAACTTTGTGGTTCCGAACAAAGGGTGTAATTAGAAAAGGCAGTAGGCAGCGAATTGTACCCGAATAGCGCGCATATTGGGTGCACGAACCTGTATTCTTTTTGTTCGACTGATTAAATGAGGCGAGAGTGCTTTGATTCTTTTACGGTTTGTTTCCATCGCTTAGTACTGTATTAAAGATTGACGAGCTGAATGCGTTGTAATTGATCAACTATTTGATGATGAAGAGTATCTTTCACATCTGGATTACGAATGTCGTCAAGCGTGATGTCTCCCAATACTCGTAACAGGAGGTCATTAATTCCTGTCCAATTACTCGCAAGAGAACACGACTCGGTGATTTCACAATTGTTATCATCAGCGCTGCATTCTGTTAACGAAATAGGTCCTTCAAAGGCCTGCACCACATCCAACACACTAATTTGAGAAGGTGCACGCGCAATACGATAGCCGCCTTTTGATCCACGCTGAGCGATCACGAGGCCGGCATCGACAATGGCTTTCATTACCTTGCGCACGGTTGCAATACTCAAGCCGGTTGCTTTAGAGATATCATCTGTTGATTGCTTCACAGCACCTGCCAGAGCAAGTTGGTTAAGAGCGACCAAACCATAATCCGTTAACTTACCAATTCTTAACATTTAAAGAGTTCTTTTGTTTACAGAGATTTCATCATATCAGAGCCCACTCATAAATTCTCAAACCTTGAGCTTTCAAGTCTAAATTGAAGTTTAAACCGTATAGTCTGTAGCCTGTGTAAGTATTCTGTTCTGCAACAGATCGGTAAATAAGACCTATTCGTATCTGTTCGAAAAGTATCAATACTGTTGGTGATAAACTACCCACTTTGATAGAATACCACCCAATAATTTAGCAATCGATACCAATTTGGTATTGATTAAAATACCTTACCAAATTAGTATGGTATTATAAACCAAGATCGCGGCATGCCACTTCTAGCTCGTTATATTAGATAGTAGCCCCCATGGCCGCAGACGATGATAGAAATGAGAGTCTTACCTATGACTGATAACGCAGAAATCGATCGCCAGATAGGCAGAGAATACGAAGCCGGTTTTGTTACCGACGTTGAATCTGCAACTTTAGCTCCTGGCTTAAACGAAGATACCGTCCGTTTTATCTCGAACAAAAAAGGCGAGCCACAATGGTTACTTGAATGGCGCCTAAAAGCTTTTGCCGCGTGGAAAGAGATGACCCCGCCAAACTGGGCACAAGTTCAACATCTTGATATCGACTTTCAAGACGTTTCTTATTATTCAGAACCGAAGAGTATGGAAGACCGTCCGCAGAGTTTGGACGAAGTTGACCCAGAGCTATTAGCCACGTACGAAAAACTGGGCATTCCTATTCACGAACAAGCGGCTTTAGCCGGTGTTGCCGTTGATATCGTATTTGACTCAGTATCACTGGGTACTACTTTTAGAGCAACACTCGCGGAATCTGGCGTTATCTTTATGCCTATTTCAGAAGCGGTTCACGAACATCCTGAACTGGTTAAAAAGTACATGGGCAGTGTTGTTCCTCAAAAGGACAACTACTACGCAGCACTTAACTCCGCAGTATTCAGCGATGGTTCGTTTGTTTATATTCCTAAAGGCGTTCGCTGCCCCATGGAACTATCAACCTACTTCCGCATTAACGAAGAAAAAACCGGTCAGTTTGAACGCACCCTAATTATTGCCGACGAAGGTTCGCACGTTAGTTACTTGGAAGGCTGTACTGCTCCAATGCGTGATGAAAACCAGCTGCACGCAGCGGTTGTTGAGTTGATTGCTCATGACGATTCTGAGATCAAATATTCCACGGTACAAAACTGGTACCCGGGTGATAAAGAAGGCAAAGGCGGCATCTACAACTTTGTAACCAAGCGTGCCATTGCTCATACCAATGCAAAAGTATCTTGGACTCAAGTAGAGACAGGCTCTGCCATTACTTGGAAATACCCAAGCTGCATTCTTAAAGGCGACAACTCTGTCGGTGAATTTTACAGCGTTGCTTTAACCAACAATTATCAAGAAGCCGATACGGGTACCAAGATGATTCACTTGGGTAAAAATACCAAGTCGACCATTATTACTAAAGGTATCTCTGCGGGTAAGAGCTCAAACTCTTATCGCGGTTTGGTCAAAATGGGGCCTGGCGCAACAGGCGCACGTAACTATACCCAATGTGACTCACTGTTAATTGGTGACAAATGTGGTGCTCATACTTTTCCGTATATCGAAAGTAAAAACCCAAGCGCGGTTGTCGAACACGAAGCCACTACGTCGAAAGTTTCCGACGAACAACTTTTCTTATGCCAGCAACGTGGCATCGATACAGAGAAAGCGGTGTCGATGATTGTGAACGGATTCTGTAAAGAGGTGTTTAAAGAACTTCCTATGGAATTCGCCGTCGAAGCCGGAAAGTTATTAGAAGTATCGCTAGAAGGATCTGTAGGGTAATTCGGCGAAAGCAACAAAGCGCTGCTTTGTTCGCCGAATTACGACTGGCCATGGAAGGCCAGGCCGGCAGCAGTACAAGGACGTAAGTTAATAATATTGTGATCGAGCAGATAATTCAGATGCAAGAAATCAGCATCTAAACTCTCACAAAAAACATAGCTGCCCTACAACAACAAATTTAAAAATTTCAGGAAAACATTCAAATGTTAACGATCAAAGATTTAAAAGCCAGCGTTGAAAACAAAGAAATTCTAAAAGGCCTAAACCTAGATATTAAACCAGGCGAAATTCACGCGATCATGGGGCCAAACGGCGCCGGTAAAAGTACACTAGGCAACGTTCTTGCAGGTCGTAATGACTACGAAGTAACAGGTGGTAGTGCTGAGTTAGAAGGCAAAAACTTATTGGATCTAGATCCTGAAGAACGCGCCCGTTTAGGCTTGTTCTTAGCCTTCCAGTACCCTGTTGAAATACCGGGGGTTTCTAACCTAGAATTTTTAAAAGCGTCGGTTGATTCAGTTCGCGCAGCGCAAGGCAAAGATGCTTTAGATTCTGTTACGTTTTTAAAACTGGCGCGTGCTAAATGCAAACTGGTTGATTTAGACCAAAGCTTCTTAAAGCGCGGCGTTAACGAAGGCTTTTCTGGTGGTGAGAAAAAACGTAACGAAATCATGCAAATGATGTTGTTAGAACCAAAGCTTTGCATCCTCGACGAAACGGACTCAGGTTTGGACATTGATGCACTGCAAATTGTAGCAGAAGGTGTGAATAGCTTACGTGATCCAAGCCGCAGCTTTATTATTGTTACTCACTATCAGCGTTTATTAGACTACATCGTACCTGACTTTGTTCACGTACTAGCTGATGGCAAAATCGTTAAGTCTGGCGGCAAAGAATTAGCGCTAGAGCTAGAAGAAAAAGGTTATAGCTGGTTAGAAGATAACGCTGAGAACGGAGCTGGCTAATGACTGATTTTCATAAAGATCTGTTAGCAGTCAATAATACTGAACGTGATTTATTTTCAGTTTTAAACACAAGCGGCAGCGAAAGCTTTGTACAGCAAGAAATTCCAACACGTAAAACCGAGGCGTGGAAATTTACCTCGCTATACAGCTTCACTTCAAACGAAGAAGGCTATGGACGCTTAGCTGAAAATTGTGATGCTAAGGGGCTTGACGGTATTACAACAATTCCTGAGCTAGATGCACAGCGTTTAGTTTTTGTGAATGGTCAATACTCGAACGAACTTTCTTCCAATGAAAGCTTGAGCAACGTTGTTCGTTTTAGCCAAGCGAACGAAACGCAGCACGCTATAATTGCGGATAATTTAGGTACGGCTATTGAACAAGAGAAACACATCTTTGCCGCACTCAACAATGCGATTACAAACGATGGTGTATTGGTTCATGTTGGCAAAAATGAGCAATTAAAAACCAATATACAAATTACTCACATCACAACCGCACAAGCAAAATCTTTTACCGTCCCTGCGCGTTTGTTGATTGTATTAGACGCAGGCGCTGAAGCGACCGTTGTTGAACACTTCACCAGTAATGATGATGAGCAAAATTGTTTCGTTAATGCCATTACCGAAGTTAAAGTCGGCGATAACGCACGTTTAAATCACTACCGCTTGCAGCTAATGCAAGAAGGCAGTATTCAAATCGGTGGCGTGCACGTTGATCTAGGTCGCGATGCAAACTACGACAGCTTCCAGCTGGGCCTAGGCGCTAAGATTATCCGTAACGACATTAACGTGAATCACAATGTAGGTGGCAGTCATTGTGAATTGGTGGGTGTTTACCTTCCACAAAATAAACAGCTTATTGATTTTCACAGCAACATCGAACACAAGGTTGCTAACTGTACAACCAACGAAGTATTCCGCGGCATCATGGCGGATAAATCGAAAGCGGTTTTCAATGGTCGTATTCATATCCACCCTGATGCACAAAAGACATTGGCGCAGTTAAGTAATAAAAACTTATTATTGTCGAATGACGCCACCATTAATACCAAACCAGAGCTTGAAATTTACGCTGACGATGTACGCTGTGCACACGGTGCAACGATTGCTCAGTTAGATGAGCAAGCACGTTTCTATTTACGCTCTCGTGGCATCAGTGCCGCAGAAGCTGACGTCATGCTGAGTTTTGGTTTTATTAATGAATTATTAGAAAACCTTAAACTTGATGCTGTTCGTAATTTAGTCCGTCCGCTATTAGCCCAGCGCTTTGGCCGTGATGAAGAATTAATGAAGCACATTAGTTAATCGAATTTTGTGAAAGGTTAAAGTTATATGAGCGATAGCAAAAACATGGACATCGAAAAAATCCGTGCTGACTTCCCTATCTTGCACCAGCAAGTAAATGGCAAGCCACTGGTTTATCTTGATAACGGCGCGACAACACAAAAGCCACAAGTTGTTATTGATGCCATTGCTGATTATTACCGTACTACGAATTCTAATGTGCACCGTGGTGCTCATACGCTAAGTGATCAAGCGACTCAGATGTTTGAGAATGCGCGTACCACATTACAAAAGTTTCTAAACGCAAAAAAAAGTGAAGAAATTATTTGGACCCGTGGTACCACTGATGCCATCAACTTAGTTGCACAAACTTGGGTGCGCTCTAATGTTAAAGCCGGTGATGAAATTATTATTTCTGGTATGGAGCATCATTCCAATATTGTGCCGTGGCAGATGGTCTGTGAGCAAACGGGAGCCATTTTAAAAATCATTCCCGTATTAGAAGATGGCACGTTAGATTACGATGGCTACCTAAAACTCTTAAGTAATAAAACAAAATTTGTAGCCGTCGTGCATGTATCTAACGCACTCGGTACTGTAAACCCAGTAGAAGACATCATTCGTGAAGCACAGAAGGTTGGTGCTAAAACCTTGCTTGATGGTGCACAAGCGATTGCACATTGGGATATTGATGTACAAGCATTGGATTGCGACTTTTATGTATTTTCTGGCCATAAGTTATTTGGCCCGACTGGCTTAGGTGTTTTGTATGGTAAAGAAGCCTTATTAAATGCCATGCCTCCTTATCAAGGTGGCGGCGAAATGATTTTGCATGTTAGCTTTGAGAAGACAACGTATAACGTTTTGCCTTATAAGTTTGAAGCGGGCACACCTAATATCGCGGGTGCTATTGGCATGGCCGCCGCGGTTGATTATGTGAACGGCCTCGATCGTATCGCATTAGCAAAACATGAAGATGCACTGCTCGCTCGCGCTAATGAATTAGCCGCGAAAACCGATGGTATTCGCATCATTGGCACCAGTAAAAATAAAGTCAGCGTTCTTAGCTTTTTGATTGAAGGGACTCATCCACACGATGTAGGTACACTATTAGATCAGCAAGGTATTGCGGTTCGTACTGGCCATCATTGTACTATGCCATTAATGGATCAATTTGGAATCCCCGGCACGGTACGAGCGTCGTTTACTTTTTACAATACATTAGAAGAAGTTGACGCTCTGTTTAAAGCGATTGAAAAAGTGAAAATGTTTTTGCTATAAGCATTAACATTTTCCTGAAGAGAGAAGTTATGACACTAGAAACCTTTGACCCAAACGCAGCAGGCAATCAACAAAGCCAACAAGTCAGTATGACCGAGTCGGCTATGATTCATGTGCGTAAGTTATTAAAAAATTCAGATGCGATAGGTGTTCGTATTGGCGTAAAAAAAAGTGGCTGCTCTGGCTTTAAATACAACTTCGAATTTGTGACGACTCCATTAGCTGAAGATACTTGTTTTCAAGTTGCAGACGATATTGCACTGTATGTTCCGACCGAATACCTTGCAATGGTGCAAGGTACTGAAGTCGACTATGCGACGGAAGGTTTAAACAGCACCATTAAGTTTAACAATCCCAATGCCAAAGACCTTTGTGGTTGCGGCGAATCATTTTCAGTTTAAAGGAGCAATCTCGTGGAAAAACGCATGGTTGTTTCCCAGCAGGACTGTCCTGCACGAAGAGTACCCAGTGGTCAGCCGACTATTGTTCCAGCGGGTTCTTTTTTAACCATCAATCAAGCGCTGGGGGGTAACTATACCTTAACGTTTAATGGCAACATGGTTCGCGTTGATGGAACAGATGCTGCGTTAATTGGTCTTGAGTCAGAAGAAATTACGTTTGAAGATAGTGGTGATGGGCTTGTTCATGAAGAACAGATTCGCCAAGCGTTAAAAACAATTTTCGACCCAGAGTTACCCGTGAATTTATTAGACCTAGGTTTAATCTACGGTATTGATATCGAAAATAAGGATGTCATCATTCGAATGACACTGACAGCACCAACATGCGGAATGGGACCAGTATTAATTAGTGATGTTGAGTATCGTGTCGCCAAAGTACCCAACGTTGAATCGGTTAAAGTGCAGCTGATTTTTGATCCTCCTTGGCACAAAGATATGATGACTGACGAAGCTCAACTAGAAACCGGCCTGTTTTTTTAACAGGCCGTTTTGCGTTTAGCTGCTAAGATAATAACCACAGCCACCGCTTCGCTATAAAAAAGTAATCAAAGATGCTATGACCACAAGTTTATTCAAAAAACGGCGTTCATTCTTAATTCGCCTGGCTAAAACATTACACCAGTGCGGAACACCGGCGTATCAGCTAGAGGGCCATCTGGTTAAAATCAGTGAAGCGTTAGAACTGGGCGGATCTTTCTTAATTAGCCCAACGGCCATTACGTGTGTTTTTTGGCCTAAAGACGATAGAGAAAATCAAGAAAATAGTTATA
>JBNMQK010000015.1:0-36630 GCA_051278005.1 Oleispira sp. | reverse complement strand
CAATTCGAATTACCCGAAGGTCTTTCTGTCTGAGCAGGCGGCGAATAATACGCTTATCCTCAGCCCCGTCAACCGATTACTGTGAATATATTACAAAACAGTGAAATGAATGCAAAAACCATCACAAATGGTTAGTTATCGTACGAAACGGGACTAGAAACGAGAAGGTAGATCAAATTTTAAACACGAAAGTAAGTCTGAGTGTTTAAAAGCCCATCTTTTACTTAAAGACTACTTAAAACCTATTCGCCCTAACCTTTGAGCTCTATATTCACGAGGAGTCATGTCCATCCACTGTTTATAAGCGCGAGTAAAAGCGCGTGGTTCACTGAACCCTAGCTGTTTTCCAATATGTGCAATAGTGATACTGCGGTCACGTAACAGTTTATTCGCCATATCACTGCGCAAATTATCCTTAATCTGCTGATAGCTCGTTCCCTCAGCCGTCAGCTTACGCCTCAATGTTTGCTCACTCATAGAAAGCTCTTTTGATAGCTCAACCGATCCTGGGACGACAATACCCCGATTAAGCTTAGGTTCAAGTAGCTGATAGATACGGGCACTTAAACTGCTGTCTTCTCCTGGTATGGTTAACAGATCAATGGGGGCACGACGCAAGAACACCTGCAATTCACGCTGACTCTTTATAAGAGGCTCATGTAGGTAATTGCGATGAAATACCAATCGATTGTATTTGCTCTTTAGATAAGTAGGACAACGAAAGAGTAAGTCGTACTCTGCTTTATCTAAGGGTGTGTAATTAATGTATGAACCTAGCAACTTAATAGGCTTGCCAATATACCAACTCGCAAAGCGATGCCAGATAACATGCCAGTACTCTATATAGAAGTGTTCAAAATCTAATTCAGGTCGACGCAGGATAGTGGTGAAATAAACATGATCCCCTTCCGTCTCAAGTGAGATCTGCACTTCATCGGTTATTTGATTATAAAAACGAATACCTTTTTGCAATAACTCTTCTAAATTAGATGAGTAACTCACCCAGTCAGCCATTAAAGCAAAGGTCCCAACCTTTAAAGGCTTTTCCGTAAAGCCCATGAATTCATCATTAAGCTCTACGGCTATGGACGAATATAACTTAGCCACAAGGTCTACGTGTACTCGTGCACTAGGGTCTTTCATTTGTTTATCAGATATTCTGGCTTTTCTTAACAAAGCCCGAGTATCGATGCCTTTAGCTTTTGCACCACCCAGTGCAGTTTTAATATAATGAGAACCCACCGTTGCCATATTATGTGCTGCTTATTCCAGTTACTGTTTAGTTAATAAATATCAACATCGTGCTGCAGCAGAAGTTTAGGCATTACATCGTCTAATTGATCAAGATCACTTTCATCCAATTCAATCAACTTCAGTTTAGCCGCATGATAGATTTCTTTACGCGCAAGCTTTCGCTGCAGGTCTACCGGACTTTTCTCTTGACCCCAGTACTCTATATAAACATGCCCAGCAGGCAGATAAAAATCGCAGCAAATACTTTCCTTAATTCTCTCAGTACCCTGATCTAATTCCGTCGGTATTTCTCGACGATAAGCATGACTAATTCCCGCTATGTATAGCCAATTATCAATTTCAGCCAAGGCTGCCGATTCAACTTGGTGGCCATCCAGGCATCCACACAATCGATCATTTGCGATAAAAAAATCTGCTTCTTTTGATAGATGCTCATTATGTTGAGACAATTTCTCTAATGTCGCTTTAAACTGAAGATTATAACGTACACGCTCTGGCCATTGGGCGTAAGGTACACCGGTACTTTCATGTTCGATTTGCTGCCCACCAACAGATTGGCCTAGCGCCGTTAACTTCCAGCCATGATGAAAGCGCTCTACCCACCCTAATTCCGACAGAATCAAGTTCATACGTTTTGCAGATATCTTGTGTGGCTTGCCCATTTGAGAAGCCGTCAGAAAGGTAAATGTTTCGCTGCTAAAAAGACGATGTTCTTTAATAGATTCTGGCCATACGATGTATTCTCCGAATCTTTCATGCTGAGTATAGCGCCCGCCTTCAAACTGACCCTTCGCTGATAAACGCCACAACTTCCCTTCACGCTTAATCCAGCCACGGTCAGATAATAAAGCGAAAACATCCTTAGCATCTCGATCGAGTTTTTTGGCTATTTGAGTGGTTGAAAAAAAAATTGCTGATTGCTCACCCATAATGATATGTGTGCCCTATACATGATTAAATACTAAATAACGGTTAATTGAGATCGCTGCTATTATGCCGTGCAGTTAAGTCTCTGTATATTTACAATAGCAGCTTCTGCTATTTCCCCAACTTTTCGAATTAAAGATTTCATTAGATTTCACGAGAGGGTTACATGACTTATCCAAGTGATCGCAATTTTGATGACTTAACCAAACGCTTTAAAAAGAACATATATGGCACCCCCAAAGGCATGCTGCGTTTATATGCTTTACGTGATGATTTTACGAAATTCAAAATTGGGCAAAAAAAGCCACTATTTATTCTAGATGCAGGGGGAGGTATGGGGCATTTTAGTTCTGAGCTCGCAGCAAAAGGTCATCAAATAGAACTGTGTGATATTTCATCTGAAATGCTCGAAGGGGCAAAATCTCTATTTAAAGAGCAGGGCCTGAATTCTCAAATTAATCTCACCCAGTGCAGTATCCAAGAAATTCCTCAAAAATTTGACCAGCAATTTGATCTGGTGATGAATCACGCAGTATTAGAGTGGTTAGTCGACCCCGCTGAAGCGTTAAGTACCCTGTATCATCAAGTTAGACCCGGTGGCTGGCTATCCATTATGTTTTTTAATGTCCATGGCAAAACTTGGCGTGGACTTATGAACGGTAAACTTCACGCCCCAACCACCAGCACAGATAGAATGGTGAAAGAAGGAATCGCGCCACAACAGCGGCTAGAACCGCAATGGGTCCATGATCAATTGATCGATCTGGGCTTAGAGGTTAAATCGTGGCGTGGAATCCGCTTTATCTATGACCACATGCATCAGAAAATACGCGATCGAGTTGGATTAGATGCCATTGCTGCGAGTGAAGCAGAATTCGGCTACCAAGCACCTTATAAAGACCTTGCGCGCTATGTTCATATGATGTGCTACAAACCCGACGTATAAAAAATAATACGACCTAAATACTTAAAACGAGAAAGATTCTTATTTAAACGCTTGCCAATACAAATGATTCTCATTATATTTATCTGACTATTAATTAAAGATTTAGCCTTTTTTATCGTTTGATGAGTATGAAATAAGGCGAACGGGGTTTTCATGTCGATAAGCAATATTCAATTAAGCCAAGCTGAACAAATGAATCGTTTTCACCATTTAGAAAATACTGTCCGACACTGCCCGTGCGAAATACAGCAGGTAGCCCTTCGAGAAATCCATTTGAATGAGTACATCGATCTTGCTTTAGAGATGGCAAGTAAAGCAGGTCTATTTAACAATACTCAGTTACAAGAAAGCTGGCTTAAGCGAGTTTATACTACATTACTTGAAACAACTTTAGATTTGATAGAGCCGGAACATTGGCGCAAGATCTGTTCTGACTATCTTTACCAACCGCTATTTGCTTTAAAGCATCTGTACCGAAACCATCCAAAAAATCAGCGTAGGATTCAAACACTCTATCAAGAACTCTCGGTGACAAGTCATTACCTATACTGATACACAGTGGGCTATTAACTTAAACTATGATTTAAAAAAGTTAATAGCTAAAAACTAACAAGATGATTAGATCAATTCATTTTACCAAAGCATAGCTTTTGTCCATACTGAGTTCAGTCAAACAAAGTGAAAAATTAATACACTCAGCGAGAGGCAAGAAAATGACAACATTAACAGACCGTACTGGATTGACCGTTCCACAAGTCACTTGGCCAACTCGCCAAGGTGATGAATGGGTGAACGTTACCACTGATGACGTTTTCAAGGGTAAAACTGTCGCGGTATTTTCACTACCAGGTGCTTTTACACCCACCTGCTCTTCTACACATTTACCGCGTTATAACGAGCTTGCGAGCGTATTTAAAGCCAATGGCGTTGATGAAATAGTGTGCATCAGTGTCAACGATACCTTTGTTATGAATGCATGGTTAGCCGATCAAGAAGCCAGTAATATTCGTGTCATTCCGGATGGTACCGGTGAATTTACCGATGGCATGGGAATGTTAGTTGATAAATCTAATATAGGTTTTGGTAAACGCAGCTGGCGCTACAGCATGTTAGTAAAAGACGGTATCATCGATCACATGTTTATTGAGCCAGAAAAGCCAGGCGACCCATTTGAAGTATCAGATGCTGATACTATGCTTTTATACATTAATGCTGATGCAAAGGCTCCAGAATCGGTTTGTATCATTAGCAAGTCAGGCTGTCCTTTCTGTTCCAAAGCGAAAGAAGATTTAAATGCTGCAGGAATGGCCTACGAAGAAATTGTGTTAGGTAAAGATGCTAGCCTTACCTCATTACGTGCAGTATCCGGTAAAGAAACGGTTCCTCAGATCTTTATTAACGGCAAACACATTGGTGGCAGTAAAGAACTCGATGTTTACTTAGCTAAATAAATTATTATTGTTGAGTACAATAAAACCGCTATAGATTTTTATAGCGGTTTTATCTTCTCCCTAGCTTAGCGAGCCGCTAAATCTTTTTTGGCTTCACCTAACTGATACCGCATATCAGCTAACTCCTGCTTAAGGTCTTTATTTTGTTGCTGCTCTTGTTGATGCTTGTCAGCCAACTCACTCAAGGCGTCTTTAACTTCTTCCACCTGTTGATTCCATCGGTTTGAAAGCACCCATGCTGCTAGACCACCCCCAAGAACAATACCTCCTAACGCTGCTAATATAAATGCCATAAATAAACCTCTAACCCTGTAGTAAATTATCAAGTTGGCGAATCAAAACAAGAATATCCCGATCAGCCTGTGTGTTTTTATAAAATTCAATCGCCATCGGCTCAATGCCTTGGCCTTTGACCAAGCGAGGCAATATCTGATGGGCATCAATGAGCCCCTGTATATTAGGAATAAATACAAACTGTAACCACTGACTAAAATTCATCGTATCTAAACAAAATGGTTGCTGACTCGCTAAGGCATCAACACTTACGCCGGATTCAGACCAGTGGCCTCGATTGCTCATGACGTGTTGCAAAGACTGCAGAGCTAACCCTACTTGTTTATGGTTCGCCATTATATATATCTAAAACCTTTAATTTGCGCACTTTTATTAACCATGGGCTCACATCTCTCAGGTGATCGCACCATCGTTTAAGTAAGGCATGTGATGGCTATTGTACGGCATCTAACAGGATATAAACATTCAGCCCTCGATACCCTAGAGCCATTAAGCTAGAATAGTGACCATTATTTAACTATGTCTAATTATCAATATCCAACTGGATTTAACTATTTTGAGGTTCGATCGTGAGTATCAGTAAATTCGTTGAAGAAACTGGCGCACAAATGCGTATTTTTGATCTTGGCCGTCGTATACAAAAAATATCAAAAGCCGATTTTTCCGATATAGAGAACCTTAATAAGCCCTATCCGTCACCCTATTTACAGCATGCATGGATCGGTATTTTAACGTGGAACCCAAAGAAAGCCGGCAACCACAACATCTGGTTCTTAAAATTACCTTTAGATGAACAAAACTTTATTCTGCCAGGTGATCGTGATGCGTTTTTGAACCATTGGTTGAGATGCCTGCAGTACCCCGATAAAGAGCACGGCGAAGCGCCTTGCTATTATAAACCCGATCAAAACCGTATGGCTTACTTCCATTCTTTAGCATTAGCAACGCTTGGCCAATCTCATACTGATTTTTATAATACCACCCGTGCTTATTTAAGTGGCGACATGGGCTGGCAAAATTGGCAGCAATTAGGCCTTCAGGGTATTGCAGAAGTGGTAGTGAGTATTGATAAAGACAAAAACTCTAAGCTTGTCGCACAAGGTATTGCCAACATGCCTGCCGCACCACTGAATACCTTGTTAGGTTTCTTAGAAAATATCGAACCTGATTTTCCTCTATCCGTGGCTATTAATGATCGTTTAGCAAAAATAATCGCAGAAGGTGCAGAAGCTGCTGACTTAGCAGCATTTGTTCGTGCGTTGTCTCATAGCCAGAATATTGAACAGCGAAAAATGCTGATCGAAGTCATTCTACTGCATCCTAAATCCAGCAGTATTGAAGTATTAGCATCGGTCGCGAGCCGCTGCTGGAAAGACCTAGAAGGTGAGTTATTACTCGCCTTTTTAAATGTTCTTGCCAAAAATGAACAAGGTCAACCCGCCTTTAACGCACTGGTAGCAGATTTAATGCCGCTCCCCAATAAACGCGAGCACATTTTACAAGCCTTCCGCAGTGAAAAGCGCAGCGAAGAATTAATGATCGCTATTGGTAATTTAATGAAAAGCGTACAACAAGCCAGTTAAGATAAGTATGAACTCTAAAGACCCTCTTAATGACCTATGCCCTTGTGGCTCAAACGTGTCCTACAGTCGTTGCTGCGAGCCCTTACATCAAGGAGCTCAAGCAGCCAGTGCAGAAGCACTGATGCGTTCCCGCTTTAGTGGTTTTGCACTTCAATTAAGTGATTACTTACTCACTAGTTGGCACCCAGACACGCGTCCAAAGCAGATCAAATTAGAAGCCGACACGCATTGGAGACGCCTTGAAATAATAAGTGCTAGCAATGATGCTCAATTTAGTACTGTTCACTTCAGAGCGTATTATCAAGAAAACCAGCAATGGCATTTATTAGAAGAGACGTCTAAATTTATATTTAAAAATAAACACTGGTTTTATCACAGCGGTAATTACAAACCACTCGTATTAAAACCGAATCGCAATGATCAATGCCCTTGTGGAAGTGGTAAGAAGTTCAAGAAGTGCTGTTGTTAAATAAAGAATAAATTGAACTTTCTGCCTCGCTGCCTTCTAATCTGCTTGATAGTGAATTAATAATATAGGCGTAGGTGATGAAAACTCAGCAAGAAGTCCAAGATTATTATGGCAAGCAATTACAAAATAGCAGTGACTTAAAGACTAACGCCTGCTGTGATCCCGCTCTTATGCCTGATTACCTAAAGCCTATTTTAGCCAAAATTCACCCCGAAGTGGATAGTCGGTATTATGGCTGCGGCCTCGTCATCCCACCCCTATTAAAAGGTTTGAAAATCTTAGACTTAGGCTCTGGAGCGGGACGTGACGTTTATTTATTATCGGCATTGGTTGGCGAAACCGGTCAAGTAGTAGGTATTGACATGACGCCAGAACAACTGGCAATTGCTGACGAGTACAAAGATTTTCATGCAAAACAATTTCAATTGCCCAAAACGAACGTTAAATTCTTACAAGGCTACCTAGAGACACTGGATGAACTGGATTTAGAAGACGCCAGTTTTGATATTATTGTCTCAAACTGTGTACTCAATTTATCGACAGATAAGCTCGCTGTCCTTAAAAGTGCTTATAAGCTGTTAAAACCTGGTGGCGAATTTTACTTCTCTGACGTTTATGCCGACCGACGCATTCCTCAACACCTTCAAGATGACCCTGTACTTTATGGTGAATGCTTGAGTGGGGCCTTGTATTGGAATGATTTTATGAATTTAAGTAAACAAGCAGGTTTCTTAGATCCTCGCCTCAGTAATAATCGTCCACTGACCATTGAAAATAGCAAATTAGAAAAAAAAGTCAGTCCTATCAAATTTTATTCTGCAACCTACCGCTTATTTAAAATTGATGAACTCGAGTCGGATTGTGAAAATTATGGACAAGCAGTAAAATATCTAGGGGGTATTCCAGAGCATGAAGCTTATTTAGATTTAGATGGGCACCACAGGTTCGAGCAAGGAAAAATAGAGGCTGTTTGCGGCAATACCCTTAAAATGTTGCAAAATACACGCTTCCAGCCTTACTTTCAATTTTACGGCGACTGGAAGCGACACTTTGGCTTATTTGCCGGCTGTGGCAAAGAAATACCTTTCCAACAGAATTTAAACGAGCAAAACTGCTGTTAAATAGGCTTGTAAAAAGATGCAGAGAGGCTAGTCTCTCTGCATACCTCGTTTAACCATTCCAACCGTCATCATGACAGAACCGAATACCGACATCAGCAGCATCATGTTTACCAATATCGTATGACGCGCGTAATAAGGCGTCTGAATATCTTGTGGACCTGGTACACACTTCTCTAAACTAAAATCATAACTCAACCCTTGATCAATACATTCTGTTACTATCGATAACTCCCAAGCGTAAAGGCTTAACAATAGAATTACAGGCAATGAAAAAATTATGGAACCCCAACGCATCATACTTTTTACCTCTTTTCTGTACTTTAACTTGACATTAAGCGCTAAACTTTTCATCTTAAACAATCTAAAATGTCCGCTTTACAATAACAAACAGGCACTCGTAGCCATATGAAGCAAATATTGATAGCAGCTGCACTCGTTTTTGGCATGAATGTGCATGCCGCTACAGAAGATCTAAATGAGCTTCTAAATCAGATCGAAGCCGATATTAGCGCCCAACGCTTAGCAAGTCCTTTAGGCAACAACGCACTTGAACGTATTGATGCTTTTAGGTCTCAAGCGCCTTTCGATTTTAGAATTACACCATTGATCTTCAAGTTTGGAGAATCCTACGTGGCTTTAGCGAATAAAGCCATGGCCAAGAAGAAATACGGCCAAGCTCAAGGCTACCTTGATATTGCTTGGCAAGTTTCATCCCTGGCGCCAGGGTTAGAAGCAGCACAAGAGAAAAACGATAAATTGAGCGGTGGTAAAAGCAATATTAAAAGAGTAGCGGCAAAAGCCCCGTCTGCTGCTGAACTAAAAACACAGCAAGCCTTAGCGGCTACAGCAATCGCTGAAAAGAAACGCTTAGATAAAGAGCGTAAAAACAAAGTTAGCGCTGAGAGAAAAGCAAAGGCTGATGCGGCTAAAAAAGCTGCGGCGAATCAAAAAGCGAAACAGGAATCTGAGCGTAAAAGTCGTCTAGCGAATGTAACACTAGAGAAACAAAGAGCTCAGACACAAAAAGATAGTGTGCAGAAACAATTGGTCTCAGAAAAAGCCAAATCTAGCGCACCCGTGAAAGCTCAAGTTAAAACTCGGAATATTAGATCAGTAACGCCTATTAGAATTGGAGAAGAAACGCCTATCGGAAACGGTGTTGAGACATCTACCCCAATTGCTAGCTACCCTTTGCCTCAAGATAAAATTTCAAATCGAGATCGTGGAATTAGCCAAGATTTAGTGCCTATTTGTAAAGCGATTCTTGATGAAAATGCTTCGATCGTCCTGCACACCGACAGTAAAGGGGATTATCGTTGGTTAACCGTGCGTCTAACACTCTGTATTCGCCGCTTAGACCCAGACTTTCGCTTACGTCACAGCTTCGACAACGAGATAACTAGCGAGTCATTCATAACACTGCACTCTGCTCGTAGCACTGCCTTAATGGGTGATATGTAGCTTTAATTCCTTTGCTAACTCTTATTAGCAAGGGAATTAATCTTGATAATCTGAAAACATTCCCATTAAAGCTGTTTTTTCATCGCCACTGACGACCGCTTCCTCTCGTTCGACACTAGGGTAAAACACCTGATTTCTACCCAACGACTTTGCCTGATACAAGCAATTATCCGCCGCTTTGATTAAGTCTGAAACGCCTCCATGTTCATGTGACAAACGAACAGACAAACCAATACTCGCGGTAACGTTAAAAGTCTGATCTCCGGTAACAATCTCACTTTTTTCTATGCGTTGACGCAGGCGATCAGCGACTTGGCTAGCCAATAACAAACTCGTAGAAGGTAAAATAACCACAAATTCTTCACCACCATAACGGCATTGAATATCAAGCTGCCGTGTCTCTTGTTTGATTAAACGTGCCGTTAGCTTGAGCACCTGATTACCCACCTCATGGCCCCACACGTCATTCACTTGTTTAAAGTGATCAAGGTCTATCATCATCAGTGAAGTCGGAATTGCTGTACGAGCAGTTCGCTCTATCTCCATCTCTAGAGCGCTGCGAAAGTATCTAATATTGAACAATCCAGTTAATGGATCTGTTATAACCTGCTCTCGAAGCGACAGTAATTCATTAGCCCAAGGGCTAAACAAACCACATTTTGGGCAATCAAAATTCTGAAGACAAGAAGCTTCATCAGGGACTTTCAGACTGGATAGAGGGGTAACGTATGACGATCTCAAAGACATGTATTCAAACTCAAACTATTTTTATTTCAATTTCTGAAGTAAGTCTAGTGGATTCTGAAGAAAACGAAGGTTTTTTAATCGATTTTAAAGTCAGTCTTCTCGAATAAATCGAGATTAAGACTGACGACATAACATTTTATACTTTATAGAGGCGCCTAAAGCAGGCTTTGAAGTATACCTATTAATGCTTAGATAACCCTTGGTTTTTAATCGCTTGCTGCCATATATCATCAGTCTTTAGCAGGCTAAAAACTTGATAGTCTATCCAAGCACCTTCAAATTCAAAGTAGCTTTTTAATTGACCATCATGATGAAAACCACACGTCTGCGCTACATCAGTGGATCGCTGATCTTGGTCTAACAACAGCCACTCCAAACGATGTAAAGATAAATCTTCATACGCTAAGGTTGCTACGGCATAAATCAACTCAGCCAATATCGCTTGGGTTTTAAAATCACTGAAAATATCAATTTTTAACTGAGCACTGGCATGAACCCAATTGAATTTTTGCAAACTGATACGTGCGATAACCTTACCTGTCACTTTTTCTTCAACCAGCCAAAAAGCAGCTTCTTTGGCTTCAAACTGCATAACCATTCGACGCGATTCATCCATTGCTTGCGCTTCAACAACCATGGGATTCTTAGGGTAATGTTTCACCACGTCTTTAGAACCTAATAAGGAATAAATATTAGGAATATCCTCCTCATGAGCAAAGCGCACGTAATAATGTTCCGTTTTTAAATTCCAGTTCATGCTTGCTCTCCCGGTGCCATCGACTCTTCAGATGGTTCTACGATCTTATTAAACACAATGATGTCAGAGAATTCTGCTTGGGTAAGACGGCGAAAATCCCGTAGTCGAGCCTGCTGATCAAATCCCGCAAGCTTAATAACCTCGACAACAGACTCTTCACCTTGTGGCAGACATTGAAATGAGAAGTTACGCAGGTGATATTTTTTTACAAGATGTTTAACCCCTGCGTTTAATGCATCGACTTGCGATTGTTGAGTTAGATCGGGGAGTACATCGATACGCATTAGGGTTTTTAAAAACGTTGGCTGCCAATCATACAAGCTCAACATGCCTAGCATGTGACCATCAACCTCGATTGCCCACATTAATCCTCGCTGGGTTGCAGCCATCTGAACCGACAGAGAAATCATGCGTTGGGCATGCTCTTTAATCGCCAATTCACTTTGGCCCGCTAAGGTTTGTTTTTGATACAGCTTAACAATGGCGTCGACATCTGAGATTTCTAACGGGCGTAATTGGCCGCCCTTAAAATCGACATTAGCAACAAATTTCATGTGGAATAATACCTAGAATGTGCATTTTAAGGATCACATTCTAGCACTGCGATTTCTTTTCAGGAAGCCTATACGTATTGAGCTGCCGCCCAACCACTGGCCCAAGCCCATTGGAAGTTAAAACCCCCTAAATGCCCAGTCACATCTAAGACCTCGCCAATAAAGTATAATCCCTGTTGGTTTTTAGCCATCATGGTTTTAGAACTCACTTCATCAGTATCAATCCCCCCCAGTGTTACTTCGGCAGTGCGATAACCCTCAGTTCCAGAAGGCACGAACTGCCAAGCATTAAATTGACTCGCGATGACATCCATCTGCTCGGCGTTTAATTCTGCCAAGGCTTGAGGCAACCCACTTTTAAATATATCGGTGGTTTTTAATAAATCGTTTAAAAATAACTCAACCAAATGCTCTGACATTTTTTGTGTTAGCCATTGGGCGATAAATTTTTTCAAAGAAAGCTTAGGTCGATCATGCTGAGTTCTTCGTAATACTTGTGCAAGATCGACATCGGGTAACAAATTTATTGTTAACGTCTGGCCTGCTTGCCAATAAGACGAAATCTGCAATACCGCTGGGCCACTCAAACCTCTATGAGTAAATAACATATTCCCACGAAAGCTTTGGCCATTGCACTCTATCGTCACGTCACAAGAGCTACCTGATAACGCAATACACACCTCTTTCAGTTGGTTCGTAATGGTGAAAGGAACCAACCCAGCTCGAGTATTATAAGTCTTTAGATTAAACTGTTCAGCAATTTGATAACCAAAACCACTTGCACCTAAAGTCGGTATTGATAGTCCCCCCGTCGCAATCACCAATGACTCACAAGTATATTCTCCCTGGTCCGTCGACAATTTATAAAGACTTGTATCGGCCTCTAGCGCCTGAATTGAATCGACTGCAGTTTTTAATTGAACCTTAGCGCCAGCAAGTTCACATTCGGTTAATAGCATATTAAGAATATCACTGGCTTTATTATCGCAAAATAATTCACCCAACTGTTTTTCATGATAAGGAATATTATGTTTCTCTACTAGGCCGATAAAGTCCCACTGGGTATAGCGGCTTAAAGCACTTTTGCAAAAATGAGAGTTATAACAGAGATAACGATCAGGCTCGACATAGTAGTTGGTAAAGTTACAACGGCCACCGCCTGACATAAGAATTTTTTTGCCTGCTTTGTTCGTGTGATCCAGTACTAAAACAGATCGACCACGCTGACCTGCAACGGCCGCGCACATAAGGCCCGCAGCACCAGCGCCAATTATAATTACATCGTATTGCACAGGGTTCACCCTTTGAAGTTAAAGCAGAGCTATGAAGTTGAGCTATTACCATTAATGTTTAAATATACAGAGAGTAGTATCGACAGGAAAAGACTAGCTATCGGCTAGTAATCTCTTCACAGGGCCAAACGTTTTACGATAGATTTCGCAAGGGCCTAGCTCTTCAAGGGCAGCGATATGTGCCTTAGTTGGATAGCCTTTGTGCTTTGCCAAGCCATAACCAGGGTATTGTCCATCCAGTTCAACCATTTCATGGTCACGCTGAACTTTGGCTAAAATAGAGGCAGCACTGATGGCCGCGACCAAAGCATCACCTTTCACAATTGCCATGCCTGGCATATCCAGTTCAGGTAAACGATTGCCGTCGATGAGCGCATATTCGGGTAATTGTTTTAAACCGTGAAGTTTCAACCCACGAACAGCACGCGTCATTGCTAACATACGCGCTTGAAGAATATTAATGCTATCAATTTCTTCTGCGCTTGCGCGAGCAATGCAATAGCTTAAGGCTTTCTCTTTAATTTCTGGAAATAACGCTTCGCGCTTTTTCTCGCTTAGTTTCTTTGAATCATTTAAAGCTTCAATCGGATTATCCGGATCAAGAATAACAGCAGCCGCGACAACGTCACCGCACAAAGGACCGGCTCCTGCTTCGTCAACACCACAATACACAATTTGCTGCTCAAGTAACTGGGCTTCCACTTCGGTTAAGACATTAAACTTATCGACTAAACTTACGGATAATAAATTATCTATAGTCATTATTGTTCACCCACGATAGGGCTAGACGCTAATAAATTCATAATCGCTAAAGCCGCTTGTTCATCAGCACCGCGTTTGAGTTGTTTGTGAATAAACAAGAAGGTTTCTTGTAGTTGATGAATCACTTTTTCGTCTTCTAAGCGCTCATTCAAAGCGTTGGCTAAATTGTCAGCCGTTGCCTGTTCTTGTATTATTTCAGGCACAACTTCACGGCCCGCCAATAAGTTGGGGAGCGAAATGAAATCTTGTTTTAATAATCGACGCATAATCATCCAGGTAATCGGCGAGACGATATAGCTCACAACCATCGGCTTTTTAAGCAACAGGCCTTCAAGAGTCGCCGTGCCAGATGCGAGCAAAATAACATCCGCCGCTTGCATGCACGTCTTAGAATCACCATCGATAACATCTATGTTAACGACTAGATTAGCGTCATCTATTAATTTTTCAATTTGCTGCTTCCGCACTTCGTTTGCCGCAGGCAAGATAAACCGAACATTAGGATTGTGTTTAAAAACCAATGCCGCAGCCTGAATAAAAACAGGACAAAGCTTTTCTACTTCACTGCCACGGCTACCCGGCATTAAACAGACAACCTTTTTGCCTTGTTCAATATGAAAAACCTGGCGCGCATCTTCGGGATTATTTTCAAAAGGAATGTTATCGGCTAAATTGTGGCCTACAAAACTTACAGGCACATCATGCTGCTGATAAAATTTTGCTTCAAATGGAAACAAAGTCAGCATCAAATCAACTGACTTTTTGATTTTGTGAATACGCTTAGGACGCCATGCCCATACTGAAGGACTGACATAGTGAACCGTTTTGATACCCGACTGTTTTAATTGATACTCGAGTTGAGTATTAAACTCAGGGGCATCAATGCCAATAAAGACATCCGGCGGACTTTCCTGCCAATGTTGAACCAGTTTTTTACGTACTTTTAATAATTCGAATAACCGGCCTAATATTTCTACTAACCCCATTACTGCAAGGCGTTCCATCGCAACAAAAGACTTAAAGCCTTCTGCTTCCATTAATGGACCGCCAATGCCTTCAAACGTCGCATCTGGATAATGTTTTTTCAACGCTTTCATCAAACCGATGCCAAGCATATCACCGGAGGTTTCACCGACAACAATTGCAATACGCATTATCGAATAATACCGCGCGTCGCTTGTTCAAGTGACTCTAGCAATACTTTAACCGCATCGTCTTGGCCGGCCAATACTCTAATTTCAACCAAGGCTTCTTCTAAAGTTAACGTTTGACGATAAAGCGCTTTGTACGCTTTGCGTAATAATTGAATCGATGCTTTTTCAAAGCCGCGACGTTTTAAGCCTTCGATATTAATACCGTGAGGCTCAACCGGATAGCCATTACAAATAACATAAGCAGGTATATCTTTTAATACTACAGAACCCGCTCCCGTCATTGAATGGCTGCCAATTTTGCAGAACTGATGAACCTGTGTTGCCCCACCCAAAATAACGTAATCACCAATATGTACGTGACCCGCAACGTTAGTATCATTGGCCATAATACAGTTATCACCCATGACAACATCATGAGCAATGTGAGTATTCACCATAAATAGGTTATTACTACCGACTTTAGTTAAGCCTTTATCTTGAGTCGTGCCGCGATGAAACGTGCACGCTTCACGAATAATATTATTATCGCCAATAATCAACTCAGTAGGTTCATCAACGTATTTTTTATCTTGGCATTCTTCACCAATCGACGAAAACTGAAAGATTTTATTATTCTTACCAATTTTTGTCGGTCCCTTAATAACAACATGGGGACCAATGACTGTTCCTTCGCCGATTTCTACACCGGGTCCTACCATGGACCATGGACCAATCTCTACACCTTCCGCAATAATTGAGCTAGGATCGATTACGGCTCTGGGATCAATCATTTTTATATATCCTTTTCTGCACAGGTGATTTCCGCGCAACATACAACATCACCATCAACGCGGGCACGACATGAAAATTTCCAGATCCCACGTTTACTATTAACGTATTCAGCTTCTAAATTAAGTTGGTCACCCGGTATAACAGGCTTTTTGAAACGAACATGATCCGCACCGGCAAAGTAATAACTTGTTTTTTCCGTGCGCTTATCCCCCAGCATGTGTAAACCTAAGATCCCAGCCACTTGCGCCATGGACTCGACGATTAATACACCTGGCATAATAGGGTGCTGTGGGAAATGACCATTAAAAAACTCTTCGTTAATGGTGACATTTTTAACGGCTTTAATACTGCCTTCATTAGGTCCTTCAATGTCGATGGTATTGACACGATCTACCATCAAAAATGGGTATCGATGAGGGAGGAATTTTTTAATACCTTGAACATCCAAAGCGGGCATCATTTTCACCTTATAGATTTTTTTCTAATTTGATTAAGCGCCGAGCTATGTCATCTAGCTGACGGAAACGGGACGCACTTTTTCGCCACTCTTTAGCCGGCATCATTGCTGTGCCGGATGAGTATACACCCGATTCCTTAATAGATTTTGACACAAGTGTCATGCCCGTAATATGCACACCGTCGGCTATGTCTATATGCCCAACAATGCCAACACCACCGGCTATCGTACAATTTTTACCCAGCGTTGTACTGCCCGCGACACCTGCCGTACCCGCAATCGCACAGTGGTCACCAATCACCACATTATGAGCAATCATTATCTGGTCATCAAGTTTTACACCGTTGCCGATTTGAGTATTACCCAATGCGCCACGGTCAATCGTTGTATTCGCACCAATCTCAACCTGGTCACCAATTCGTACCCCCCCTAGCTGAGCGATTTTCACCCACTGGCCAGCGTCTGGTGCAAAGCCGAAGCCGTCAGCACCCAGGACGCAACCAGAATGCAGAATACAATCATTACCGACCACAACATCGTGATACATCACAACATTTGCGTGTAATATGCATTGCTCACCAATAATTGAATGATCGCTGATGACGCTATTCGGACCGATACGAGTTCCGGAACCTACTTGCACATATTCACCAATAACCACATTAGCGGCAATGGATACATCTTCTGCAATGCTTGCACTATTAGCAATCGTCGCAGAAGGATGAATGAACGCCGCTTGCGCAGGCAAGTTATTAAAAAGCTGTGACAGTTTAGCAAAACCCACATAGGGATTATTCATTACTAAAGCAGACACAGGACATTCGTCTTGCATATCTGGGTGCAAAATTACTGCAGCAGCCTGAGTCGTCGCTAATTGCTTGCGATAACTCGGATTGGCTAAAAAAGTAACGTGTTCAGCACTGGCCAATTCCAAGGTTGAAATACCCGACACAGATACCTGATCATTATTTGTGATCAAGGTAGCACCAATTTTTTCAGCAATATCTGCTAAAGAGATAGCGTATTGTGTCATTGTATTGACTAACCTTTGTTCTTTAATCTAGAGCGAAATCAACAAAGTTGATTATTTTTCGTTTAACTTCTCAAGCAATAACTTAGTAATATCTGTACCTGGGCCATTATAAACAACCATGTCAGGACGCACGACTAAGTCATACTTTTTCTCATCGATAATCGCTTTTAAAGCTTTCTGCATCCTTGGTTCCATCGCTTTTGCAAGCTGTTGCAACTCTTGCTGCTCTGCTTTTTGCATATTTTGACGATGGAATTTATATGTTGTCGCTTTTTCTTCAAAACTATTTTTAATCTTACGACGCTCGTCTTCACTCATAATCTCGCCATCTTTAGCGATCTTATCTTGAATGCCTTTTAGTTCAGTTTCTAACTGACTGATCGTATCGATGTCATCTTGCTTAGCGGTACGAAACTTATCAACGGCGACTTTAGCTTCATCCGATGCCAAGACAGCACGCTGCATATCGACAACGGCAATTTTCATTTCTGCCTGTGCAAAGCTTGCAGTCATGGCCAATAGAGCTATTTGAAAAAAACGCATAATATTATATTCCTAGTTATTATTTCTGTGGTTAGTTTATAACTTCTTTGTATTAAAAAGTTTGTATTAAAAAACTTGCCCAAGAGAGAATTCAAACCCTTCGGTACGATCATCTTCTTTGTCATTTAGTGGGAAAGAATAAGTGAAGGTTAATGGCCCAATAGCCGTCACCCACGTTACACCAACACCCGTACTTAGACGAAGTTCTGAAAGATCAATGCCTTCATCACAAAACGGATGACTATTAAAATTAGGGGCGGCAACATCATTCGGTGTGTAGCATTGATTAGTAAACACATTACCTGCATCTAAGAACAAGACACTGCGTAATGAGCTGCGATCTTCAATAAATGGGAATGGAAAAATCAATTCAGTACTGCCTTCTATTAGTATATTGCCACCTAAAGCGGTCGCACTTTCCACATAAGCAGGCGCTTGTACAATAGAGCCATTCGACGCATCCGTTAAATAAACAGGTGCATAACTTGCGGAATTTATAGCACGAACAATATCACCATCGGCATTTTCATAAAAAATATTCCCAGCAGCAGCACTGTCAACTATCGGACGTCCCAAGTTATCTGTTTTAAATATTGGGTTGCCATCGCTATCCGTTTCGACCAAATCAACAAGATTATATTCAGGTAACCCCATCGGTCCTAAAGAGCTGCTACGGTACCCACGTACAGAGCCCACACCGCCCGCACGGAAGTTCTTAAAGAAAGGTAATTGATTTAAATCACCAAAACCATCCCCATATCCTAATTCAGTACGAAAACGAATTGACCAATCAAGATCTAAAGGGATGTAGTAGTCTGCTTTGTAGCCTATTTTGTAATAGGTTAAATCACTACCTGGGATCGCCAAATCAAACGATAAACTTTGCTGAGCGCCCGCCGTAGGAAATAAACCACGGTTTAAATTAGACCACTTCCAGCTTGAACCTAAAGAGTATTCACGGAAGTGATCGCCCCTCTCATCGATGAAATCTGAGATTTCTGCTGGCACAGTAGAGCCTTCAAACATATCCGTTTCAGAGACACCCAAGGTAAAGGATAAACGCTCACGATTGCTAATTGGATAGCCAAAAGAAACATTGCCACCGAATGTATTCGTTTGATAGTCACTGGTAAAGGATTGACTAGAGAAATCAGTTTTACGATAAAACAAATTGAAACCGCGGCTCACACCATCAATCGTATAATAAGGGTCTTGGAATGAAAAATTGTACGATTGCACAGTACTATTTTTTTGCAGCGCCAAAGACATACGGTTACCCGTACCTAAAAAGTTATTTTGGCTAATGCTGGCACCTACAATAAAACCACTACCACCGGCATAACCCACGTTGAAATTCAAACTACCACTAAGTTGTTCTTCAACACTGTAGTTCACATCGATTAAATCATCAGCGCCGCCAACAGCAGGGGTCTCAACATTGACCCCTTTAAAGAAGCCCAATTGGTTTAATCGCTTTTTACCCGCTTCAATTTTTTCTGTTGATGCCCAACCACCTTCCATCTGCAACATTTCACGACGCAATACATCATCAAGCGTACTTTCATTACCCGCAAAGTTTATACGTCGAACATAAGTTCGCTTGCCCGGTTCTACGAAGAAAGTAATATCAACTTCTTTTGTTTCATCATCAATTGTTGGAATGCCATCAACCTTAGCAAAGGTATAACCGTCATTGCCTAAACGCTTAATCATCAAATCACTGCTGAGCGTCACTTTTTGTCGAGAGAAAACATCCCCTTCATTGATTATATAGAAGCGCTCTAGCTCTTCTTCAGATAATACTAAATCACCTGCAAGCTGAAGATCTCTCACATTATAAAGATCGCCTTCACTGACATTAATAGTAATGTAGACGCCTTTTTTATTCGGTGAAACAGAGACTTGAGTCGATTCGATATTGAAACGGATATAACCACGATTCAAATAGTAAGATCTTAAAGCTTCTAAGTCTCCTGACAGTTTTTCACGTGCATATTTATCATCACTAGCATACCAAGACCAAAAATTACTGGTTTGTAATTGAAAGGTTTTAAGTAATTCTTCATCACTAAACTCTGAGTTACCAATAATATTCACGTGCTGGATTGAAGCAACCGTGCCTTCATCAACTTGAATGACCAAGCCTACTCTATTTCGCGGCAGTGCCGTAACTTCCGTTTTAATATTGGCATCGTAACGGCCTTGAGCAACGTATTGGCGTTCTAATTCAAGGGAAATTCGCTCTAAAGTTGAACGCTTAAATACTAAGCCTTCTGCTAAACCTGACTGCTTCAGACCATCTGTTAGGGCCTCGCTGGTAATCGCTTGATTGCCCTTAATTTCTAATTGCGTAATAGTCGGTAATTCAACCACCTGAACAATCAATACATCTCCATCACGCTGTAGAGAAATATCATTAAATAATGCCGTCTTGAATAAACGCTTTGACGCCGTCGTTAAGCGCTGAGTATCAACACTATCTCCTACATCAATAGAGAAGGCTTCAAAGACCGTTCCCGCAGAAATGCGTTGCAAACCTTCGACGCGAATATCACTGACGACAAAAGACTCTGCAGCCACTAAATGACTGAATACTGCAAAAAAACATGTAAAAAATAAAACTCGCATATGCGATTCAATTCCAAAATTAGGCCAAAATTATTAACAGTCTGCATAACACAGAACTATAGGCGGCTGATGTCATTATAAAAAGCGATAACCATGAGACTCATCAACAGTAACATGCCAACCTGTACAGCCATTATCTGAGTACGTTCAGATAATGCTCTACCTCGAATTGCCTCTATGGCGTAAAACATAATATGGCCACCATCCAATACAGGAATGGGTAATAAATTTAGAACACCAAGCGAAACACTCAATAATGCTAAAAACCCAATAAAAGCCTGTAAACCATTACTCGCTGAAGAGTCTGCTACTTTAGCAATGGTAATCGGTCCACTCAAGTTCTTGACAGAAAGATCACCCAAAATCATCTTCCACAGCGAATCTAATGTAAAAACAATCAGTTGCTGCGTTTTATACGTCGCTTGCACCAACGAATCAAGAGGACCTAGCGTTGTTTCCGTAATCCAGTCGCTCGGGACTTCGGGTATAGCAGAAGGATCTATACCTGCACCCACGTAGCCAATTATTTTTCCATTCTCAATGTTTTTTGCCGCTGGGATTAATTGAATAGCAATTTCTTTGCGATTGCGCTCAACGATAAGATCCAATGGCTGCTCTGGATTATCACGCACAACGGCGACCCAGTCACGCCAATCTGTCACTTCAATGAGAGTTTCTGTACTGATAATACCAACAACCTTATCTCCAGCAACAAGCCCAGACTTAGCCGCAGCTCCGCCTTCGACTACTTGCCCGATTATCGCCTCAATGGGCAACTGCCTGGGTTGAATGCCTAACGCCTTCATTGGATCTGGAGCTTCTTGATCGGTCAACCACCGCTCAATCGGAATGCGAATACTGCGCTGAACTTGCTGACTATTTTCAACAATTAAAGGTAACTCGGCCGTTTCACCAATATATGAAATTAACTGCCAAGATACTTCTTGAAAACTATCGACGGCTACGTCAGCAATGGCAACGATACGATCGCCAGCTTGAATACCCTGTTCATACGCTGGGCTATCGATATCAATTTGGCCTATAACAGGCACTAGACCCGAAGTGCCCATCATAAAAATCGACCAATAAGCGAACACCGCAAAAATAAAATTTGCAATCGGACCTGCACTGGCAATCGCAATTCGCTGCCACACTGTTTTTTGATTAAAGGCTTGATGCAATTCTTCAGGTTTTACTTCACCTTCTCGCTCATCCAGCATTTTCACATAACCACCCAACGGAATCGGTGCAATTGAAAATTCTGTGCCCAATTTATCGGTATAAGACCATAACGGCTTTCCGAATCCGACTGAAAAGCGAAGAACTTTTACCCCACAACGACGGGCAACCCAAAAATGTCCAAACTCATGAATCACCACTAGAATACTAATGGCCAAAATAAAAGATAATAAGGTGCTCATACCTGACCTACTCTTTGTTTATTATGTTTCAACTCGGCTAACACACTCTTCGCTTGCTCTCTTGCCCACAAATCGGCAGCCAACACATCCCCTAAGCATTGCACCGCTTTATCAGGGCAGATAGCCATGATTTTTTCAATTATCTTTGGGATGGCCAAAAAGCTAATTTGTTCCGCTAAAAATGCTGCAACCGCAATTTCATTCGTCGCATTCAATACCGCAGGACAAATACCCCCTCGCTCAAAAGCGGCTTTAGCCAAGTTTAAACAAGGAAATGTTTCATGGTCAGGGGCTACAAAATCGAGCTGAGCAATCTCAAATAAATCAAGATGTTTAACCCCCGCATCAATACGCTCAGGCCACGCCATACCATAGGCAATAGGCGTTCGCATATCAGGCTGCCCTAACTCTGCAATCACAGAACCATCACTGTATTGAACCATTGAGTGAATAATACTTTGGGGGTGCACAACGATCTGTATTTGATCTGCTCGACAATTAAATAGGAAGCACGCTTCTATTAATTCCAAACCTTTATTCATTAACGTTGCTGAATCAACTGAGATCTTTGCCCCCATTGACCAATTTGGGTGAGCAACCGCTTGCGCAGGAGTAACGTCGGTGAGTTCTTCTTTTGTTTTATTACGAAAAGGGCCGCCAGACGCGGTTAATAATATTTTTTCAATGCCGTGCTGTGAAAAATCGCCCTTATAGTCTGCGGGTAAGCTTTGAAAAATAGCATTATGTTCACTATCAATCGGCAATAGCTCTGCGCCGTTATCACGAATGGCCTGCATGAATAATGGACCCGCCATCACCAAGGCTTCTTTATTGGCCAACAAGACCCTTTTACCAGCCTTTGCAGCCGCCAAGGTTGGCAATAAACCCGCGGCGCCGACGATCGACGCCATGACCATATCGACGTCCAGATCTGAAGCAACTCTTGCAAGTGCTTCTTCGCCAATCAATATCTGACAGCCTGAATCCTGATCACTTTGATGTGTTTGACTTAACAATTCACGCACTTGCTCAGCCGCTGAATCACTAGGAACGACAATAAAACGAGGGGAGAACTCAATCGCAGCCGCCACAAGTTCTTTAATACGCGAAAAACCCGTTAGCGCATAAACACGATAACGGGTCGGGTGACGACGAATAACATCTAGAGTACTGCTACCGATGGAGCCTGTTGCTCCTAATACGGTAATCCACTGGTTCATTATTGTTCGCTCATAATTTAATATTCAACAGATCGGCGATCGGCAATTAAATTGCCAACTGCCAACCGAATAACAGCATAAAAAAAGCAAACACAGGCACGGCAGACGCCATACTATCGATGCGGTCTAACACGCCACCATGTCCAGGTAATAACTGGGAGCTGTCTTTGATTCCACGATGGCGCTTCATCATACTTTCGAGCAAGTCTCCCATTACTGAGATAATCGCAGTAATAAAAGTCATGACGGCTAATAAAGAAAAATCAGTTTGAGTCATCGGACGCAACCACTGATGTACGCATAGAGAAAAAATAATAGCGATCAAACCTGTCGTCGCTAATCCACCCCAAAAACCTGCCCAAGACTTGCCTGGACTCACGTTAGGCGCCAACTTTTTATTACCCCACGTTTTACCTGCAAAATAAGCACCTGTATCAGCACCCCAAATAAGCAACATGACATACACGATAATCAATGAACTGTGCTCTTGACTCTTTAAAGTCATAAAACCAACCCACATTGGAATTAATACAAATAATCCCAGCACAGCACGAACAGGCTTAGCTTGCCACAGTGCAACTTTATTTGGATATTGAATAACCAATAAACACGCAACCAGCCACCAAAAAGCGCCAACCGCTAAAATCCAAGACGCCAGCTGTGCATGCCTTGCAATGAAATAGGCTGTCGCAAAAGTTGTCGCCGCCACAATCCCCGCATAAGCAATACGCACAAGAGGTGAGCTATAACCGGATAAGTTAGCCCATTCCCATGCAGCGACGGTAACGATAAACCCGATAAAATAAGCAAATTGCTCAATAGGTAAAAAGAAAATTCCGCCAACCATAAGTGGCGCTAAAATTAATGCTGTAATAAGACGTTGTTTAAACACACTACGACCCTTCTGTTAGCTGATCATCGGTCCGTCCAAATCGCCTAATTCGATTAGCGAATGCGGCCAATGCTTTTTTATATTCTTGTTGTTTGAAATCAGGCCAAAGCGCATCGGAAAAATAAAATTCAGAATACGCTGTTTGCCATAACATGAAGTTACTTATGCGCTCTTCCCCACCGGTTCGAATCATTAAATCCGGTGCCGGTAATTCATTAAGCCAAGTATAGGTGTGAAATACTTGTTCATTAATGTCCTCAGCCCTCAGCTTACCAGCTTCCACATCTTGAGCAATGCGTTTTGCCGCTTGAGCAATATCCCACTGACCACCATAATTAGCCGCAATGACCAAAGTCATTCGATCATTATTAATGGTGAGCTCCTCAGCATCCAAGATAAGATTTTGTATTTTATTCTGAAACGCTGATTTATCCCCCATAACAATAAGACGGATATTGTTTTTGTGCAGTTTTTTCACTTCTCGCTCTAGCGCAATAATAAATAGCTGCATCAAAGCATTCACTTCTTTCTCTGGACGACGCCAGTTCTCGCTACTAAAAGCGAAAAGAGTTAACACTTCAATACCTTGTTCGGCAGATGTTTCGACGACCGCACGCACTGCATCAACACCCGCTTTATGACCGGCAATGCCGGACATTAAACGTTTCTTGGCCCAACGGTTATTGCCATCCATGATGATAGCGACATGATGGGGAACATTCCCCATAACCGTTTCATTATCCGTAATACTCGTCGACATCGTTTTGTCCTAAAGCTTTAATACAGGTTAAACCTGCATCAAATCCTTTTCTTTACCAGCCAAGATACTTTCAATTTCAGCAATATATTGATTAGTCAGTTTTTGAACCTGATCTTCGCCAGCACGCTCTTCATCTTCAGAAATTTCTTTTTCTTTCAAAAGATCTTTGATCATGCCATTAGCATCACGGCGAATATTTCGAATCGATATTCGACCCTTTTCCGCTTCTGCACGTGCTTTTTTGATGAACTGCTTACGAGTTTCTTCAGTCAAAGCTGGCATAGGCACACGAATCTTATCGCCTGTCGTCGATGGATTAAGACCCAAATCAGACTTCATAATGGCTTTTTCAATCGCGGGAATTAATGGTTTTTCCCAAGGCACAATCGCTAAACAACGGCCATCTTCAACATTGATGTTGGCAAGCTGTGAAAGCTGTGTTGGTGAACCGTAATAATCAACCATTACACCGTCTAAAATAGAAGGGTGTGCACGACCAGTACGAATTTTTTTAAACGCATCAACCATCGCGCTGACGCTTTTGACCATGCGCTCTTGCGCATCATTTTTAATATCATTAATCATTATTAGCTTTCCTCATTGACAATTAGGGTGCCTACATCGCTACCCATGATAATCTTCGCTAAGTTGCCCGCTTCATGCATATCATAAACACGCAAAGGCATGTTGTGATCTTGCGCTAAGCAAATAGCAGTCAAATCCATTACACCTAACTGCTTATCCAGCACTTCGGTATACGTTAACGTATCGTATTTTACAGCTTCAGGATCTTTCTTAGGATCGGCCGTATAAACGCCATCCACGTTGGTACCTTTAAGAACGACTTCGGCATTAATTTCAATACCGCGCAAGCACGCTGCAGAATCGGTCGTAAAAAACGGATTACCGGTACCCGCAGAGAAAATAACGACCTGGCCATTATTAAGGCCACGCATTGCTTTGCGACGATCGTAATGCTCAACAATACCACTCATTGGAATCGCAGACATAACGCGTGTCGTAATATTTGAACGCTCTAGCGCATCACGCACAGCCAACGCATTCATCACCGTGGCCAACATACCCATATGATCGCCAGTCACTCGATCTAGACCTGCTTCACTTAACGCTTTACCACGGAACAAATTACCACCGCCAATTACTATCCCGACTTGCACACCAATCCCTACCAGCTGACCAATTTCAAGCGCAATACGGTCTAAAACTTTTGGATCAATACCAAAACCCAACTCTCCCATTAGCGCTTCACCGCTCAATTTTAGAAGAATGCGTTTGTATCTAGGGGTGCGTTGTTCAGCCATAGCCAACTCCAGTGGATGTGATCAATATAATTTGGGGGTGACAAAAACCATTTCAGGCTTTCAAAAAAATGCCGGGTTACCCCGGCATTTTTAGAATTCTCTCACATTACAAGAAAGAATTCCCAGTCAATTCAATCAGAATTAACCCTTAAGTTGAGCAGCAACTTCAGCAGCAAAATCAATTTCAGCTACTTCAACGCCTTCGCCAACCGCAATACGCTGGAAAGAGATGATTTCAGCACCGGCTTCTTTCGCTAGCTGACCAACAGTAATATCAGGATTCTTAACGAAAGGTTGCTCAGTCAAGCTAGACTCTTTTAGGAACTTCTTGATACGACCGCCCATCATTTTCTCAACGATAGCGTCTGGCTTACCCGCCATATCTGGCTGAGCTTTAATAATTTCTTCTTCTTTAGCAACAAGATCTGCTGGCATATCAGCAGGATTAACCACAACTGGGCTTAATGCTGTAATGTGCATAGCAATGTCTTTAGCAACTTCTTCATTACCGCCTTTAAGACCAACGATTGCCGCTAGCTTCCCGTTAGAGTGGACATAGTGACCTACTACGTCAGCTTCTAAAGTGAAAATGCGACGAACTTCAATTTTTTCGCCAATTTTCTGAACCAAAGCTTCACGAGCTGATTCGAGTTCACCTTCCATTACAGCAGCAATGTCAGTCACTTTAGTTTCAGCAACTTTAGCAACAACCTTGTCAGAAAAGCCTAGGAAGTTAGCATCGCCAGCAGCGAAATCTGTTTCAGAGTTAACTTCAACAGCGAAGATAGCATTGCCATTGGTAGCAACAAATACCTTACCTTCAGCTGCAGTACGATCAGCTTTCTTAGCCGCTTTTAGGCCAGAGTTTTTACGCAGGTCTTCGATCGCTAGATCGATATCGCCGTCGTTAGCAGCCAAAGCTTTTTTACATTCCATCATACCCAAGCCAGTGCGCTCGCGTAATTCTTTAACCAATAGTGCAGATATACGTGCCATAGGAAGAGTCCTTAATGTCCAGTATTTAATAATGTACAAAGCCCCGTTTCTCAACAGAGCTTTAAAATAATGATCAAAAAAAAAGGGGCAAGCCCCTTTTTTTATGATGAAGCTTAGAAATTACTCAGCCGCTGGCTCAGCTTTCTCTTCAGCAACTTCGCCTTTATCAGCAGCCGTTACTTGCTTGCCTTCAAGAACCGCATCAGCGACTGCTGTTGCGTAGATCTCGATTGCACGGATCGCATCATCGTTACCAGGAATAACGTAATCGATACCATCTGGGTTAGAGTTAGTATCAACGATACCAACAACTGGGATACCCAACTTGTTTGCTTCTTGAATCGCGATGCGCTCATGGTCAACGTCGATTACGAAAACAACATCAGGCAAACCGCCCATATCTTTGATACCACCGATAGAACGCTCTAGCTTGTCCATTTCGCGGGCACGCATCAACGCTTCTTTCTTAGTCAACTGTTCAAAAGTACCGTCAGCTTTTTGAGCTTCTAAATCGCGAAAACGCTTAATAGATTGACGAATAGTTTTGTAGTTAGTCAACATACCACCCAACCAGCGGTGAGCAACGTATGGCTGGCCAGCGCGCTCTGCTTGTTGTTGGATGATTTTACTTGCTGCACGCTTAGTACCAACAAACAATACTTTGTTGTTGCCAGAAGTGCGGCTTTCGATCAACTTCAATGCATTGTTTAATGCAGGAACAGTGTGTTCCAAGTTGATGATATGAATCTTGTTGCGAGCACCAAAGATGTACTTACCCATCTTAGGGTTCCAGTAACGAGTTTGGTGTCCAAAGTGAACGCCTGCTTTAAGCAGGTCACGCATACTTACTTGCGCCATAATATAACTACCTTAATTTAGTTTGGGTTGAGCCTCCACACATCCAATACCGCGACCTTTCGGCACCCCGCAACACTGTTATGATGTGTGTGTGTATTATTTACTGATCAAGTATCAAGCAAAGCATTTAAGAACGTATTCTTAAATTCTGAAGCAAGACAGGCCCAATCAGCCGCGTTTTATATCATTTTAACTGATACAAATAAAGATAAATCTAATTTAGGGCTCGCTTTAATGTCATATTTGCCCAGTTTATAAAACCTCAATATCAGCGTATAATGATCCAATTAATTGTGACTACACGTAAGTAAGTTAACCGAACCCATCGTACAAGCGGAAAGGCAAGCGTTAAATATGTCCAAATTTGTAAAGACAGCTGAAGAAATTGAAAAAATGCGCATTGCCGGACGATTGGCTGCGGAAGTACTAGAAATGATCGAAGAGCATGTCGTTGCAGGTATATCCACCGATGAGCTCAATACAATCTGCCATAATTACATAGTAGATGTGCAAGATGCGATTCCAGCACCCCTGAATTACCATGGTTTCCCTAAGTCTATCTGTACATCTGTCAATCACGTAATTTGCCATGGCATCCCGAATGACAAGATACTCAAAAAAGGTGACATCATTAATATTGATATCACCGTTATTAAAGATGGTTATCACGGAGATACCAGTAAAATGTTCTTTATTGGTGAAGCATCAGCGCCACTGCAACGCTTAGTTGATATTACCCAAGAGAGCATGTACAAAGCGATTGCGTTAGTTAAACCCGGCTGTCGCCTAGGGGATATTGGCGCTATCATCCAACAGCACGCTGAAAGTAATCACTACTCAATCGTTCGCGAATATTGTGGTCACGGTATTGGCAGTGAATTTCATGAAGATGGATTTCAAGTTCTGCATTATGGTAAAGCAGGGACCGGCATGGAGCTGCTACCTGGAATGACTTTTACGATTGAGCCAATGGTAAATCAAGGAAAACGTTTTAATAAGCAGCTACCCGATGGCTGGACAGTGGTTACTAAAGACCGAAAGCCGAGTGCCCAGTTTGAGCATACTTGCCTAGTCACAGAGGACGGTGTCGATGTATTAACCCGCCGCAAAGAAGAGACCCTGTTTTGGTAAACAGCGACGTCAGTCATAGGCTAAATAGCAGAGTGAAAAATCGGTTTAACAATCAACTTAATAACAGTAACAAGTTAGGGTATAGATTTTGACAACGATGGCCGTAGATAAAACAACGTTAGAGCTTCCTTGTATTAACAACGAAGCATTACTTCAGCAATTGAAAACGGCCGTTTCACCCCTTCCTGTTATTAAGCCTCTGCTCGCAGACATAAAACAACAGTGTCACAATTACTTTCGCGAAACACTCGACGCCACAACCCTCGTTGCGCATCGCTCTAACCTAATCGATCAAATCTTATTCTGTCTTTGGCAGCACTCCGGCTTTAATGATAATTACAATGGTAGAGATACCATATCATTACTCGCTGTCGGTGGTTATGGGCGGGGTGAGCTGCAGCCACACTCCGATATTGATTTATTAATTGTATTAGAAAACGAAAGTGCGTTCGATAAACACAAAGAGGCATTACAAAGTTTCATAACGCTCTTATGGGATTTAAAACTGGATATTGGTCACAGTGTTCGTACGCTGGATGAATGTGTTAGCGAAGCCAAAAAAGACCTAACCATTATTACTAATATGATGGAAGTTAGAACCCTTGCAGGGGAAAAATCACTATTACATCAACTAGAAGAAAGAACTGACCCACGCACTATCTGGTCTGGGCCTGAGTTTTTTGCCGCCAAATGGGAAGAGCTAAAAAAACGTCATGCAAAACATGAAGATACTGAATACAACTTAGAGCCCAACGTAAAAAACTCCCCAGGCACTCTGCGTGATATCCAAACCATTAATTGGATGGCCATGCGCCACTTCAGACATGAAGAGCTGGCAGACTTGAAGCAATACAAGTTTTTAACACAATTTGAATTGAACCAATACCAACGCAGCACAGAATTTTTATGGCAGCTACGCTACGCTCTGCACATGGTGACCAATAGAGAAGAAGATCGCCTGCTATTTGATTTACAAATAGATATTTCTGAAATTTTAGGTTTCAGTGACGACGAAGAAATGCTGGGTGTAGAACACATGATGCTGCAGTTTTATCGCCATCAACTTGCACTCACCGAACTCACCGACATGCTGCTTCACCATATTAAAGATGATATTTTTGGTGATTGCAGTGAAGACCATATTGAACCTATTGATGATGATCTTTATATTTGTAATGGCGATATTCGCTTAACCGATCCCAAAAGAATTGCGAATAAACCAGAACTTTTGTTACGTATATTTGTAGAGTTTGCAAAACGTGACAACATCGAAGGCATGCACTCAAGCACCATTCGCGCACTGCACGACCATCGAGAATTAATTAATAAAAATTTTCGCGAAAACCCACTGCATAATGATCTTTTTATGCAATTTCTTAGAAACAACTTAGAAATTTCAAGCACCTTAAAACGCATGATGCGCTATGGCATTCTAGGTCGCTACATTCCTGACTTTGGCAGTATCATTGGCCACATGCAGTATGATCTTTTTCATATTTATACCGTCGATGAACACAGTCTTCGTATGGTTCAAATGCTGCGCCGTTACCGACACGCCAATGAAAAAGAACATTTCCCCGTTGCCAACAACTTAATTCATAAAATTAAACGAAAAGAAGTGCTCTACATAACAGCTATTCTTCATGATGTAGGAAAAATGTATCGTGCAGAACATGACATTGCTGGAGCTGAAATTGCTGAAGCATTCTGTCGCCAGCACAAACTCAGCAAGTACGATGCCGACATGGTGGAGTGGCTAGTGCGTAACCATCTATTAATGTCACAAGCCTCACAGCGCATTGATATTAATAACCCAGAAGATATCTATCAATTTGCCCTTGAAGTAGGTGACATCGATCACCTGCAGCATTTATTTTTGATTTCCGTCGCCGACATTGTCAGTACTAACCCTAAACTGTGGACTGGGTGGCGCGCGGAACAAATGCGGACATTATTTTACAATACTAAACAAGCCTTTCGCAGAGGCTTAAATAATTCGATGGGAAAAGATCAATTCGTTAGCGCAATTCAATATGAAGCAATTTACGAATTAGAAAAGCTCGGCATAGATGAAGCACATGCCTTGGCTATTTGGGATGAACCTGGTGATGATTACTTCTTACGCGAAGGCGCCGAGAATATTATATGGCACACACAAATCATTACAGATCACGGTTCCAGTGAGTCGCCATTAGTTGCGATTAAAGAAACCAGCGACATAGATTTTGAGGGGGCGACTCAAATATTTATCTTTATGAAGAATCACCCCAACCTCTTTGCAGTAACAACCGCTACCTTGGATCAGCTTAACCTTAGCATTCAAGACGCACGCATTATGACATCCAATAACCGTAACGCAGTTGATACCTACATTGTCTTAGATGAAAATGGGGATTCTATTGGTAATGATCCAGAACGCATCAATCAAATCAAAAAAACGCTCACTCACGCACTCTCCACACCGGAAGAATACAGCTCTGTGATTCAGCGACGCACACCACGCCAACTCAAGCACTTTCAAATTCCTACCCAAGTAACGCTCAGTAATGACCCCGTCATGATGCGCACAGTACTAGAAGTAATTGCGGCTGATCGCCCTGGTTTATTGGCCCGTATGGGAGAATTTTTTATGACCTACAACCTGCTTATGCACAGTGCTAAAATCATGACTGAGGGTGAACGTATTTCAGATATTTTCTTTATCTCAGACTGTCACGACGACCCCATTAGCGACCCTGAGTTATGCCTTCACATTCAAAACGAAATTTGTAAGATATTAGATCAGCAAGTTGAAGCACAACAACAAATCTAAGGTACAGCGCTCGTTGGAATAACAGTGGCCGACTTAACTAAAGTCAATGGCCTCTAGGCTAAAATAGAATTTTGTACCGTTAGAAGACGATTCGAACTCTATTTGGCTATTCAATCGCTTCAGAGCAACATCAACAAAACGCAACCCTAATCCGATACCCTGTGCTTTTTGTGTATTGGTATCACTCCCTCGCGCATAAGGTTTGAACAAACAGCTCGCTAACTCAGAGGGAATACCCGGCCCCTCATCACTCACACTCAACTGAAGCAAAGAGACTTCTAATACGCACACCGTTAATATAACTCGACTATTATTCGGACTGTATTTAATGGCATTGCTAACCAAATTTAGAATAACTCTTTCAAGCAATTCACCATTGGTTAAAACCCAATAGTCGTTATCAATCTCTATGTTTAAATGAATCGATTTCTCTTGTGCTTGGTGATAAAGCGTATCGAAGGCATTTTGTGCAACTGAATAAACATCCACCTCATACAGTGAGATTTCCTCATCACTTTCTACTTTTGCCAGCTCTAAAAATTGCTCCGCAAAATTTAGCCCACGCTGACTGTATAGATCGACTCTATCAATTAACTCTTCAATACCCAAAGGTGGGGCACTCAACGAACGCGACTGATTCACTAATGCTTGCAACGATGCCATAGGAGAACGTAGATCATGGGAAAGAAAATCAATCATCTCACTACGACTTCGATTAGCCTGCTTTACCGCACTAATGTCAGTAATATTAAATACCAGCAGAGGTGCTAAAGGAGAAAGACTGGCATCCACTTTGTTTTGAATGCAACGAATACTAACAGACAAGTCTTTTTGCCTAGCACTACCTTCAACGGTCACTGGGGTTTGCAATAAAATCACATCACGCAAAAGAGCTAGCCAATCCCCCTTGATCAAGCTAATAGCATTAAACAAAGAGCTTGTATCGAGTATTTCAAAGTGTGTGAATTCACTCAACGCCTTATTACGAAATAATACCTTACCTGTTAAGTCAGACACCAGAATGCCCGCAGAAACACCCTCAATACTTTCTTCAAACAATGAGTGAGTCATCGAAAGCTGCTGTTGGAAACCATTAAGTAAAGATAACTGCTGTGAAAATACATCACTTGCGAACTGCTCTTTATGCGTTGCCGTTAGCTCATCTTGTTGCTTCTGGAATAATAGCTGCTGCAATATATTTAACTTTTGCCTTTCCAGCTCAGTATATTCATTAAAACTTAACAACAATATTTTTTTTTCGCCATCAAGTAACAACTCAAATTTTTTAGTAATCACCTCCACAAACTCATGAGCTAATAATGCACTCTGCTCTTTCGTATCAGAAGGCAATATCTGGTACCTCTCAATTTGAATCAAATCAAGAAATACTTTCAGATCTTTCTGTGAATCTAAGCCATGATAATTTGGTAAACGAAATGCCTCCTTATCTTGCTGGAGTTTTAATTGCTTAACTTGCTGGCGAAGATAATTAAATAATCGACTTAAGCGCAATAAATTCCATATAAAAATAATCGTAAGGAACGAGAGGATTAAGCCAGCACTTTTATACCAATACCCTTGATGCAATAAACCATAACTCAACAACCAAACCAACAACATACCCGTCAAAGTAGCCAAGAACTGCTGTATGCCCGACAACCTTGGCATTAAATACAAAACAAAAAGCACCAGTACAGAATTGATCAGAAAAGAGAACAGGCGAGAAAGGGGCTTAATTAATTGACCATTATTAAGGGCTTGGTACACATTTGCATTAATATCGACAGCAGGGGTTTGACGACCACCATCATTAATCGGTATTAAGAGAGGATCACCCATGGATGTAGCCGTCATTCCCACGAAGATTGTTCGTTGAGAGAATTGCTCTACCGGAATCAAGCCAGTCAATACATCTACAAACGAGGCTCGCTGAAAGTCTCCTTGAGTAACAAAAGGAACAAATACATCTTCCAAGTTTGATTCTAATAACGGTGAATAAGGCTGGCCAAATAAGAAAGTAGCAAATGAGAAGTGAGGCCAGCGCTGATTTTTAAAACGGTCCATTAAACGAATCGAACGCAACGTGCCATCTTCATCTAAATAGCTATTGACATGGCCCAGCCCGGAATACTCTCTAAATATCAATGCGGGCAAGACTTCCGAGACAGCATCGGACTTCAATAGACGGTCAAAATATAAGGGTAAAATAGTTCGGCCACTATTAGCGATGGATTGAGCCAATAACTGGTCATTCATATCGGTTGAACTTGAACTCGAAAAAATAACGTTATAAGCAACAACACTCGCATCAGCTTCAGTTAATAAATCTATCATCTGAGCATGATATCTACGAGGCCATGGCCAATCACCTAACAAAGAAAGACTTTGCTCATCAATTTCGATAATTAATATTTCATCGTCAGCAGTTATGGCGAAGTTTTGTATATGATTATCGTAAATAGCATAATCTAGGCCTTGGGTCCAATTCCAAAAATCATTACTATTAACCTGAAGCAATATAATCAAACCAAGGACGATCAAGGGCCAATCGAATCGATTATTCACCGTATTATTTAATTGAGTTAACATTCAAGTTTTGTATTTTAGACCGTTAGAATTTAAGGAAGGTTTATTTTCAAACGACGATCACGACCTTCGAACCCTTGAGAATCAACCCCTCGAATTAACAATTCAAAGCGGCCAACAGCTAAGTTTTGCAAAGTCAACTGCGTGTCTTTTGTGCTTTTTTCCCATAACTCATTACCATCAGCAATCAGAATAATTTTATAGGAAACTGCGCCCTCAAGAGGTTTCCATTGAAGATTATAAGGCAGCCTAAAGCTTCGTGCCCCATTAATTTCCAATAACGGGCGAGACAACAAGTTAACTGGCTCAAAAACACCTTCGCCTTCAACGGCCATGACAGCTTGGCCTGGAACAATATTTTTATTATTTTTGTCAGATATAATAGCAAGCGCTCCTGTCAGTAACTCAGTTTTCATCACGGTATTGCCATTGCCATCTTTCTCATTGGCAACCCTGAATTCTGTACCTCTGACAGCAGCAACCGCTGCTGGGGTGGCTATTTCATAACGGCTATTTTTATTACTGATCTTTTCGACTAGCGCTTTCACTCGTCCTTTTAATAATTCGACTCGTGTATTCACTAACTGACTCGCATCATAAAATTGTAAGCTTGCCATACGAATAGTACTGTTCGCTTTGAGTAATAGACGAGACTCATCGGCAAATTTAATCATTGCGGTACCGTTAAGGGCTTGCACAACATCTTCCTGACTAAGCAAATCACCAACGACTAGACTTTTTTGCTCTTGATTTCCTTCCCGCACTACGTTTACTTGACCTTCTACAGCGATCACTAAGGCCGTTGTAGAATAGTTTTTTAACCAAGTTTTTGGAATACGAATAATAGATTTGGGCGAAAGGTATTTAGGAATTTTTATCTGGTTATATTTAACCAATTTTTTCCAACACAAGGGATCGCTCACATAGATTTTGCAAATTGCCCATATTGTATCGTTTTTCTTTACGGTATAGCTAAAATCACCTGACTCTGAACCAGCAAAAGTAAAAGAGGTATTGAATAATAGCAAAGCACACAGAATAGAAGTTAATAATTGCTTTAGCGCTTTCATTTAATATCCCTTATTTAATATTTTTTTGGAATTAACGTTACTCAACTTTTTCTAGCCTGTAGCCATGCTGATAGATTGTCTTAACTCTAAAACCACTTTCTGGTGAAATCCCAAGAGCCTTCCGTACCCGACTGACATGAACATCAACAGTACGTGTATTGAGATCTGATGAAATTCCCCACACCGTTTCTAACAAAAAGCTTCTTGATAAAATACGACCCATATTATCAAATAAACAGCTCGCCACCTCAAAATCTTTATCCGTCATTTCAACGGGCTGGCCGTTAACAAATGCTTTTTTATTCTGAAGATTAAAACGATAAGGGCCGTGCTCTATAAGAGTATTAGACTGCGCACCCTGTGAACGTCTTAATAAAGCATTCAAACGTGCCTTCAGCTCGATGCGTAAAAGCGGTTTCCGCATGTAATCATCAGCGCCTAGCTCCAAAGCTTGCACAACATCAGATTCGTTATCTCGCATAGAGCAAAATAGTATGGGCAAATTTTGGTGATACTTGTTACGTATTAATTTAACCGCCTCAAGACCTGACATCTCAGGTAATTCCCAGTCGAGAAGCGCAATATCAAAATTTTTATCCTTTAAACGCTTCAACAGTGTTTGTGCTTGAGAGAAATGCTCATATTGATAACCAAACTCTTCAAACCAAGTAATTACCATCTTGGCTTGCTCTAGGTCATCTTCCAAATAAGCTATGTTTATTCCAACTTCACGCACACTAAAATCCTTTCATGTCTATTTAACGTCGCTTTAGTTTAAATTCAACACGACGATTTTCTGCTCGCCCTGCTGATGTATTATTATCTGCAATGGGTTTTTCTTCACCAAAACCCAATGACGTTAAGCGAGATTGCACAATACTCTTTTTGTATAAGTATTTCACAACCGACGCTGCCCGTTCCTGCGAGAGTACCTTATTATAAGCAGCCGAACCCGTATTGTCACTGTGTGCCTGCACTTCTATGTCAATAGCAGCATAACTCACTAACATATCAGCAATTTCATTCAAGGCCACTTTACTAGCCTCTGTTAATGACGATGAGTTAGTTTCAAACTGCACATTAGCAATCAAGTCGCTCACCTCACCAATAAAAGTTGCACACCCTAAGCTGTTAATACTCATGCCTTTTGGTGTATAAGGACATTGATCATCATCGTCTAACAAACCGTCTAAATCTGAATCAAGCACCACGGGCTCTATCATCACAATACTAGGACCTGAAGCCGTTTCAGGCAACGTTTCTACCATGGCCACAAATTCTTTTTGTTCTACTTTTTTTGATTTGAAACCAAAGCGTTTTACTAAGTTTAATGACAGTAAAGCAGCATCGGCATCAAA
>JBNMQK010000014.1:0-39832 GCA_051278005.1 Oleispira sp. | reverse complement strand
ATCACGAGTAAATTGAGTCTGTTCTGTAATAGGGACAATGACATTCGATTTTGGGAGGATAGATCGCACAAGAGGCTCACAAGACAACTAAAGAAAGTAGGATAAGCGCTTAATCAGCGAGAAGACAAGACAAACATCTATGATAAATGCGCCATAATCTATATTAAAGAATAAGTATTACGACTTTCTTCTAAATGGATTATTTGATAGATTTTTTAATAACTAACGCATTGATTCTATGATTAGCTAAGACATCTTGCGCTTTATTCATTTTTGAACGATCGGTAAATGGGCCTACCATCACTCGATAATACGGCATTCCTTTCACACTAACCTGCTCAATAGAACTGGAAAGGTTTTCCATAATCAACGTTACTTTCAGCCTGTCTGCTTGCTCATTAGTGCGGAATGAGGCGGCTTGTAGACTGTATTGATACTTCGCTTCATCAGACTTAGGCGTTGATGTGTAATGGGATTCTTCCGCACTTGGCACAGGAACATCACTGTCTTTTAATAATTTATAAAAATCATATGAGGGCTTAGCAATTTGCTTCTCAGCTTCTTTACGGGCTTCTTCTTTTGCTCGTATGACACCGGTTTGCAACACCTTTTTGGCATCACCTTTAACCGCCTCTAGTTCATCACCAGAAGGAACTGTCTTTAAAAAGAACAAAAAAGTAACGAAGGCCACGGCCAATAACGGGGTTATTATCCAGACTATTTTAGGAATACGACTAATGCTGTCAGACATGAGAGACCTTAGTAAATGAAAAAATATTAGTCATTTTGTAGCGAGCTAATAATTAGGCCCTCTAAGATAGCTGAAAATTTCTAAGATGCTACCCGCATTATGATTTATCATAAGGTTTTACTTAATTTAAAATTTTTTAGTCTCACCCTTGTTTAAATGGATAAGCGAAATGACATCAACGGTTAAACCCAACTTGCGCAACCCTATTCACCTTCTGGCCTTTGGTTTAGGTTCTGGCTGTGCCCCAAAGGCACCCGGTACGTTTGGTACTTTGGCGGCCATTCCGTTTTGGTGGCTATTTTTGCAAGATGTGCCGCTCATTCCTTATCTATGCGTGTTAATCGCGGGTTTTGCCTTTGGTGTTTATTTATGTGAACAGACATCTAAAGACTTAGGCGTTCACGACCATGGTGGCATTGTATGGGATGAGTGGATTGGTCTGTGGATAACGTATATTGCACTGCCTATTGGTATTGAATGGATCATCATAGGTTTCGCACTTTTCCGTTTTTTCGACATACTCAAGCCTTGGCCAATTAAATGGTTAGATGAAAAAGTTCATGGGGGTTTTGGAATTATGATAGATGATGTTCTAGCGGGAGTATTTGCGCTGATTTGTGTGCAAGGGTTAGCGTATTTTTTCTAGCGCTAAAATAAAACAGACGTTACGGGCCCCACACTAACAATTCCCCGACACCCCCTGAGTTCATATTATTATGCTTATTAAGTCTAATTTTGGACAAGGGGCTATGGTTTTAAATACCGCAACCAACGCCATACATTTAATAGACTCGCCAACGAACCCGCGACATAGGTAAGCGCCGCCGCTAATAATATTTGTCGTGCACCTTTCATATCTTGGTCATTTAAATAGCCACCTTTTTCTAAAATAGGTAACGCTTTACCAAAGCTAGCATCCCACTCAACAGGCAAAGTTATTAAATGCACGAGTGTACTCGCCAATATTGATAGCACCGCAATGCCTAGCGTTATTCGACTAATACCAGGATTTATTAAGGCAATGACAGGACTTAACCAAAAAGCGATCGGCGTAATACGTTGCGCTATATTGGCAAACTTTGCCGCTTTAATACGCGCGTTAAAGGTTGTCTCTTTGTGATGATCCTGAATCGCATGACCCACTTCGTGGGCCGCAACAACAATAGCGGTTAAAGAACGTCCCTCTAATTTATCTGGGGTCAACCTGACCATCTTGTCCATTGGATCATAATGATCACCTGAATCCGTGGCTTCAACCTGAACGCCTTCTAAGCCCTCGGTCTTAATTAAATGCTGGGCTAATTCACCCCCCGAGCCAGGAAAGTCGTCGCGCTCTTTTCCATGTCGCTTAAGTACGCGTCCAACCCACCACTGTGGAAGTAAGAATAACGCTAATAATAAAATGAAGACTAAAATCCAAATCATACTGAGCTACCTATACTAATTAATCTAACGAACAGCCTAATACACGGGTGACAATAATAAGCCATTTATTATCATATCAAGAATAAATTAACGTTACTGCGTCTCTTAATTAGTCAGCGGCGATTAATCTTGTTAAAATGTGACCCAATTTTATTCAGTTTCCGTAAATGATTTACTTGATAACCTTCTTTACACGGTTATTAATTTCCTAAGTACCGAGGGTTTTCTTTTTGAGTATTAAATACATTGCCTCCTCTAAATTGCCAACCCCTTTTGGTGAATTTACCATGCATGGTTTCGAAGACGAAACGACGGGGAAGGAACACGTTGCCTTATCGATGGGTAATATTAAATCTGGCGAGCCGGTTCTAGCGCGCGCTCACTCTGAATGTCTTACCGGCGATGCGCTTTTTAGCATGCGCTGTGACTGCGGATATCAGCTAGAAGAAGCATTAAGTTCTATCGCTAAAGCGGGACGTGGAGTACTACTTTATCTTCGTCAAGAAGGTCGCGGTATTGGTTTGTTAAACAAAATAAAAGCTTACAATCTGCAAGATCAGGGTGCCGATACCGTAGAAGCCAATGAACGCTTAGGGTTTGGTGCAGACTTGCGTCAGTACGATATGTGTCAGCCAATGCTAGAACATTTAGACGTTAAAACCATTCGTTTAATGACGAACAATCCACGTAAAGTGAAAGCATTATCTGAAGCAGGTGTTCATATTTTAGAACGAGTGGCGATTGAAGTAGGCCGTAACCCACATAACGATGGCTATTTGAATACCAAGGCGAGCAAGCTAGGGCACTATTTAAAAAGTACGGCGCAGACCGATGTTAGCCATCAAGATGATAACGCTTGAGTAAACAGTGAAGTGATGAGTAATTAAAAACTCATCACTCTGGCGACGATCGCCGCTTGATCAATGCCCACATCAGCCAACTGCTCAGTGGGTGATGCATGTTCGATGTAACGATCAGGAATGCCCATTAGCTGACAAGGCGTGACAATACATTGCGCTGACAAGTACTCTAATACCGCCGACCCTGCCCCTCCCATAATCGCATTTTCTTCTACACAGATTAGCTGATCATGAGAGCTCGCAAGCTCCGTCACCAAGACTGCATCTAGTGGTTTCACAAAACGCATATCCGCGACACTTATCTCAATGCCTTGCTTAGCTAATTCTTCAGCAGCTGCCAAAGCAAAGTTCACACAAGAACCAAAAGCTAACACCGCAATCGACTTATGTTTATTTTCAACAGAGCGCGTGCGACGCATAATGCCTTTACCGATAGGTAACATTTGCATTTGTGCTTGCGGCTCAATGCCGGCACCGGAACCACGAGGATAACGAACAGCCGTTGGCCCTTGGTATTGATAACCGGTATATAACATCTGGCGACATTCATCTTCGTTCGACGGCGCCATAATCACCATATTAGGAATAGGGCGTAAGAAACTGTAATCGTAAGCACCATGATGGGTTGGTCCATCTTCGCCCACCAGCCCTGCACGATCGATGGCAAACATAACATCCAAATTTTGCAACGCAACATCATGAATTAACTGATCATAACCGCGCTGTAAAAAAGTCGAATAAATAGCCACAACGGGCTTAGCACCTTCACACGCCATACCACCGGCTAAGGTAACGGCGTGCTGCTCTGCGATGGCAACATCAAAATAACGCTTAGGATAACGTTCAGAAAATCGAATCATATCCGAACCCTCACGCATCGCCGGCGTTATCCCCATTAAGCGTTCGTCGACCGCCGCCATATCACATAACCAATCACTAAATACATTGGAATAAGTCTGTTTAGCGATCGCAGCTGGGGCATGTGTATGCTGTTTTTTAAGTGCATGATACTTAATTTGCTGCTCTTCAGCTAACGCGAAACCTTTGCCTTTTTTCGTGACAATATGAAGGAATTTCGGCCCAGGCAATTTCTTTAAATTGGCTAAAGTATGAACAAGTTCTTCGGTATCATGACCATCGATTGGGCCGTAATAATTAAAACCCAGTTCTTCAAATAAAATACCCGGGGCAACCATGGCTTTCATATGCTCTTCGGTTTTGCGCATGAACTCCCAAGCCGTCGTGCTTTTTTGCAATATTTTTTTACTGCCTTCGCGAAAGGAAGTATACGTTGGGCTAGACCATAGACGGGTAAAATATTTGTTCAACGCACCCACGTTATCTGAAATCGCCATGTCGTTATCATTTAAAATAACCAAGATATCGGCTTTTTCATGGCCGGCATGATTCAACGCTTCAAACGCCATGCCTGCCGTCATCGCACCGTCACCAATAATCGCAACCGCTTGATGATCTTTTCCCATCGCACGCATCCCAAGGCTCATCCCCATGGCCGCGCTGATCGACGTACTAGAATGACCCACACCGAAGGTATCGTATTCACTTTCGCTGCGTGATGGGAAAGCGGCCGGGCCTTCTTTGCTGCGAATGCTGGGCATTTGCTCACGACGACCGGTAATGATTTTATGTGGATAAGCTTGATGACCCACATCCCAAACTAACTTGTCATTAGGGGTATCAAAAACATAATGCAGAGCGGTTGTTAATTCAACCACCCCGAGGCCAGCACCAAAGTGCCCGCCAGATTGACCAACACTGTAGATTAAATATTCGCGTAGCTCGTGATTAAATTGCTCAAGTTGATCGAGAGCCAATAAGCGCAAGTCTGCCGCATTGGTCACAGAGTCCAATAACGGAGTAGAGGGTCTTTCATTGGGTATTTCAGTAAACATGCACTTCACGATGTTGGCAGGCTAGTAGAAAAGAACCCATATAGCATCCCTCCCTCGAGCACTTATTCATTATAGAAAAGGGCTATTCTACCCCTCTAGCTCGGCAAGTAGAACCCATATTTAGACCCATTATAGAGAACCTGCGCTTATAGCCCAAGCTAAGGGCTTAAATTTAAGATCTCAGCTTGGGCACTCAGTTTTTAAGACGGCAGGTAAACAATCGGGTGAGCTTATTATCCAATCTAATACACAGCACGTTAAATTCAGAAAATTAATGATCGCGGGTAATGATATAATCCGCTAGTCGCTTAAGGGCTGTCGTATCACCAGACAGGTTTTGTAACGCGCCTACCGCCAACTGATGCAGTTGCTTAGCCTTATCTTTCGCACTTGTTAAGCCTAATAAAGCAGGATAAGTCGGTTTATTTAACGCAACATCAGCCCCCTGCTGTTTGCCTAACGTTGCGGTATCACTTTCGATATCTAAGATGTCATCCTGCACCTGAAATGCAAGACCAATGGCGTTTGCATAAACCGTTAGATGCGCTAACGTCGATTCATCAGGCCAACCACAATGCGCCCCCATTAAGACGCTCATACGAATAAGTGCACCGGTTTTATGACCATGCATACGCTCAAGATGCGCAAGATCAACTTTTTTACCCACAGACGCAAGATCAATGGCTTGCCCTGCAACCATTCCCGCGGCGCCGGAACCCTGACTTAGTAAGCTCACCAATTTCAAACGCTGAGCATTGGAAAAGCCCGCGGGCATATCGACTAAAATCTCAAACGCACCTGTCAATAATGCATCACCGGCTAAAATAGCGGTCGCTTCGTTAAATTGAATATGACACGTCGGCTGCCCTCGACGTAAAGCATCATCGTCCATCGCAGGCAAGTCATCGTGTACGAGCGAATAACTGTGTACCATTTCAACCGCGGCCATCGCAATGTCGACCCCAGCATCATCAACACCCATCGCTTGGGCTGTTGCTTGAACTAAGAAAGGACGTACACGCTTACCGCCATTAAACAAGCTATAAGACATGGCATCGGCAAGATAAGGATCACTAATATTGAGATGCTTCACTGCATTAATTAATGCGTTTTCACAGCGGTGCTGACTCGCAAGCAATTGTTGCTTAAAGGTCGCTGATAAGATCATAACAATTAGTCTTCGTCTGTAATCGATGGGCTAATAAAAGGCTGAGCTTCCATTTGACCATTCTTCTGTAATAACAGTTGAACTTTTTGCTCAGCTTTCGTCAGTGCGTTTTGGCAGTCTCTCGTATATTTAATACCTTGCTCAAACGCCTTTAAGGAATCTTCTAAACTCATTTCGCCCGATTCCATACGTTCAACCAGACTTTCTAATTCTGCTAGAGATTCTTCAAAGTGGAAGGTCGTTTTCGCCATGGGTCACCTATATTTTTTGCTTAAGCCATCACTGAGTCGCGCAACATTAACTGAGCGTTCCTTTCTAATCAAGTGAGTAATTAACAGTAAATTCATGTCGTTACTTTTTACGGCAAAATAGAAATCTTTGTCTACACTTTTGATATACACCTTAATATGACCTTAATATGACCTTAATTTTACAAGTACTGAAGGAATAGCAGTGGATCTCGCATCTCTGATTGGAATATTAGGCGCCTTTGGCCTAGTGATTATGGCAATGGTTCTGGGGGGCGACATATTGATGTTTGTCAACGTACCATCATTGCTCATCGTCGTCGGCGGCAGCTTATTTGTTGTCCTAATGAAATTTGAAATTGGTACCTTTTTTGGATCTTTTGCCATTATGGCAAAAGCGTTTATGTTTAAAGTGAGCAAGCCTGAAGAAATTATCGAAGAAACCGTTGAGCTTGCCGGTCTTGCTCGTAAAGGGGGATTATTATCATTAGAGGGCAAAGAAGTCAGTAACGATTTTTTAGCAAAGGGCATTCAATTACTGGTTGATGGTCATGACCCACAGGTCGTCAAATCTCTCCTTAGTAAAGATATGAAAATGGCTCAAGAGCGACATAAATACGGGGCTACGTTTTTCACTCACATGGGTGATGTAGGCCCAGCAATGGGGATGATTGGTACCTTAATCGGCTTAGTAGCGATGCTTGCCAATATGGATGATCCCAAATCCATTGGACCGGCAATGGCTGTCGCTCTATTAACAACCCTTTATGGGGCAATGATGGCAACAATGATAATGATTCCCTTTGCCGACAAACTAATTTTAAGAGCAGAACAAGAAGGCCTCATTCAAGCAATGATTATTGATGCCTTAATCGCCATTCAGGGTGGTCAAAACCCGAGGGTGATTGAAGCTATGCTACAAAATTATGTCAAAGAGAAACAACGCGCAGTCGCGGAGTAATCAAGGATGACTGATGAGGAAGAAGAAGTCTGTGAATGCCCCGCCGGTATCCCTGCGTGGGTAATGACATTTGCAGACCTAATGTCGCTGCTGATGTGTTTCTTTGTTTTATTATTATCATTTGCCGAAATGGACGCACTAAAGTTTAAACGCTTAGCGGGTGAGCTACGTCAGGCATTTGGCGTTCAGACGGACGTAAGAGCTGATAACCCACCGAAAGGAACCAGCGTTATTGCTAAACACTTTAGCCCAGCGATTCCTGAGCCCACCCCAATTAATGAAGTACGACAAAAAACCAGCGATTTATCCCAAAGCAGCTTAGAAGTTCTTTGCCAAGACGAAGTTACCCAGCAGCAAGAACGCCAAGGTGACGAAGGTCAGAAAACACGAGAAATAGTCGTGCCTAAAGAATCTGCGGCAGAAAAGAAAGCGGAAGAAACAGCTGTCGAAATTACAGCTGAATTAGAAACTGAAGTTTCCAGTGGTAAAATAGAAGTCGAAACTCAAGGTAACAAAATAATTATTCGTATCCGAGAAAACGGCGCGTTCAAATCTGGATCGGACTACATAGACGACAAGTTTTTGCCCGTTATCGATAAAATTCGTGAAGTATTAGTCTCAATATCTGGGCGTATATCCGTTGAGGGACATACCGATGACATACCAACACAAGGCGGTCGTTTCCGTTCGAATTGGGCACTTTCGTCCGCACGTGCAGCCGCATTTTCTGAAGAATTATTTATTGCACCTGAAATGAGCCAAGAGAGATTCCAAGTTATTGGCCATGGCAGCGTAAGGCCATTGGTTGCCAACACTGATGCCGAATCTCGTGCCCGTAATCGTCGTGTCGAGATAATCATATTACAAACAACTGAGGATGACGATGACGATGAGCCTTTTATTGAGAACCCCGATAAAGCTATTGATGACGCCCTCAATGCTAAACCAGAAGATTTTGATCTCGATCCTAACGATATTTTTTAAGCCTATTATTTTAAGTTATTAAAAGGAACCGCAATGACCGATGAACGTCGCCGATTTTTTCGCATAGATGATGAAGCTGAAATCAGTTTCAAAACAATCACTCATGACGAATATCAGGCTTGGGAAAATGGACAAAAAGATGAAGGCGCTGAAAAGCTGGTGAAGTTAGAAGCTGAATTAAGTATGACTCTCGCTAATTTAAAAAGCCAACAACCTCAATTAGCAAAAATTTGTGAGCTATTAAATCAGAAAATTAATATTGCCACGAATTCACACTCTAAAACTCACGGATTTATTGATAATGGTGAGTTAAAACCCATTAATTTAAGTGCTTGTGGTATTGCCTTTCATACTGATCAGAATATGCCTAAAAACGAACACATTTTACTGCAATTAAAGCTAAGGCCATCCAACCTTTCCATTGTTACAACCGGCAAGGTAATAAGCGCTGGCTTAGTCAACGGTAAAAAGATCGTCCGGGTTGACTTCAAAGATCTAGGCGATAGCAATCAAGACTTGTTAATGCAGCATTTATTTGAAGTACAGAGTCGAGAATTAAAAAAGCAACGTCATAATGATTAAACTCTTAACCACTGAATCGATGAGTGTATTCACCTATTGATAAATTCCAGTCGCTATTTAAACCCAGTTATTTCTAATAATGGGTAAACTATCTGCCGCAGCAGAAGACACCGATTATATCCTCGATGACAACAAGAGCATCCCGATATTATAAACAAGCGCTATCAACTACCTGACGATTGGCTAATTGAAACCCTATTAAAAGACGACTATTCGATTAAATCTTACTAAACCGAGGACAATATTGCACAATAATTGTTCTTTAAGTGCCCTTCTAAGCCTTCTGAATATCCCTATTTAATCCAATATAGGTATACTAGACTTATGAAAATTAAAAGATGCCAGGAGCATAACGCCTAGTGAGTAAACCTCGGAATAATAAACCTCAAGATCCACACGCCGCACGCGAAGCTAAGAACTATGATAATCCGGTGCCTAGCCGTGAGTTCATACTTCAAACTTTGATAGATTTAGCAGTACCTTCGACATTTGAAGAAGTCTGCTCTGCGCTGCATGTTGATGATGAGGACCGTACTGAAGGAGTGCGCCGTCGGTTAATTGCTATGGCTCGTGATGCCCAAATTGACAGCAATCGCGGTCGTCAAACATACTTCCCTCTTGATCCGAAAAAAATCGCCATCGGTATGTTGCAAGGCCATAAAGACGGTTACGGATTTTTGATTCGCGAAGAAGGTGACGATGTTTACATCTCAAACAATCAAATGCGCAAAGCCTTTCATGGCGACAAAGCCATGGTGCGTATTACGGGCACCGATCGTCGTGGCCGTTTAGAAGGTCAAATCGCTAAGGTTGTTGAATACAATACTACGCATGTTGTTGGCCGCTATTTTGAGCAAGCCGGTGGCGGTATTGTTCGCCCCGACAGCAAGCGTATCAGCCATGAAGTGGTTATCGCTGCCAAAGATTGCAACGGCGCAAAGCACGATCAGTTTGTTAACGTTGAAATCATCAATCAGCCACGCGCAGGTGAGATGATCACTGGCCGTATTACTGAAGTGCTAGGCAATAACCTGGCACCCGGTATGGAAATCGAAGTGGCTATTCGTAGCCATGATATTCCCAATACTTGGACGAAAGAATTACTGGAAGAGCTAAAATCCATTCCAGAAGAAGTGATTGAGAAAGATAAGAAGAAGCGTATTGATTTACGCGACCTTCCGTTTGTTACCATTGATGGTGAAGACGCGCGTGATTTTGATGATGCCGTTTATGTCGAAAAAGATAAGAGCACCAATGACTGGCGTTTATTCGTTGCCATTGCCGATGTATCTCATTATGTCCCTGTGGGCAGCGAGCTTGATAAAGAAGCGACCAATCGCGCAACTTCTGTTTACTTTCCCGAAAACGTTGTGCCGATGTTGCCAGAAATCATTTCCAATGGTTTGTGCTCACTGAATCCTGAAGTCGACCGTCTAGTAATGGTTTGCGAGGTGACAATTAGTGACAAAGGCAATATGTCGGGCTACAAGTTTTTCGAAGCCGTTATCCATAGCCATGCACGCCTAACCTACAACCTAGTTTGGGACATGCTGCAAAAGCCAATGACGGATGATGGTAAGAAATGGCGTAAACATTATCGCCCTATTGTGCCGCATTTAGAAACAATGTATAGCCTGTACAAAATATTGCGTAAAGGCCGTACTAAGCGTGGCGCCATCGATTTCGAAACCCAAGAAACAAGAATAGAATTCGATAGCGAACGTAAGATTAGCCAAATTGTTCCAACGTCACGTAACGATGCTCACATGATCATCGAAGAGTGCATGTTGATGGCAAACGTGTGCGCCGCTGATTTCTTAAGCCGCTACAATGTACCTGCATTATTCCGGGTGCATAATGGCCCCAGCGATCAGAAGCTCGATAACCTGAGAGAGTTTTTAGGGGAAATGGGGCTGAGCATGGCCGGTGGTGATCCATCGCCAAGCCATTACCAAGCACTGCTAAAACAAATTGCCGATCGTCCTGATGCTAAATTGATTCAGACGGTTATGCTGCGTTCGTTAAGCCAAGCGGTTTATCAGCCAGAAAACGAAGGCCACTTTGGCCTAGCATTCGATGCCTACGCACACTTTACTTCACCGATTCGTCGTTATCCTGATCTATTAGTACATCGTGCTATTCGTTCAGTGATTCGCAGTACTCGTGAATGTAAACACGTTCGCCGCGTTGAGGGTGCAGGTCGCTTAGCGAAGAAAGTAATATTCCCTTACGATGTTCCTGCGATGGTTACTCTGGGTGAAAACTGCTCAATGGCGGAACGCCGCGCTGACGATGCAACTCGCGATGTCGTCGACTTTTTGAAATGCGAATACATGGAACAGCATGTTGGCGAAGTTTTTGACGGTACTATCTCAGCCGTTACTGGTTTTGGTATGTTCGTATCGCTCGATGATGTGTTTGTTGAAGGTTTGGTTCACATATCCAATCTAGCGAATGACTTCTACCAGTTCGACTCAGTAAAACATCGCTTGGTCGGTGAGCGTACTCGTCGCACCTTCCGCTTAGGTGACAAGGTATCCATCCAAGTGATGAGTGTATCCCTTGATGACCGCAAAATTGATTTTGCCCTGGCGGGTGAGCTACCCACTGGCCAGAATACGGGTCAGCGCACAAATAAAAAGCCTTCTGCTGGTAAAAAAGAACATAAGCGTCCGGTATCACGTCGCCCTATTAGCTTTGAGAGTGCCGCTGACAATACGCCGGATTCTGATGCAAAGACGGAAGGCGGAGAGAAGAGTGGCGAGCAGAAGCGTCGCGGACCTCGCCGAAACGGTCGCAAGAAATTGACGAATGCTGGCAGCACTAACAAGTCTGAGACAAGCAACTCTGCAGACCAGAAAGCCAATAAAGTAGGCGGCAGCAACTCTGTTTCTAGCAAGACTGACAAACCGGCGAAAAAGAAAAAGCGCCCAATGTCTAAACGCCAGAAGATGAATGGCGCTGAAGCTAAATCAAAGAGCCAAAGTGCTGACGCATCTTCTAAGTCCAAGACGCGTAAGCCGAAGAAATCGGGTTCAGCGAAGAAGAAAGTTAAAAAATCAAATGCCAAAGCGCATATCGCTTAGGGCTGCAATTAAGCATGCCCTTTGCTTATAGGAAATAGAATGAAACTTGAGATCGTTTACGGCATTCATGCCGTAATGACACTATTACAACGTAGCCCGGATCAAGTGACTGAGCTGTGGGTACTAAAAAGCCGTGACGATAAGCGCATGAACGACATTATCGAACTAGCGGAAGCACAAGAAATTCCGATTATGGAAACCAATAAAGGCCTGCTAAGTCAAAAAGCTGATGGTAACCATCAGGGTGTTATCGCTATGCGCTACCCTCAGCGTGGCTATAGTGAAAAGAACTTAGAGGAAGAGCTGGATAAAATTGAAGGTATTCCGCTAATTCTTGTTTTAGACGGCGTTACTGATCCGCATAACCTAGGTGCCTGCTTACGGACAGCCGATGCTGCGGGTGTGCACATGGTGATTGCACCTAAAGATAACTCTGCACCACTCAATTCAGTGGCAAGCAAGATTGCTTGTGGCGCTGCTGAAGCCGTTCCTTATATTCAGGTAACGAATCTTGCGCGCACACTGAAAGATTTACAAGAACGTGGTATCTGGATTACCGGCACGGCGGGCGAAGCAACACAATCGGTCTATCAAGCTGATTTGAAAGGCCCAACGGCATTAGTCATGGGCGCTGAAGGTAAAGGCATGCGTCGTTTAACGCGTGAAAATTGTGATTATTTAATTAATATTCCAATGGCCGGTGAGGTGAGCTCCTTAAACGTATCGGTGGCAACCGGTGTCTGTTTATTTGAAATAATACGTCAGCGTATCGGCAGCTAATCGCTTAAGGATGCGTTATGAATTGGTGGTTAGATTTAATTGAACAAAATTATGATTGGCTATGGGAATCAGGTTTCGCCCTCACAATAACCTTGGGGGTGGCACTCGCATGGCGTTTTATACGCAAACACCTCACTCATATTATTAGAAGAAGCCGAAACCGTTGGGATGACGTTATACTCAACGCTTTCGCGGTGCCTATTAACTGGCTAATTCTTATTATCGGTGCTTCTTGGTTTGCCGATATTACTGCGCGTAATTTCTCCGCAGAGATAATGACCAGCATTCCGATTGCTCGTCAGCTTGCGGCCCTCATTGTTATAGCCTGGGGGGTATGGCGCTTTATTTCTGGCATAGAAATAAAGCAATTGGATAAAGGTAATGATCCCACTACCGTTCAGCTCGTGGGTAAAGTTACCAAGTTAACGCTAACAGTCCTCATTATTTTACCCATCTTTCAAGTGCTAGGCATTTCGATTTCAGGCATGCTGGCTTTTGGCGGCATGGGTGGATTAATTGTAGGAATGGCCGCGAAAGATTTATTAGCTAATTTCTTTGGCTCAATAATGATTTACCTAGATCGCCCTTTTAATGTTGGCGATTGGATTCGCTCTCCCGATAGAAACATTGAAGGGACAGTAGAGAGCATTGGTTTTCGCTTAACCGTTATTCGAACCTTTGATAAACGTCCACTGTATGTTCCCAACTCAGTATTCACTAATATTGCAGTAGAAAATCCCTCAAGAATGCATAATCGACGTATTAAAGAGACCATAGGTGTTCGTTATAAAGACGCTAAAAAGCTACCCATAATATTAGATGAAGTACGCAACATGTTGATTAATCACGCTGATATCGATAATACGCAGACCTTAATCGTTAATTTTGATACTTTTGGCGCTTCCAGCTTGGAATTCTTTATTTACACGTTTACTAAGACAACCAACTGGATTGAGTTTCATCATATTAAGCAGGACGTGATGTTGCAGATTTTAAATATTATTCATAATCATGACGCCGACTGTGCCTTTCCGACACGCACACTGCATGTTGAATCGATGCCCGAGACTGTCATCGCGAGCTGATTTAGACACTTAAAAATGCTCATAAAAAGAGCCGTCATGCATGACGGCTTTTTTTATGGCTCACTCAATTCTAAAAACTCAGCGAGTAATCGGGTAATCCCGTTGTTAGAGCTAGGCAAATCAATCGTTACTTGACCCTCTGTATTAAAATCTAACGTTAACTCATAGTCACCGTCTTCATTTTTATGAATGAGGGTCAGTATTCCAGACGGTTTACCGGCTAATGAGATATTCATGTTGGACCACGAGACTTGCGTATTTCTATTCACACCGCCGCCCATGGCCGCATTCGCCATAGTCGCTGATAGGCTATAAGTATAATCTTCGTGATCGTCACAAACGTTGATAGGGGTCGACACAAGATCTAAAGCCGTAAATTTAGTATAAGGATAGTAGTTATCAGTGCCATCACCTTCAAGAAATCCTACGTCAGGGCTGCGTATACCCGTGCGTGCTACCTTCCCGAATTCACTATCACTATTACAAGTCGTTAGGTCGACATAAGTTTCATATTCATTGTCAAAAAAAAATATTAAAAAATCATTTTGAAAGAGATAATCCGACCTTTGAGTAACGTCAGACTTATCTAACGTAGAGGTCTTATTAATAGCAGAGAGGGTTGTGCTTGTACGAAACTCACTGGTTTCAGTTAAGTCAACTTTCTTCATGATATTGAAAAAACCATCAATATATTGGCCAGATATATAACCATCTTGACATGCTAACGCCCCACCCAGTTTTGAATCAATAGTTATAAGAGCATCGTCATCGCTACAATCAACTTCAGTACCACCTCCATCAAAACATTCCGTATTGGCCGCTTCAACATTGATACGCCCGCTAATTTTGCAATTCCTGTTGTCTAATAGAGTAAATAAATCCACCGATAGATCCAGTGGCACGAGTTTATTCGTGAACACTGCTCTTATCGGACTGTTTTTACTGATCGCGCGATAAGCGTTCGACGCCATTTTGATTCCATTGTTCTGGTCCCATTCGACCGTGCCAATTGTTTTATTAACCTCAATAGGATCAATGAGTGCCAACGAACCAACAGTCGTGCTGGAGTTGTTACCCGTACACGCCACTAACCCGACAGCAACGAGCGCTATAAAAATTAAAGGCAAAAAGTACCGAGCAAAATTTATTGTTTGCATAACCCATTCTCTGTTTCATCATTTTCTTGTCCTCAGTTTAATCCTAGCGGTGATTAATGGCTAACGATAAGAAGAGTCTATTTATTGAATCCGGTTACAAGACACTTTTTTTGATTGAATTTTATCCAGCGGCCTGATAAAATCCGGCCTCATTTTTCTGTCTGAGACAGCTAATCTGGCGTAAGTCAGTTTTTGTCGGTCTTTCTGCAGGAGACTCCTTGCCTTACCCGCTCTTAATTGAATCGCTGGAAGGCTAAACAAACCATAAGGAGCCTAAACATGCGTCATTATGAAGTAGTGTTTTTGGTACACCCTGATCAAAGCGAACAAGTTTCAGCTATGGTAGAGCGTTATACTGCATCTATCGAAGAGTCTGAAGGCACAGTACACCGTTTGGAAGACTGGGGCCGTCGTCACTTGGCATACCCAATCAACAACATCCATAAAGCTCACTACGTATTGATGAACATCGAATGTTCTCAAGCCGTTCTTGACGAGCTAACGACTTCTTTCCGTTATAACGATGCTGTTCTTCGTAACATGGTTATTCGTCGTGACGAAGCTGTTACTGAAGTATCTGCAGTTAAAGCGGCTGAAAGCCGTGATGACCGCCGCCGTGACGACCGTCGCCCTGAAGCACCTGCTGCTCCAGTCGCTGACGAAACTGTAACTGAAGAAGTAGCTGCTGACGCACCTGCTGCTGAAGAAGAATAGGAGTTTTACCATGGCACGTTTTTTCCGTCGTCGTAAGTTCTGCCGTTTCACTGCTGAAAACGTTGTAGAGATTGATTATAAAGATCTTGAAACGTTGAAAGGCTATGTTACTGAAACTGGCAAAATTGTACCAAGTCGTATTACTGGTACTCAAGCAAGATATCAGCGCCAATTGTCTACTGCAATTAAACGCGCTCGTTATATTGCTTTATTGCCATACACTGACGCTCATAAATAAGCGACGGTTATAGTAATAATGTTTAAAGCCCTAGCGAAATGGAGTATGGATAAACCGCTGAACGCAATCATTGCGATTGTTGCGACGTTGTTTATTCCCTTATTATTTTGGCTAGGCGCTGCTCTTATGGCGCTTTCTATATTGCGCCATGGAGCAAAAGAAGCCGCCAATGTGGTTTTGTGGGGTAGCTTACCGGCTTTTGCTTGGTTAGCGATGGGGGATTCAACGCCTCTACTCACCGCCCTTGGCGCTTCGACTTTAGCGATTATCTTACGCTCTAGCATTGATCTTAGATTAACGCTGATGAGTGCAAGTGGACTCGGTGTGTTGATTTATTTTGCCTTACCTTTGTTAATGCCTGAGGTATTAGCGGAAGTACAAAAGCAAAGTGAAGTCATGCTAGCAGAAGCTTTAAAGGATAACCTTGAGCTTTGGCAGAGCATTCAACCTAAAGTTGGCCCCCTAATGGTTGGGGCATTGGCCGCGGTGCAAACTATGGTCATGGTTTTAAGTCTATTATTAGCCCGTTGGTGGCAAGCCGCTTTTTATAACCCTGGTGGTTATAGTGAAGAATTCCATCCTTTAAGATTGCCTGTTGGTTATACCGCAAGCGTGGTCTTATTATTGGTTTTTGGTTCAAACCTTCCACCGTTAATGAGTGGTACTTTACCGATATTAATCATTCCTCTTGTCATTGCAGGTGTTGCATTTGTGCACAGCATTGTCGGGATGAAAAACTTAGGTGGACAATGGCTATTTGCGTTCTATATAAGCGTATTTTTATTCGGCCCCTACCTATTTACATTACTAATTTTTCTCGCTCTGATCGATAGTCTTATCGATATTAGAAGCAGACTAAAAGACACAGTTGATTGAGCCCATACGGCCTCAACTCTGTAGTGCTAAGGATATTATTATGAAAGTTATTTTATTAGAAAAAGTTGCAAAATTAGGCGGTCTTGGTGACAGCGTAAACGTTAAGCCTGGTTTCGCTCGTAACTTCCTTTTGCCACAAGGCAAGGCAGTTCCTGCAACTAAACTAAACGTTGAGCAGTTTGAAGCTCGTCGCGCTGAGCTTGAGAAAGCGGCTGTTGCCAAGCTTACTGCTGCTCAGACTCGTAAAGCTAAGATCGAAGAAATCGAACTGACTGTTGCTGTTAAATCTGGCGACGAAGGTAAGTTGTTCGGTTCATTGGGCAACCGTGACATCGCTGAGCTTGCGACTGAAGCTGGTGTTGAGTTGGTTAAAGCTGAAGTTCGCTTACCGACGGGTCCGATTCGTAACGTTGGTGAGTTTGACATCACTATCCAGTTACACGCAGAAGTTAATGCTACTTTGAAGCTATTGGTTGTTGCTGAAGACTAATCTCTTCAACACTAGCTACACGCTTTAGATTAAGGCACTATTAGCACACGCTATATAGTGCCTTTTTTTTGCCCAAAATTTTTTGTTAACGAGAATGTGTTAATGATTGATTTATAATGACCAATTGATAATGACTGACTCAGCTGCCGACAAACAAACTTTATCCTTGCGTACTCCCCCACATTCAATCGATGCTGAGCAATCAGTATTAGGCGGTTTGTTACTGGACAATCGCGCTTGGGAATCCGTGTCAGAAGTTCTAGAAGATAGTGATTTTTACAATCATAAACACCGTAATATTTACCGTGCAATTAAGTCGCTAGTCGATCAAGAACAACCCATTGATGTCGTGACTGTGGCAGAAGAGCTGGAAGAGCTGGGGACATTGGATGATATTGGTGGTATCGCATACTTAGGCGAACTTGCCGATATGACACCGTCGACTGCTAACAGTGGTGCTTATGCGGTGATCGTTAAAGAACGCTCTCAGCAACGTCGCCTCATCGAAGCCGCCAGTGAAATTACGCTTCAGGCTTATGAGCCAGAAGGTAAAAACTCCCTTGATATTCTTTCTGATGCTGAGCAGAAAATTGCACAAATCGCAGAAGGTAACCGCAAAGAAGGTGGCCCCGTTGCCGTTGGCCCTATTCTTAAGAATACCTTAGATCAGCTAGACGAATTATTTAATAAACCAGAAGGCTTGAGTGGTATAACGTCTGGCTTCACCGAAATTGATAACCGCACTTCGGGCTTTCAAAAAGCCGATATGATTGTAGTTGCAGGTCGTCCTTCGATGGGTAAAACGACTTATGCGATGAATTTGGTGGAAAATGCGTTAATCGCCACTAAGCGCCCCTGCATTGTATTCAGTATGGAGATGCCCTCTGAATCGATTGTGATGCGTATGCTGTCTTCTATTGGCAAAATTGATCAAACACGCATTCGAAGTGGTAAATTAATTGAAGATGATTGGCCTAGGCTTTCATCGGCAGTCAATATCTTAAAAGATTTACCGTTATACATTGATGATACGCCCTCGCTGACGCCACAGGATATGCGTGCACGCTGCCGTAAAGTCTACCGTGAGAACGATAATGACCTTGGGCTTGTGATGGTGGATTATATGCAACTGATGCAGATCACAGGGGCTTCTGAGGGGCGTTCGCAAGAGATCTCTGAGATCTCTCGTAGTATGAAGGCAATCGCAAAAGAATTTAGCTGCCCTATCATTGCCCTGTCGCAGTTAAACCGTTCTTTGGAGCAACGTCCCAATAAACGTCCGGTGATGTCAGACCTACGTGAATCAGGCGCAATCGAGCAGGATGCGGATATTATCGCCTTTATTTATCGAGATGAGGTGTATAACGAAGATACTCCCGACAAAGGCATTGCTGAAATCATTACCGGTAAACACCGTAACGGCCCAATCGGTACAGACCGCTTAGCATTCGTGGGTAAATATACTCGTTTCGAGAATTTAGCGGCAGGCTATGAAGGCAATTGGGATGATGATGAGTAATTTTCAGGAAAGCCGACTATCACGCACTTTAGTTCGCCCGTAGGGCTAAGTGCATAAATGCACAAAGTGAGTAATTCGTACTGAAAGTAACAGTAACTTACAGCCTCATCGCAAAATGACAACAAGACTCTTACTCCCCCCTAACATACATCTCACAAGTGTTTCCCTAAACTGAATTCAACTGTTTAATTTAAACATCGAGTTTAGCTATGCGTCTTACGATTACAACATTGTTTGTTATTTCCACACTGGCTAGTTTAGCATCATTTTCTGAGCTGTCCCCAATGACCGATGTCTCTATGGCCAAGCAATCAGGCAGAGGCGTTATTGAAGTTTCTGAAACCCTAAAAGGCCAAGTTGTAACACCTGATGGGTTTGATGTTGCATTCACTCGTATAACGATTGGTGCCGACATCAGTATAAACGCCAATATAAACCGCTTAGTCTTAGGCGAGGGGGTTCGTCAGGATGGCTTAGATAACAGTGATGATGCTAATCGCGCAACGGCCGATATTGATTCCAGCGGCGTCGTACACGACTTCAGCATTGTGGACCCTTAAGTCGAGTTTGCCCGCAATACTAGCGGAGACCTCACTGATGTAAGCCTAGGCTTCGGTGAAGCGAATGGCACAATGGGGGTGAATATAAAAACGTTATCGGGTGATATTCAAGCCGTCAGTAAATTAAGCTTGGAGTTATTATCTATCGACTTAGACTCCTCAGCTCACAAAGTCCGGGAAGATCATATTACCGATGATTTTTTCAGCATCAATATCGACCTCAGAGATTTCAGAAATCTGACTTATTCAGGTACTAATAACATATATTTTGGCCTTCAAAGCAAGACTATTAACTACACTAAAATCCGTGCTGACCCACAAGGAACAGCCCAACCTCGTTTTTGGTTAAACCTACAAAATATCACTACTTCACCTGGCCCAAGTCTCGATTCTCTTATTCCACAACGATAGTCCTGTTAACCGTTTTACGGGGTACTTCTGAGGTGGCTATGAATCATTCATTATTACTCGCTCTCTTTTTTTCTATCGCTGTGTCAGCAGAATTAGCTCCGCTAATGGACTCAGATTCATCTCAGATTGACGGCCAAAATGGCGCAGAAATTGGCATCATTTGGAATGATGTTTATGCCATTGGAGAAGATACAACACTCACATTAGACTTTGATTCTGGCGCCCCTTATCTTCACTGATTTTTACTGGGTAATAAATGACTCTGCACGCAAAGGCGATACGGTTTATGGCGCTCATATTGGTTCGTATGAAGACCCTTTCTTCCTAAATATTCAAGATGAGAGCGTTACATTAGTCGATGGCGATATTTTATCGGGCACAATTTTAGTCACTCCATTTCCAGAAGGAGCTTACAAGGGCAGTAATCCAGACGCAGAAAAAATGGCTTTAGGTACGTTAATGACACTTGAGCACGCCAGTGGCAATAGTCTGGAACATACAGCAAGTTTATTATTTAGGTATCTTGACGATTTTAAGTATCGTCATTCAACGGCTTGAGCTTTCCCCATGAGTCAGTTGACTTCTAAATTGTTTAGGCGTGCAATTAAACCATCGTCGGCATGAGCGGTTGAGGGTGCTCTGATCAGAATACCCTAGCATTCCTGCGACTTGTGTTAAGAGTAAGTTGGGTTCAGAAAGATATATTTTCGCCATCTCTTTACGTTCACTATCCAACAGTTGTTCAAAGATGGCACCTTGCATGGCTAGTCGCCTTTGAAGGGTGCGAGGGTGCATATGTAATTTATCGGAGAGTATATTGAGGGTGCACTGTCCGGCGGCCAATAAGTCACGAATTAAGCAACGGATTTGGGCGGGTAGATTATTAGGTGCTTTATCATATTGTGCCGCAAGGTATTCTAACGCGACACGCTCAGCCCCCTCATCTGCATTTTTAATCTTATTCTGTATAAGTGCGATAGGGAGATCTATCGCACAAAAATCCTGTTCAAACTTTATCTCACAATTGAAAAATTGCTGATAAGTCGCTTGAAAACCTAACAACTGATGTGGAAAGTAAATGGTCTGTCCCGATTCATCAGCGCCAGCAAGCAGGCGCGTTATTGTTTGACCAAACCCCATGGTCATCTCCAACAATTGTCGAGACTCAAGAGGTGCCGTTTCCTTGATTATTACGTGCACCCGAATGAAATCTTGATCGGTATTCATTTCAAAGTTGAAGGTTAATGATGGAGTAATAAAATGGAAATATTTATTAATTCCCCGTAGGGCATCTTCGATTGTTTTAGCATTGCTGGCCAGGACCGCGATTGGTCCTAGGGCTGATAACCCCTGACGTGCTGAAAGTTGTAGGCCAAAATCTGGGCAAGCCAACGTCTGCGCAGATCTTTCTAATAAAGCGACTGCTTTTCGAAAAGGAATAAAAGCATCAACTCTCCGTTCAATATCGATTGGAATACTATAGTGCCTTAGCAGTAACTCTGGTGAACCCCCTAGCTCGGTTACTAGCTCTCCGAATCCTGTAAACATGCTTGAACGCACTAAATTAATCATCACTAGCCGGTCCGTTGTTTATCTATTCAAGTCTAATGATGATTTTTTTAAAAGCATGAATTTCATCTTCTCTCACAATTTGAATACTTTCATTATTAGCGCTTAGTTTATTATGTAGCGCTTAGTTTCCGCTGAATAAATCGCAAACAAATGACCAAAAATGGAAGTCAAGGCTATAGCCAAGCCTGCCGACATCTCATAACCTTGATGACGATAAGCCTGCGGTATGAAGTCGACGGTATCATTAATGAATAATGTCATGTACACAACTGCAGGGCTTATTGCTAGGAGGATAATAAATACCAACCATTCTTTTATTTTGCCTATTTCCCGAGTGGTGATAGCGCGGAGTATTAAACCAAGGAAGGCGAGTATGAAAACACCTAAATATGTATAAAACACCCCTGCAATCGAATGAAAATAGCTTGGCATACCCAGCCGATAACCCCACAAAATAAATATAGCACTGATACCAATACCAGAGCTAAAAAATATTTTTTTCTCTAAAGGCATACCCTCGACGGTCATTGGGGATACCGTAAGTAATCGTACTGCTGCTGTCAAAAAAGATGCCATAAGAACGATAAGAACTAATGGTAAAATCGTTCCTAAATTTTTATCGTGCCACTGAATTGCGGATTCATAAGCGAAGTTTTTTGTAAAACCACTACCGGCTAAACCAGGGGAAATTACATAAAAGATAGTCATCAATAGCCAGGCGACAGCTAGCCCTATGTAAATACCGTATTTTGATGATGGTGCCATAACGTCTGAAATAGAGGGCATAGAGCTGGCTCGTAGAGGGCTACTTTGGCGATTTGCGTAGAATATCCAATAAGCGAGCATGAAGGATAATCCGAATAGGATGGTACCTGTCAGAATATCCATTTCATTAAATGAAGCCCCATCTGAAAATGGCGCTAATCCAACCCACAATGATCGCTGGATTGGCGCAGTTAAAAAGGAACCAAAAGCCAGCGTTTGCCAGCCAAGGTGCAGCGCGATATTACGTTTAAAAATGGCGTAGCTCGAGACGCTTATACCGACGACAGCGATCACTAAAACGAACCATAACCCTGTTGCAAAGACGAATTCTTGATAAATATCAGACACATCTGTTGTTGCAAGGTAGTAACCGCTCAAACCGGTTGAGATAAAGGCGGATAAAACATATACCACCCCAAATATACGATGAAGCTTTCGATGCTTTCGTCTAAACGCGGGGAGAAACTGGAAAAAACCCGCTACCATTAAAATACTGCCCACTGCCATATGAGTACTTATTACATAGCGCTTTGGCTCACTTAATGTCTGATAATGCTGTTGGGTAGTCGTGACGCTATCGCTGCCATAAATGTATTTACTCGACTCTATTTTAGCGATGAAGTTCATCCAGTAGGGCATGTAATCGGCCTCGGGACTATGAGACATATCTACGCCATCATCCGCTTGCTTCATTATATTGGTCAACAATGTAGGAGCTTGGTTATCGAGTGCGGGTGTGACGTGTGAACCCGCATTAAAAGCAATAACCCCATATCCAATAAGGAAAATACCTAGAAAGCTCCAAATAAAGGCAGGGAACCTTATTTTAAGTGCTGCCATAACGGGGTTACTAGAAATATGCATATTTAGACCTATTAATTAGGATGGCTTAATGTGTGACCATTCCCAAATTTATAACAAAATAAAGTTCAAGCTCAGACTACTGAAATACTGGGGATGACTATTGTCATTAGATGACATATTTTTAGCTATAGGCGACAAATGGTATTTTATACTCCTAGATTAGAGGAGTAATGAAATTCCTGAGGAATAGCTAAAATGGGGGATGCGTAGTTATTATAGTAGGAGAATAAAACAGTAATTATTCTCATCGACTAAAATCAAGCTATATAAAAATGCCATCGATAAATTCGACGGTAACTTGGCTTTAGTTCGTGATTAAACCTTAACTCGAGTCTTTTATCATTCTAAGGTAAGGCCTTTACTGTTTTCCAGCCATCGGGGGAGACCTTCGCGTCGACTTCATTACTTACACTCGGCACGATAATGACATTTTCACCTTGCTTCCAATTAACCGGACTCGCAACTTTATACTCAGCGGTTAATTGCATGGAATCGATAGCACGGAGTATTTCATCAAAATTGCGGGCCGTGGTCATAGGGTAAGTTATCATTAACTTAATATTTTTGTCTGGTCCAACAACAAATACTGACCGTACGGTATCGTTAGTTACCGCGGTACGACCTTTAGCGCTTCCTGTTTATTCAATCATAAACATATCGTACAGTTTGGCTATTTTCAAATCAGTATCGGCAATCAACGGATAATTTACTTTAGTCCCCCGCCACTTCAGCAACGTATTTCAGCCATTCCACATAATCACCAATAGGGTCAATACTCAACCCCATAATTTTTGTTTTACGCTTATTAAATTCAGGCTAAATTTTAGCCATATAACCCAATCCTAACAAAAGTAACCAGGTGACCAAAAGATATCAGATTCAAGCTTTTATGGAACTTAATTATTCAGCTCGTACATTGCTAAAAAATTTGAATGTTCTAACAGAACTATTTCGGCGGAACTAAAGCGCTGCCCTATTGATAATTATTGTGTTGAGACCGCACATAATCATGCTCTTCTGAAGAGAAAAATGCTCCGAAAGTTAACAAGAGAACTGTTGATATTATTAGGCTGACCCATTTATTATTAGGGGTTAATATGACCCCAGAACAAATCGCAGGACGAATGAAGCTGGAATCATTTTTCGAGAACATCTGTCGACAAACACTCTATCGCTTAGTACAGCAAGAGCAGTGGTAAAGCCTCCTTCCACGCAAAGGTAAACCCTACCAGCAACTTAAGGGATAGAGGCTGAAGCTCGCTTAATACCTAACCGTGTTGATATTGATGAGCGCCCTAATAGCGACAATGTAAAGGAAGAAGTTGGCCATGGGGAAGCCGAGCTATTATACAAATGCACAAGCCTTTCAAGAGTATCTGTAAAAAAATCACCTTCGATAATGGTGGCGAGTTTGCGGGCCATAAAAGCATTGCTTAAGCACTGAGTTGTAAAACCTATTTTGCTAAACCATATCACTCTTGGCAGCGTGGCCTTAATGAAAATACGAATGGCCTATTGAGGCGATTTGTTCCAAAAGGAATGGCGATTGCTGAACTTCATAAAAAAAGATTGAAGCGGGTCGGCGGGTGACGCTTATTATGGGCATCTAGGTTCAGCTACAACATTTGAAATGTGCGGACTCATGACTTTAATTAAAGCCATGCTTTCTTCTTTTTTACTTTCACGGAGCCTGTACAGCTTAACTGAGCTTGTGCCTGTTAATGAAAAAATCTCACAACGTATCTGGGCAAGCAGGCATTTCATTAGACAGTACGGTTGATTTAACGATAGGTAATATTTCCTATCAACAGCGACCGACAGATTCTTATTTCATGCTGAAGATATTACTGCTCGCTATTCGTACGTAGGTGCAACGATCGATGTTACTGAGCAAGAAGCCTTACGATTTGGCTTACCAAAAACATTTAATATCGATGAGTTCAGCTTTGGTGTGTATAACTAAAAAACGGCAAAAATAGATATTAATAACCCTGATGACATTCAAAATTACACTATTTATGCAGATACTCTAGGCAATAGAAATACAAAGCTGACGATTGAAGAAGCCACTAACATTAGTATTTCGCTAACGTCTGAAGATGATTGCAGTAGTCTTTTTTACGATAACGCAGAGGATTACGCACATATTGTCATCGTAGATGAAAATAGCAATATTGTAACTCAGGCAGGGCAAGCAGCAACGAATCATACCAGTTTGAATTATTCTTTTAATTCACCGATTAATAATCACTTTCTAATGAACGCGACGTTAACCGGTACCTTCAAGATGGTGGCGCAATAGAAATTTTTGGTGCAGGTAGCCTGGCGTATAAACGTTAATCGAATGAATCTCTACTGGCTTATTTCGCGCCATAGAACCTTATCTGATTAAAGATCCTTTAATAACTCTTTCATCTTTTCCTGCAAATCTTTGCGCGCTATTGGTTTTTCAATATGATCAGGAAGCGCTTTTGGTAAATTAATTTCGATGCTTTCACCCGCGGCGACTCGTTCAATTAACAGGGCATAGTTGCGGGCAAATACTGGAAAGGCCTTAGCCTCGACGCTATTCGCTAAGAAAAACCAATCGCTAGAGCGACCCGCATAATAAACCGCAGGATGGGTCCATCTGTATTCTTTCTTAGGAGAAGGGGCACGACAGGCTTCAATATAAGCGGAATGCGCATCCGGCATGCCCAATAATTTGTGCGCCGAAGAATTACACGCTTCGACAACATCATGAACATTGGGCAGAAACTTCTGCTGTTTAACAACCTGCTCAGCGGCAAACATAATTGTTTCTGCGGGAAAGTCGCCCAGCAAACGCGCCCACAACTGCTTTGCCATAATTACCGTATCGTGATCAGGAAAGGCTTTTAAAAACTGATTATGGTAATTAAAGCGGAACAGTTCAAAAATCTGATTAATGGCCGATTTTTGATCAATATCTAACGGCCTTTGAGTACGATGCGCTTTCTCATTACCAGTCTGTGTCGGTGAGACGCTGCCTGCTTGCTGCAGCTGTTGCGTAACCTGGTTCAGAATTGGATTGAGTACCGCTTTGCGATCCCGCATTTGCCTTTCCACCTATTTGAGAGCCTTGGTTTAACTGTCTAGCCCACTGCAGCTTAACATACTGTAAAAACTTACTGTTCCAACTGGTTTGTAACTGATTGGAATCACGCCAATACATGACAAATTCGCCAATTAAACTTTTAGCATAAGGCACATCAATATGCGCCATAGCCAGAATATCATAACAGTCATTGTCTGGCTGCCAATCATCAGCAATACGAGTGGGTACAGACGAATGCTCTAGCGACGAAGAATAACGCGCCCACTGTTGGCGCACGTGCTGAATAAATTTTGTATTCCAGGTTTTGTGCGCATCGCCACGTTCTTGCCAATACAAGACAAATTCAGGAATCGAATCTTGAATAAATTGCGGATCAATTCCCGCGCGCTGCAGAATTTGCTGCGCATCTAGACTCGGCTGCCACTGTTGAGCAATCGGCCCGGCTTCTTCACGACGCGCTTGAAAGCGTTCTTGGCGATCAGGAGCTTGGGCATGAGGGGTATTAAAAGCGGCTTTTTCAGCTATTCGTTGTTGCTTTTTATGGGCATCGGTTTGCGTATAGACCCAATGTTTTTTAATAAAACGAAAGAATTGAGTATTCCAATCATTACGGTTATTACCATTTTCCCGCGCCTGCAAAATAAACTCATCCAACTTGGATAAACTATAACTGTCAGGAATCCCGTGTTGCTGCAATCGATTTAAACCATCACGAGTCGGCTGCCACTGTTGCTGTATTGGCTGCTTAGAACTTACTGGCTGTGTCGGCTGCTGAAACGCCGGTTTTTGGAAAGCTGGCTGCTGAGGTTGCGCTGCTCTATTATGCTCATTACTCGCCACGGGTATAGTTTGAGACGCTTGCACATTATTTGATGAAGGCTGTTGCGATGGAACCGCAAAGCAAAAGATCAACTGCGGAGCGTCTGGAAACAAGGGTGAAATAAGCCTCAATAATCCTTTTTCGTGTAGATTGCGTAATACCAAGCGAATTTTCTGATCATCCCAAAAGGACAAAACCTCACGCACTTGATCATTATTAATGTGCCATTGAATGCCCCCCATAGCCTGAGCAATATCATTAAGCCAGGTAAGGGCGATAGCCTCTTCCAAGCCAATGGTTGCGGCAAGTGCTGGGGAGAAAACCAGGGTTTTATCAGCAATCAATGGGTGCATGAATATAATAACTCTACTAATTAGAAATGTTGTTTACGAGCTCAGTGCTAGTTTACGACTGCGCAGCCTGACATAATAAACCCTACCCAATATTTAGTCTTCTTGATTTAAGCGAAAAACATGGCCCGTCAAACTCAAGCAGTTATTAACCTGCAATATTTAAAAGATAACTATCGGCTAGCAAAAGGCTTCAGTCAAAAAGCGTATGCGGTAATTAAAGCCAATGCTTATGGCCATGGATTACTCCCTATAGCGCACGCCCTCGTAGACGCAGATGGCTTAGCCGTAGCGTGTATCGACGAAGCATTACAATTGCGCCATGACGGTATCAAAAACCCAATCCTTGTATTGGAAGGGGCATTTGATAAAGCAGAATGGAAAGCGGCTGTTGAGCACGATATCGAAATGGTTGTTCACCACCAAAGCCAACTCGACATTTTAGTAACCGAGCCCGCTTTCTTACACATAAAGCTTTGGTTGAAAATAAATACCGGTATGAACCGTCTAGGGTTTCGCTTAGAAGAATCGACGTCAATCTTTGATCAGTGCCTCACTGCTGGACTCAACATCAAAGTATTAATGACACACTTTGCTTGTGCTGATGATCTAGACAAAGATAAAACGGTAACCCAGTCTCAAGCACTGGAAGACATTTTACAACAGCAAAAGATCTTTTGGCCTGACCTTATTTTATCAAGCAATAATAGCGCGGCTATTATTGCTTGGCCTAACATCAGTGACAATATCAGCCGACCTGGCGTTATGCTTTATGGAAGCTCACCCCTCATCGGTGAGACGTCGCTCACCCACCACTTAAAACCCGTCATGACGTTGAAATCAAACATCATTTCTAGTCACACAGTGAACGCAGGTGAAAGTATTGGATACGGTGATGGCTGGGTAGCCAAGAAAACTACTCGCGTTGGCATTGTCGCCATCGGCTATGGTGATGGCTATCCACGCAGTGCGCCGTCAGGCACACCCGTTTGGTGTCATGGTAAGCGATTACCAACCCTAGGTCGTGTTTCTATGGACATGCTTTGTATAGACATCAGTGAAGGTTCCAATATTGATGTGGGCAGTGAAGTTGAGCTGTGGGGCGAACATATTAATGCCAATGAAGTTGCCAAACTTTGTAATACCATAAGCTATGAACTTTTTTGTCAGCTGACTCCTCGAGTGAAGAGGGTCTATAAATAGTTAATCCTATTTATGAATAGCAGACACAAAAAAAGCGCTATTTATAAGCGCTTTTTATCAATGATTAAAGATTATTTCCGTCTGCGTTAACTCAAACTTGTTTTAATTGAAGCGTCGTCAACGTATCTTGACGAATGGTTCGCAGAAGCTGAGCATCGTCGATCAATGATTCACCATAAGATGGAATCATAGTTTTTAAACCCTTTTTCCAGCCGTCATTTTCAAGCTTGTCACTAAAGCAGCGCTCAATCACATCAATCATAGTCTGAGTCGCAGTAGACGCACCCGGAGAGGCACCTAATAGCGCCGCCAAAGTACCATCAGCCGCAGCAACTATCTCTGTACCGAATTCTAGCTTGCCCTTGCCCTTCTCATCTTTCTTGATGATCTGGACACGCTGACCCGCATTAGCTAATGTCCAATCTTCGTCTTTAGCCTCAGGAAAATATGCACGTAAAGAATCCATACGAGATTTATCAGACTGAAATACTTCACTGATCAAATACTTAGTCAGTGCCATGTTATTCATACCGACCGATATCATAGGCTTCAAGTTATTAACTTTGATAGAAGCTGGCAGATCCATATTGGAACCTTGCTTCAAGAACTTAGTAGTAAAGCCCGCAAATGGACCAAACAATAAAGCGCGTTCACCATTAATAACTCGAGTATCTAAGTGCGGAACCGACATAGGAGGCGCGCCAATTGCTGCTTTACCATAGACTTTTGCATGATGCTGGTTTGCAACTTCAGGTTTAGTACATACCAACCACTGGCCACTGACAGGGAAGCCCCCATAACCTTCACATTCTGGAATTTCAGATTTCTGTAAAAGTGGTAAAGCACCACCACCGGCACCTAAGAAAACAAATTTTGAACGCACTCGAGTCACTTCACCCGATTTATTATCTTCTAATAATACTGACCAGCCACCGGTGCTGCTACGCTTCATATCTTCTACAGAAGTACCGAGTAGCAGTTCAAAGTTATCTTGCTGCTCAAGGTGAGAAACCATGTTACGTGCTAGCGATCCAAAATCGACATCTGAACCATGCTGAACATTCGTTGCAGCAACAGGATCTTTACCCTTACGCTCAGCCATCACTAATGGCATCCACTCAGCTAACTTAGCAGGATCTTCGCTGAACTCCATGCCCTCAAATAAATGATGAGCACTCATTAACTCATGGCGCTGACGTAAAAACTCAACGTTCTTCTTGCCCCAAACAAAACTCTTATGAGGAGTACGATTAATAAATTCTTCAGGACCTGGCAAAGCACCGGTTTTTACTAGGTGTGACCAAAACTGAAGAGTCACTTCAAAAGAAGAATTAATATCTAACGCTTTAGAAATATCAACGCTGCCCTTGTCGTCTTCTGGAGTGTAATTCAATTCACAATAGGCAGCGTGACCGGTGCCTGCGTTATTCCAGCCATCAGTACTCTCATGAGCCACCTGATCAAGCCGTTCAACCACACAGATCTTTAGAGACGGATCTAGCTTATTTAACATCATCGCGAGAGTTGTACTCATCGCTCCAGCACCTACTAACAAGGCATCTACTGTTTTAACTGTCATTACCAATTCGCCTATCGCTATTGCTTAACATTCACTCATTTTTCGCGGCACATATTACACCAATTCACGAATACTACCTACAGGATAACTTGGGTTATTGATTCGTCAACTTTGATCATTGACGTGAGTATTGCCATTAACAGGAATCCACAAAAACGAAAAAGCCCGCACGAGGCGGGCTTTTGCAACGAATCAGCAGGTATTATTTATGCTGTTCGCGGCTCAATTCAACGACGGCTTCAATGAATGCACCGGCGCGAGCTGGATCGACAAACTGGTGAATTCCATGACCCAAGTTAAATACATGCCCTGCACCTGGACCGTAGCTATTTAAGATACGCTGTACTTCTTTACGAATGGTTGCAGGAGAAGAATACAAAACAGAAGGATCCATATTACCCTGCAGCGCAACACGACCACCCACACGACTACGAGCATTGCCCATATCGGTCGTCCAATCGATGCCTAATGCATCGCAACCGGTATCGGCCATAAGCTCTAACCATTGGCCGCCACCTTTAGTGAACAAGATAACGGGCACTTTTCGGCCTTCGTTCTCACGAGTTAAGCCTGCTACGATCTTGTTCATATACTTCAATGAGAACTCGCGATAACACACATCACTTAAGCTGCCTCCCCAAGTATCAAAGATCTGTACAGCTTGCGCACCCGCTGCGATTTGGGCATTCAAATACTCAGTCACAGAATCCGCTAATACATCTAAAAGCTGATGCATGACTTCTGGCGTATCGTACATCATGGCTTTTACATGACGGAAGTCTTTCGAAGAACCGCCTTCAACCATGTAAGTTGCCAATGTCCACGGGCTGCCAGAAAAACCGATCAAGGGCACACGACCATTCAATTCACGGCGAATAGTGCTGACGGCATCCGTCACGTAAGGCAAATCTTTTGCGGTATTCGTCACTTTAAGCGCCGCGACATCTTTCTCAGTACGCACAACCTTTTTGAAACGTGGGCCTTCACCTGTTTCAAAATACAAACCTAAGCCCATTGCATCTGGGATGGTTAGTATATCAGAGAACAAAATCGCGGCATCTAGCGGGTAACGCTCAAGCGGCTGCATCGTTACTTCGCAAGCGAACTCAGGGTTCTTACACAAGCTCATGAAGTCGCCTGCGGTGGCACGGCTAGCGCGATACTCCGGAAGATAACGCCCTGCTTGGCGCATCATCCATACTGGTGTTTGGTCTACAGGTTCACGCATTAAGGCGCGTAGAAAACGATCATTTTTAAGTTCTGACATAGCTATTTTCGACTTCAAATTCAAAATTTAAACCATAATAACAAAAAACCCAGCACTAGGCTGGGTTTAGATCAACTTCAAAAATATTTTATTATGGTGTTATTGTAAAAATGGCTTCGGTGCTTAACGCGGTATTTGTCACTGTAATTGTTACAGGACCTTCGAGAGCATCAATGGAAGACTTTTTAATTTGAAAGCCATTGTAAATTCGATAATAATCATACTGCGCTGAATCATCATTAGGATCTTTTTCAATCATCCCTGGTATGCCTACCGAGTATACGTAACTCTCTAGTGGGGCATTGTAATCTTGATAATCCACCTGAAAAACATATTCCGGAACGACTGGATTATCTAAATCTTCAGGCTCTGAAGCATTAAGATCTAAGTAACCCAGATTAGCACGAGCAAACGTCTGATCATTTAAAGGAAAACCTGTTACACCATCAAATGCCAGTAATAACGATGTAAGTATCGATGTTACTTGAATGTTTCTAGTTTCATTCAATGCATTATTGGTTAATGACAAAGTTGATATCCCAGAGCTACCTAGATCCGCCACTTGAATCGTCACAGCACCAGTCGCTGCAATGGGTGTTAAAGCATTCCCATCAAGAGTCCAAGAATAATCCGTGCTAGCAAATACTGTTTTTGTCCATCGCGTAGCGGGGTAAAATACGTTGGTATTATTAAGATTAATGAGATTCTGTAAATATTCATCTCTTTCAGTGGTTATTTCTACGGAGGTAACAATACCAGAGTAATAGACTTCAGAAGGCATACCAACATCTTGAAAATCCCCAATTTCAATCGCTGCTGTTAGGCTGTAGCTAACATCGACTGCGCCTGTCGCAATAACTCTCTCATGAGAGCCTTGGCGAAAAGGAGAGGCATAGCGTAAGAAATATCGATCATTTTGGCGTTTTCTCAATGCAATTAGATTTGTTTGCAAACCGGTTGTTTTAGCAGCAAAACTTAATGAACTTGCATTTCTCAGATCTATAATATTACTCGCATTTTCAGTAATTGACGCTGCAACATCAACATTTGTCTTAGCACCGACGAGAACTGCAATAAAAGGCTTTCCGAAATTTTTTGTCACTGAATCTTCTTCAGATTCAGCGGTATTAGATAGGAATACCACTTGGGATTGTGACTCTATAGCGACCTTCACCTGCTCATTACTAAACACACCTAAGCTATCTGAGCCAGAAGTAACCACAATTAAGGAACTTAATTGTATACGATTAGTGGAGACTCCCTCAATAAGGTCATTATTTACGCCACCACTATCACGAAAAAGAAATAGTTCATCACTAGCGCCGTCACTACCATTACCGTCAAACCGCCCAACTGCCTCAACAATGGCTTCATTCAAACTAGACGAACTGCTTAATTCATCGACTAAATTAGGGTTTACGACTTGGTCCAATGCTGAATCTAATACCGTTTTAACTTCTGTAAATCCAGAAGTCAGCTCTTTGACCTTTCCAGCAAACGCCCAAATCGTAAAACGCTGCTTTGCAATCACTGGGTCATCACTGCTCTGCAAAAGGGCAATCAAGGCCTTCGTCTCGGAAACAATATCACTCAATTCAACCGTATCTTTCACACTTCCACTTACATCAATTACGATGGCAGTGTGTAAATACGTCGGGATAGCACCTACTTTTTGCAATATGGGAAATGATTCACTTGAATCAAGCAACTGCTTATCTTCTGTGATGACGAAATCGTCAATGGTTGCAGTCTGCGGCTCTAAAGTTTTAGCATTGAACGTTGCTAATAAAACGCCATGAATATATGGATAAAAACGTTCCGTGACATAAATATTATCTTCACTAAAACCAGAGTACTCAGAAGAGGTCTCTAGAATCGATAAAGGTAAAAATGTTACATTACGTCCAGAGACACTAGTAACTTCTTTTGTAGTATCAATCGTACTTGTTGTAGGATCAGTTACAGAACTTGAACCTTTTATAGGACTTCCGCCACCACATGCAGTCATAGCTAGTGCTAAAAAAGAAATTGATACTATCTTTATTGGATTCATTCTTGCTGTTCCATCAACTCTGTATATCGATGAATTTTAACATAAGAACAGAGTACAACACAGAAAGTAGTTAACACACTAGAAACAAAAAACGCGGCCTAAGCCGCGTTCTTTTACTGTCAATCTAATATCACCCTAATGGCTATACCAACAAGATAAAAATATTAAACCTTCAGGTAATCCATAATTCCATCAGCCGCTTCACGGCCTTCCCAGATTGCTGTCACAACCAGGTCAGATCCACGAACCATATCACCACCGGCAAATATTTTTTCATTAGTGGTTTGGAATTTGAACTTCTGCTTTTCAGGTGCAACAACACCTTTCCAGCTATTGATACCGATACTGAAATCAGAAAACCAAGGAGCAGGGCTAGGTTGGAAACCAAAAGCAACCAGTACTGCGTCGGCAGGAATGATCTCTTCAGACCCTTCAATTACCTGAGGACGACGACGGCCATTCTCATCAGGCTCCCCCAGTTCAGTAGAAACAACCTTAACACCTTCAACTTTATCGTCACCAACGATGGCAACAGGCTGACGGTTAAATAAGAAGTTAACACCTTCCTCTTTCGCATTCTGAACTTCACGGACAGAACCCGGCATATTGGCTTCATCACGACGGTATGCGCAGGATACAGACATAGCGCCTTGACGAATAGCTGAACGGTTACAATCCATCGCGGTATCACCACCACCCAAAACTACAACTCTCTTACCCTTCATCGAAATGTAGTCAGCTTTGTCTTTTTCAAAGCCCATATTGCGATTAACACTGGAGACTAAGAAATCTAACGCATCGTGAACACCGGGAAGATCTTCACCCGGGAAGCCGCCCTTCATATAGGTATACGTACCCATACCTAGGAAAACAGCATCGTACTCTTCTAGAAGCGTTTCAAATTGGATATCTTTACCAATTTCAGTATTCAAACGGAACTCAATACCCATTTCTTCGAATACTTTACGGCGATTAATCATTACTTCTTTTTCCAGTTTAAATTCTGGAATACCAAACGTTAACAAACCGCCAATCTCAGGGTAACGATCGAAAACAACCGGCTTAACACCATTACGAACCAATACGTCAGCACAACCGATTCCCGCAGGACCCGCACCGATAATAGCAACCTTCTTGTCTGTCCACTTAACGTTAGACATGTCAGGTTTCCAGCCCATAGCAAATGCGGTATCGGTGATGTATTTTTCAACATTACCGATGGTCACAGCGCCAAAGCCGTCGTTCAATGTACAAGCGCCTTCACACAAACGGTCTTGTGGGCAAACACGGCCACAGACTTCCGGTAAAGAGTTGGTTTGATGGCTCAGTTCAACGGCTTCTAGAATATTGCCTTCTGTCGCCAGTTTTAACCAGTTAGGAATGAAGTTGTGCACAGGGCACTTCCATTCACAATAAGGGTTACCACATTCCAAACAACGGTGTGATTGATCAGCAACGTCTTCCTGCTGGAATGGCTGATAAATTTCAACGAATTGCTGTGTACGAGCATTCATTGCTTTCTTTACAGGGTCCTTGCGGCCTACCTGTACAAACTGAAAATCGTTATTCAGACGTTCTGTCATTTCGAACCTCTCCCACTCGTCCGCAGGCCCTGTATGGTTAACAGCACTCAGGGCCTATCATTTATTCGAAACGCTTACTCTGGACGAGCGCGCATGTTATCAAGCAACTGCTGTAAATCTGCAGCTTTTGGTTTTACTAACCAGAATTTACCGATGAAATCATCAAAATTTTCTAAAATTTCTTGACCCCAAACACTGCCCGTTTCCGCAACAAACTCGGTAATGACAGCCCGTAAATGGTTACGGTAGCCTTCGGTATATTCACTATTAATACGGTTAATATCGACAAGCTCATGGTTATATAAGTCAACAAAACTATTATCCAGATCAAGCACATAAGCGAAACCGCCTGTCATACCCGCACCGAAGTTATAACCTGTTTTACCTAGGACACAAACCATGCCGCCCGTCATATATTCACAGCAGTGATCGCCAGCGCCTTCAACAACGGTATGAGTACCGGAGTTGCGAACAGCAAAACGTTCACCCGCACAACCCGCCGCAAGCAATTTACCGCCTGTTGCGCCGTACAAACAAGTATTACCAATAATAGAGGTATCTTGCGATTTAAACACAGAACCTTTGGGTGGGAAAACAACCAGTTTACCGCCGGTCATTCCCTTACCAACGTAATCGTTGGCATCGCCTTCAAGGCGCATTTCTAAACCACCAGCGTTCCAGACACCCCAAGATTGACCAACCGTACCGGTTAAGTTCAATTTAATAGGTGCACTGGCCATACCTTGGTTACCATAACGTTTAGCGATTTCACCCGACAAACGAGCACCAACTGAACGGTCGCAGTTCGTTACAGTAAACGTAAATTCACCGCCTTTCTTAGCTTCTATACCGGCAATCGTCGCTTGTAGCATTTCTTCTGCTAATAGCGCTTTATCAAACGGCTCATTGCGTTTGACCTGAACCGTATGAGGCTTATCGGCAGGAATATGATCGTTGACCAATAACGGTGTTAAATCTAAATTACGCTGCTTCGATGTATTGCCTTCGATCATTTCTAATAGATCAGTTCGACCAACCAGCTCTTCCATTGTGCGGATGCCCATCTGAGCCATCCAACCACGAATTTCTTCAGCAACAAAGTGGAAATAGTTCTTAACCATTTCAGCCGTACCAACGTAGTGCTTATCACGTAAACTTTCGTTTTGCGTCGCGACACCGGTTGCACAGTTGTTTAAGTGACAAATACGCAAGTATTTACACCCCACGGCAACCATCGGCATGGTTCCAAATCCAAATGATTCAGCACCTAAAATAGCGCCTTTCACGACATCAAGACCTGACTTCAAACCACCATCCGTTTGCACACGGACATTGCCACGCAAATCATTACCACGTAATGACTGGTGCACTTCAGCCAAACCAAGCTCCCATGGAGAACCGGCGTATTTGATCGACGTTAAGGGCGAAGCCGCTGTGCCACCGTCATAACCAGAGATGGTAATTAAGTCAGCGTAAGCTTTCGCGACACCCGCTGCAATCGTACCAACACCCGGCTCCGATACCAGTTTTACAGAAACCAGTGCGGTTGGGTTAACTTGCTTTAAATCAAAAATTAGCTGAGCTAAATCTTCGATTGAATAAATATCGTGATGCGGTGGCGGTGAAATCAATGTTACACCTGGAACCGAATAACGTAGCGTCGCGATGAGGTTATTCACCTTACCACCGGGCAACTGACCGCCCTCACCAGGCTTGGCACCCTGGGCTACTTTGATCTGTAAAACGTCAGCACTGGATAAGTAGTGTGGCGTTACACCAAAACGTCCAGAAGCGATCTGCTTGATCTTGGAGTTTTTATTAGTGCCATAACGCTTAGGATCTTCACCACCTTCACCTGAATTTGAGCGTCCGCCCAACTCATTCATCGCTTCTGCTAGCGCTTCGTGTGCTTCGGGAGAAAGTGCACCCAAAGACATCGCTGCAGTATCGAAACGTTTAAAAATTTCTTTTACCGGCTCGACTTCAGATATATGAATCGCTTTGACATCTTTGCGCAATGCTAATAAGTCACGAATCGTCGCGACAGGGCGATTGTTAACTAAGTCAGCAAAACGGTCGTAAGCTTTCTGATCGTTCTCCTTAACAGCTTGGTGAATGTGCTGAATTACATCGGGGTTGTAGGCATGATATTCACCACCGTGTACATACTTCAGTAGACCACCTTGTTCAAGAGGCTTCCGAGCGATCCAAGCGTTGTTCTCGACCCACTCTAGATCTTCTTGGAAGTCTGCAAATGTGGCACCTTCAATACGACTCTCTACACCAATGAAGCAAAGCTCAACAATCTCGCTATTCAACCCGATCGCTTCAAACAACTGCGAACCGCGGTAAGACGCAATCGTAGAAATACCCATTTTCGACAAGATTTTCATCAGGCCTTTACGAATACCCTTACGGAAATTCTGCTGCGACCTTAATGGATCACCCGCCAACTCTCGGCTGCGGTGCATATCTTCTAAAATTTCGTACGCCAACCATGGATAGACTGCGGTTGCACCGAAACCTAGTAATACCGCAAAGTGGTGTGCATCACGAACAGAACCCGTTTCAACAACAATGTTAGAGTCACAGCGTAAACCTTTGGCTACCAGATGGTGATGAACAGCACCCGTTGCCATGACCGCTGGAATAATTAGCTCGCCTTGAACGACCTGGCGGTCAGTTAAGATCAAAACGACAGCACCCTCACGCACTTGCTTTTCGGCTTCTGCAGAAATCGCTTCAATGGCGGCTTTCAAACCAATGTCAGCTTGATATGCTAGCGTAATCGACACATGACTAAAAGCAGCATTACCCGTATTTTTCAAACCGTGGAACTTCAGCGGCGAAAGTACAGGCGATGTTAAAATAATACGTTCAGCGTGATCAGGTTTTTCTTCAAAAACGTTCTTTTCAACACCAATACAGGTTTCTAGCGACATCACAATTGCTTCACGCAATGGGTCAATCGGCGGATTGGTTACTTGAGCAAACTTCTGGCGGAAAAAGTCAGCGACGTGACGTACACGCTGCGACAATACGGCCATCGGGGTATCATCACCCATTGACCCAGTCGCTTCTTGACCCGCTTCGGCCATGGGTCGTAATACTTGGTCACGCTCTTCAAAGCTGACAAGTTGTAGCTTTTGATGCGCTTTCAATTCATCTGCGTTTAGCGGCTGTTCTTTTTTCAAAGAACTCAACTGTAAACGAGTTTCAATACGAATACTGTTCTCTTTAAGCCACTTTTTATAAGGCTTGCGCTGCTTTAATAAGTTATCAACCGCAGCGGCATCCAGAATTGTGCCTTCTTGTGTATCAATAGCGAGGATTTCGCCTGGACCGACACGGCCTTTAGAGACTACATCCTCAGGCTTATAGCCGTGCACACCGACTTCAGAAGCAACCGTAATAAAACCGTTTTTAGTGATTACCCAGCGCGAAGGACGTAAACCGTTACGGTCAAGCCCACAAACTGCGTAACGACCATCCGTCATTACCAGACCGGCTGGTCCATCCCACGGCTCCATGTGCATAGAGTTGTATTCATAGAATGCGCGCAGATCGGCATCCATTGTTTCAACATTCTGCCATGCCGGTGGAATCATCATACGAACAGCACGGAATAAACCCATACCCCCCGTTACCAAGAGCTCTAACATGTTATCCATCGAGGATGAGTCAGAACCTGTGGTATTCACAATCGGCGATAACTGCTCCAAATCAGGTAACAGTTCGCTGCGGAACTTGCTGCTACGAGCATTAGACCAATTACGGTTACCACTGATGGTATTAATTTCACCGTTGTGCGCCAACATACGGAACGGCTGAGCCAGAGGCCAGCGCGGTTGCGTATTGGTCGAGAAGCGTTGATGGAAAACACAAATAGCCGTTTCTAAACGTTCATCGGCCAAGTCTAAGAAAAATGCAGGCAGGTCAACAGGCATAGTTAAGCCTTTATATGACAATACATTTTCTGACAGACTCGCAATATAGAAATCTGGAAATTGGATTAACGCTTTTTCTGCAAAACGACGGCCATAAAACAGTTTTACACCAAAAGCTTCACTGCTTAAGGCTTCGCTATTTAGCGCTTCGTCGGCAGCAATAAATACCTGCTCGAAACGTGGCAAACAATCAATCGCCATTGGACCCAAGCAATCGTTATTAGTTGGCACAGTGCGCCAGCCTAATACATTCAAGCCTTGCTCTGACATAGCCGTTTCAAGTGCAGCTTTTTGCTCCACATAAATCGCATCGTCAAGATCCATAAACAACATGCCAATAGCATATTGTTCTGGCAGATTAATGCCTTGCTCTTGCGCGACTGCACGCAAGAATGAGTCTGGCTTTTGGATTAACATCCCACAACCGTCACCGGTCTTTCCATCTGCAGCGATACCACCTCGGTGGGTCATGCAGGTTAGGGAGTCAATTGCCGTCTCTAATAACTTATGGCTAGCTTGTCCCTTTAAATGGGCAATCAAACCAAAACCACAGTTATCTTTAAAGTCACCTGGAGTATATAGACCAGTTCTCATAGAACAGCTCTCATCAACGAAAAAATTCAGTAAATTCAAGGGCTTAGAAGCGCCCAACGCTCAGTATATAAGCTGCGTACAGTCAAAAGGGAGCTCATTCTACACGTATGAGGCACGTGTCACAAATATTGATCCCTATTTTGTATGTAATTCATACAAAATAGGAGTGGCGTGGTCAAATTATGTACTATTTTCTATCTTTTAGTACTAATTGAATAGCAGAAACTGGGCGTACCCAAGGTTTTTGATTACGTAACTTAGCGGAAAAATCTTGCGACTGAAGCCGTGCTTTTTCGCGCGATTCAAAAGGGCCAGCGATAACAACATGCCAAGGTTTACCGTTATACTCAG
>JBNMQK010000013.1:0-39967 GCA_051278005.1 Oleispira sp. | reverse complement strand
GCCAGTCGATCCTATTTTGCGTGCCCTTATCCGATGGTAATAGGCAACCATCTTCAAAGGTAAGCAGCCTAAGCTGCTAGTGCGTAGTTTTCGTCGTTTGCGACTATAATTTTGTATGATATTTATTTACGAGATTATCATACACTCTCGGCATGCACCTTTAGTTTTGTAACCAACGTCGAATCCAGAGCGCCCCCAAATTCTGTTGCTACTGATGCTCTTTATAAAGGCTGTTAAGCATTTATATTAAGTATCACTAACTAGTGTTTCCCTAGTTTACTAGATGTGGCGCTTATTTACTATTTCAACCTGAGTTTTAATAATAAATAATGCCAATCTTATAAATTGAACAAATAATACTCAGTTTATCTCGCTTTTTAAACGAGCTATCTGCAACGAACATTCTTTATCGAACAGCGTGCTTCATTGTACGTTCTTTCTGCTTCGCCCAATCTTTATCTTTGTCGGCATTACGCTTGTCGTGGTCTTGCTTTCCTTTTGCTAAAGCAATATCCACTTTCACGATGTGACCTTTCCAATAGAGAGCAGTACAAACACAGGTATAACCTTTGGAATTGATCTGCTGTTCTAGCTTTTCAATTTCACGCTTGTGTAAAAGTAATTTACGCTCGCGTCTAGGTTCTGTGATTATATAAGCGGCGGCGGTGGGTAGGGCTGTTATTAAGCAGCCAAATAGCCACGCTTCACCATTACGTATAAATACATAAGAGTCTACCAGTTGACATCTTCCCGCGCGAAGGGCTTTTACTTCCCAACCGGTAAGGACAACTCCACACTCGACGTTATTACTAAGGTGAAAGTCGTGACGTGATTTTTTGTTTTGAGCAATTGTATTGCCACTGTTTCCAGATTTTTTCTTTTTAGCCATAGTGCATTATAGCTGAATGAAACAATAAAAAGCACGGCCCTTGTGGCTTTGATCGAAATTTTAGACAATAGGGTCATGGAGTGACATTACAATCGGTCTGAAAATAAAAAATGTCAGCACAAAAACGCGTAATGCATGGTATTTTGGCCGGTCTTACTATTTCGCTAATTTTTATAAATGGCTTAGGTTTATTGTAAACGGTCGTGTGAGGGGTAAGAGCAGAATGACTTCGATTATTCGAAGTGCACTAGTAATGCACAGCGCAGAGCAGATGTATGGTTTGGTGAATGATGTGGAAAGTTATCCGCAGTTCTTACTAGGCTGTGCTGCTACTGAGCTAGTCTCAAAGACAGATGATGAGCTGGTCGCGAGTTTAACCATCAGCAGGATGGGGGTAAACCAAACGTTTACTACCCGTAATAAACTGCAGTATCCAGATCGCATGGAGCTGTCGTTGGTAGATGGTCCTTTTGATCACTTTGTGGGTATTTGGCACTTTAGTCGATTGTCCGATGAGGCTTGTAAGGTCATCTTTGATATTGAATTTGAAGTGAATAATAAGTTGACAGGAATGGCTTTAGAGGTGGTTTTTAAGCAAATGGCTGCGACTATGGTCGATTCTTTTGTTCAGCGTGCTAAGCAAGTATATGGGTAGTCAATGAGATGTGTGAGAAAATTGAAATTGAGGTGGTTTATGGCTTGGCTCATAAACAGAAGCTGGTCAGCATTTTAGTTGACCTCGGTACAACGGTTCGTCAAGGGGCTGAGTTATCGGAGTTGGATAAGGAATTTTCAGGGCTGAATATAGCGGAGTCAAAGTTAGGTATCTTTGGCAAGACGGTTCGAAATCCAGAGACTGAGCTGTTAAAAGCGGGAGATCGTATTGAAATTTATCGTCCGTTATTGATTGATCCTAAAGCAGCAAGAGCCAATCGCGCCGCTAAAACGACTAAGTAGATTCGTTAGATTTAATCTACTTAGTTTTTTGTGAGTTCTTTGTGAGTTTTTTACAGCGCCCTATTAGCGCTATTCACATAGAATTATTCGCTAGGAATTTCAAGTAAGTTATTTTCTTTCTTGTCTTCCAGCACTTCTTGCTGACCTTCTGGTTCTTCTTCTTGTGGTACTTCGCCTTCTAATCGCGTGTAAAGTTCATCTTTAAAGAACAGGGTTACTTGGTAGTTTTTAACGACTTTGTCACGACGCTCAAGTGTATATAGATAATCCCAGCGCTCTTGTTGGTAAGGTGAACGAATCAGTGGAGTGCCCATTACATAAGCTACTTGGCGCTTAGTCATGCCTACTTTCAATTCGTCAATCATATCTTGAGTGACAATATTTCCTTGTTGCACCGTAAGCTTGTACACTTTCGGGATGCTACAAGCTGAAATAAATAAAAAGCTGAGTAAAACAGTAAAAATTTTAAATTGCATGGTATTGGCTATTGGCTTTGTCGTTAGAAGTCTTGATAATACCTTATAAAGTAAATTGCTGTAAGCCGCTGTGAAATATTCGAGGAAGTGATGTCAGATCAAAATGCCGAACTGCGTAAAGTAGGTTTGAAAGTAACGTTACCCCGCGTGAAAATTTTACAAATTTTAGAAAGCTCTTCTGGTCGCCACATGAGTGCCGAAGATGTGTATAAAGCTTTAATAGAAGCGGGTGAAGATGTAGGTCTTGCGACGGTATATCGTGTCTTGACTCAGTTTGAAACCGCTGAATTGGTCGCTCGTCATAACTTTGATAGTGGCCACTCTGTATTTGAATTGTCTCGTGGTGATCATCACGACCACATGGTGAATATGGAAAATGGAGATGTGATTGAATTTACCAACGATCAGATTGAGCGATTGCAGCACGAAATTGCTGAGGCGCACGGCTATGATTTAATCGATCACAGCTTGGTACTCTATGTACGGCCTAAGAAATAGATAAGTTATTTGATCCAGTCTTTATAGAGCCGTTCAACAAAAGCCTTTGTTTATTGACATAAACAGAGGCTTTTTATCTCGTGTTTGATATAAAGCGCTATCCATTGCCCATTGATAGCATTTCTTGTGCATGGTCAAGTGTATGCTGAGTGATTTCTACACCGCCAAGCATACGAGCAATCTCCTCCGTACGTTGTTTTTTGTCGAGAGGGCGAATGTTTGTGAAAGTCTGCTCGTCGCCAGAAATTTTACTTACTTGTAAATGATTTTGTGCTTGTGCTGCCACTTGGGGTTGGTGGGTTACGCATAAAACTTGGCTATGTTTGCCGAGTTCATTCAATAACCTCCCTACGCGCTCAGCGGTACCTCCCCCGATTCCGACATCTACTTCATCAAAGATAAGGCTAGGAATATTACTGGTTTGAGCGGTAATCACCTGAATTGCTAGACTGATACGAGAAAGCTCCCCGCCCGAAGCTACTTTACAGAGTTGCCCCATCGGCATACCTGGATTGGTCTGCACTAGTAAGTCGATATTATCAATGCCGTGGCTGTGAGCGTGTTTTTCGTCACTTTTTATTTCGGTTTGTAGGCGAGCATTGCCCAAGGCAAGAGCTTCAAAGTGAGTATTCACTTCCTTATCTAGCTTACCGGCCGCTTTATGGCGTTTTTTACTTAGCTGAATGGCTTGTTTTAGGTAAACCTGCTCCAAGTCACTGACTTGCTGGATAAGGGCTTCCATGTCGTCGTCGCTAAAGTTTAAGGCGTTTAGCTTGTCACTCAGTTCTTGCCATTTGTTATACAGCGCTTCTGCCCGCACCTGGTGTTTTCTGGCTAGGTCATAAATAGCCCCTAGACGCTGGTCAACTTGCTGCAAGCGCTGCGGATTAATTTCAACTTTATTAATGTAGTCATGCAGAGCATCGTTAGCTTCTTGCAGTTGAATCTGGGCTTGGTTAAGAAATTCACGGCTTTCTTTTAGTGTTTCATTATCATCGTCAATTTGATCGAGCTGTTGAATGGCTTGCTGAACTTGCTGCAGGGCGCTGTCTTGAGAGTTTGAACGGGAACTGGACGTATCATCATTGTTGCCATCCGCGCAAAGAGTAAGTGCTTGCTGACCCGAAAACATAATGGCATCAGCGTTGCTTAAGCGTTTTAACTCGACTTCAAGTTCGGCGACTTCTTTTCTTGTCAGTTGAAGTTTATCAAGCTCTTGTACTTGATACGTCAGCAGTTGACGCTGGGCTTGTTGCTCGGCGCTATCTTCTTGCAGGTTATTTTTTTGCTTTAGTTTTTCTTGCCAGCCTTGAAAGGCTTGCTTGGTTTTAAGACTTAAACTGCGGGTACCGGCGTAGTTATCCAGTAACTTCCGTGGCGCGTCTTTTTGCATTAAAGATTGGTGGGCATGTTGGCCATGAATATCGATCAGTTGGTTAGCCAGTGCTTTTAATTCGGTTGCTGAGGCGTTACGACCATTGATATAGCCTCTGCTGCGGCCTTCTTGGGTGACTACACGGCGTAATATGCAGGTATCGTCTTCAGTCGGGTAATCATGACTTTCAAGCCACTGTATTACTTTTTCGTTGATAATAAACGTTGCGCTGATATCCGCTTTTTCTGCACCTTTGCGCACGACGTTGTCACCAATGCGATTGCCTAGGGCTAGGCCGAGAGCTCCCAATAGAATGGACTTACCCGCACCTGTCTCGCCAGTGATGGTGGTCATCCCTGCTTTTAGTTCAAGCTCAAGATGCTCAACCAGAGTAAATTGTGAAATGGATAAGTGAACAAGCATATTAGGCTCCTGCTATGCGGCTTAGTAGTCAATCTTTAAAATACATAATATTGTATATCTATACAGTGTTTATTTGTACAGTAAAAATGCTGACTGAGCAAGTATTAATCAATTTAGGCTATCTTGTTGCTATATTACCCTTGGAAAGGAGGGGGCTTAACCCCATATAGAACATCACAATGAGAAACCCGTAGAACCTTTTCGAACTAAGAGTCGAATTAAGTGTTGGGTTAAGCACATCTTTAGAGGACATATTCATGTCACAGCAGAATGACGAAATTATAGAAGCCACTCCTGTTGATTTGGAAGAACAGGTCGAAACAGCGGAAGAGCAAGCTCAAGCTGTTGAAGAAGTATCTGTTGAAGAAGCATTAATAACCTCTCTTAAGGAAGAATTAGCCGCTGCAAAATCAGAAGCTGCTGAGCTAAGAGACCAGATGTTACGCGTACAGGCCGACGCACAGAACATCCGTCGCCGTGCAGAAGGTGATGTAGAGAAAGCGCATAAATTTGGCCAGGAAAAGTTCTCTCGTGAATTGTTGTCGGTGCTAGACAATCTAGAGCGTGCGCTTGCCGCTTCAACTGAAGATGAAGCGACTAAAGCATTGCGTGATGGTGTTGAGATGACCTTGCAAGGATTTACATCAACTTTGGCTAAGTTCAACGTTGAAGCTATTGATCCACAGGGTGAAACGTTTAATCCTGAGCAGCATCAAGCGATGGCAATGCAAGAAAATGCTGACTTCCCACCGAATACGGTGATGGCTGTTATGCAAAAAGGTTATAGCTTGCATGGTCGTTTATTACGCCCAGCGATGGTGATGGTATCGAAGGGTGCACCTTCTATTGACGAAAATGCCTGAAAGACAGCTTGGGGCAAGTTAAGGGCTAAAAAAACAGCAGTTTTTAACTTTCTGGGCTTGAATTTTTAAAGCTGAGACTTATATAAGTCTCATCGAAGAAAAACATTTTTAACGATTTATTAATCGTTTATTGAATTTTAAAATTCGGCCAGCGCCGAACAAAAAAGATTGGAGTAAAAATTATGGGTAGAATTATTGGTATCGATTTAGGTACAACAAACTCTTGTATTTCTATACTAGACAACGGCAAGCCAAAAGTAATCGAAAATGCTGAAGGCGATCGTACGACTCCTTCTGTTATCGCTTATACCGGTGACGAAGTTTTGGTAGGCCAGCCTGCTAAGCGTCAAGCGGTTACTAACCCAACGAATACGATCTTCGCTGTTAAGCGCTTAATCGGCCGTAAATTTAAAGATGATGTTGTTCAAAAAGACATCGCGATGGTTCCTTACAAAATCGTTGCTGCTGATAATGGCGATGCATGGGTTGAAGCCAACGGTAAGAAAATGGCGCCACCACAAGTATCGGCTGAAATCTTGAAGAAGATGAAGAAGACTGCTGAAGACTATCTGGGTGAAGCGGTAACAGAAGCTGTCATTACAGTACCTGCTTACTTCAATGACCAACAGCGTCAAGCAACTAAAGATGCGGGTAAAATTGCTGGTCTAGAAGTTAAGCGCATCATCAACGAGCCAACAGCGGCTGCTCTTGCATACGGTCTTGATCACAAAGGTGGCGAGAAAACAATTGCAGTATACGACTTGGGTGGTGGTACGTTCGATATCTCTATCATCGAAATTGCTGACGTAGACGGCGAAACTCAGTTTGAAGTTTTAGCGACTAACGGCGATACGTTCCTCGGTGGTGAAGATTTCGATTTACGCATGATCAACTATCTTGCGGAAGAATTTAAGAAAGAAAGTGGTATGGACCTTAAAGGTGACCCACTAGCAATGCAGCGTTTGAAAGAAGCGGGCGAAAAAGCGAAAGTTGAATTGTCTTCTGCACAACAGACGGACGTTAACCTTCCTTACATCACTGCTGATGCAACCGGTCCTAAGCACTTAAACGTTAAAGTGACGCGTGCAAAATTAGAAAGCTTGGTAGAAGACTTAGTTGCTAAGTCTATCGAACCTTGCCGTATCGCGCTTAAAGATGCTGACTTGTCCGCTTCTGAAATCGACGAAATCATCATTGTTGGTGGTCAGACTCGCATGCCTTTAGTACAAGCTAAGGTTGCTGAGTTCTTCGGTAAAGAGCCACGTAAAGATGTTAACCCAGATGAAGCCGTTGCGATGGGTGCAGCGGTTCAAGGTGGTGTTCTAGCCGGTGACGTTACAGACGTTCTACTACTAGACGTTACGCCTTTGACTCTCGGCATCGAAACAATGGGTGGCGTTGCTACTGGCGTTATCGAGAAAAACACAACGATTCCTTCTAAGAAATCTCAGGTTTTCTCTACCGCAGACGACAACCAAGCAGCGGTTACGATTCACATCGTACAGGGCGAGCGTAAGCAAGCGTCACAGAATAAATCACTAGGTCGTTTCGATCTTGCTGAGATTCCACCGGCTCCACGTGGCATGCCTCAGATCGAAGTTACTTTTGACATTGATGCAAACGGTATCCTAAACGTTTCTGCTAAAGATAAAGCGTCAGGCAAAGAACAGTCTATCGTGATTAAGTCTTCTTCTGGTTTGAGCGATGAAGAGATCGAGCAAATGGTTCAAGATGCAGAAGCAAATGCTGAAGCGGATAAGATCTTTGAAGAAATGATTCAGGTTCGTAATACGGCTGATGGCCTTGTTCATGCTACGAAGAAAACGCTAGAAGAAGCGGGCGACAAAGCTTCTGCTGAAGAAAAAGAAACGATTGAAAAAGCGATTGCTGCAGTTGAGCTAGCCATGAAAGGCGATGACAAAGAAGCAATCGAAACAGCAACGGCTGCTTTGACTGAAGCATCTTCAGGTTTAGCTCAAAAGCTTTACGCAGAACAAGCGGCAGCAGAACAAGCTGGCGCTGAAGGCGGCGAGCAAGCTCAAAACGCGGGTAAAGACGACGATGTTGTTGATGCTGAGTTTGAAGAAGTTAAAGAGAAGTAATCACTGCATTTGTGTGTGATTAATTGAACGCGGCCTCCTGTTAAAAGGAGTGCCGCGTTTTTGCGTTATATTTGTGTCTGCTTTTAACGTCAGTTTTTAAGCTGATTTTTAAGCCAAGTTGTTAGCCAAGTGTTAGGGCAAAGAAATGTCTAAAAGAGATTTTTACGAAATTCTAGGCGTCGCTAAAGACGTTGATAAGAAAGAATTGAAAAAAGCGTACCGTAAGGTCGCGATGAAGCATCACCCAGATCGTAATGAAGGTGATAAAGCGTCAGAAGAAAAGTTTAAAGAAGCTTCAGAAGCGTATGAGATTTTAAATGACGATCAAAAGCGCGGCGCTTATGATCGTTACGGACATGCCGGCGTTGATCCAAGCCAAGGCGGCGGTCATGGGCATGGCGGCGGCGGTGGCGGTTTCGGCGATGTCTTTGGTGATGTATTCGGCGATATCTTTGGTGGCGGAGGCGGAGGCGGCGGTCGCCGTGGCGGTCCTCAGCGTGGCAGTGATTTACGTTATTCCATGACATTAAGCCTTGAAGAAGCGGTTAAAGGTTGTGAGAAGAAGATTACTATTCCGACCTTGGTTGCTTGTGATCCCTGTGATGGTTCTGGTGCTAAGCCAGGGACCTCACCTAAAGTTTGTTCTACCTGTGGCGGCCAAGGCCAAGTGCGCATGCAGCAAGGTTTCTTTGCTGTGCAGCAGACTTGCCCATCGTGTCGTGGACAAGGTACAAAGATTGATAGTCCTTGCGGTAGCTGTCATGGTCGTGGTGTTAAAGAAGAAACCAAAACGCTTAATGTTAAGGTGCCTGCAGGCGTCGATACGGGCGATAGAATTCGTCTAAGCGGCGAAGGCGAAGCAGGCGGGCTAGGTGGTCCAGCGGGCGACTTGTACGTACAGATGAGTGTGAAAGATCACGCGATTTTTGAACGTGACGGCCACAACTTATATTGTGACGTGCCAATCAGTATTGTTGATGCAGCGTTAGGCGGCGAATTAGAAGTACCGACTTTAGACGGTCGCGTAAAACTGAAAATTCCAGCAGAAACGCAAAGCGGTCGTATGTTCCGTTTACGCGGAAAAGGCGTAACACCGATTCGTGCTTCTAGCCCGGGTGATTTGATGTGCCGTGTGCAGGTTGAAACTCCAGTTAAGTTAACTGAACATCAGAAGAAATTGCTGAAAGAATTTAATGAGTCTTTAAAGGGTGAAAAGCATTCACCCCAAAAGACGCATTGGTTTGCTGGCGTTAAAAAATTCTTCGAAGAAATGTAAGTAGGAATAGATATGACTCGTATTGCAATTACAGGTGCAGCCGGCCGTATGGGCCGCATTTTAATCGAAGCAGTTGATGCGGCTGAAGATGCTCAGGTAGGCGCAACGATCGTTCTACCTAATGATCCTATGGTTGGCGTTGATGCGGGGGCCATTGCTGGCCTTGGCAAAAATATAGAAGTTGTTGCAGTAACAGACGTTGCTGCAGCGATTGATAGCTTTGATGTCTTAATCGACTTCACGATGCCAGAAGCGACCATGGCGAATGTTGAAATTTGTCGTCAAGCTGGCAAGAAAATCGTTATTGGAACCACGGGTTTAAATGACGAAGAAAAAGCCGGTCTTGCAGCAGCTGCAAAAGATATGGGCATCGTATTCGCCCCTAACTATTCAGTCGGTGTGAATCTTTGCTTAAACCTATTGCGTATGGCCGCATCAGTGATGGGCGAAGACAGTGATATCGAAATCATCGAGATGCACCATAAGCACAAAGTTGATGCGCCTTCCGGTACGGCTTTACGTATGGGCGAAGTGGTTGCAGAAACCATGGGCTGGGATCTTAAAGAAGTGGCTTGTTATGGCCGCGAAGGTCAAACAGGCGCGCGACCGCATAAGCAGATTGGTTTCGAAACCATTCGTGGTGGTGACGTAGTCGGTGATCATACTGTTATGTTCGCAACCGATGGCGAGCGTGTTGAGGTCACGCATAAAGCACAAAGCCGAATGACGTTTGCTAAAGGCGCCGTTCGTGCCGCTAAGTGGATTGGTCAACAAGAAAACGGTTTGTATGACATGCAGGATGTTTTGGGTTTTTAAACCCTTTGTCGCAGGCATAAAAAAACCGAAGTAACCTTTCGATTAAAAGTTAGCTTCGGTTTTTTTGTGTCTGCAGGATAACTTTTATAAAGCCAACTGAGGTCGGTGCTTAAACAGCACCCAACATATGTGCAATACCACGATCAATCATTTGCTGCATGCCGCGTGGCTTGCCGCTTGGATCAAATGCCATAGAGACTAGCATTTGTGAGTTACCTAACAACCAGCGTGCGCGTTCAGAGGCAGAAAGGCCGGGTGCAAGATCGCCATTCTCAATCGCCTTATCAATTTGCTGAGCAATGATCTCTAATAGCTTGTTTTGGAATGAGATATATTGTGGCCAGATGTCCTCACGAATAGAGCAGCTCCACTCTAACCATACTTTTACATAAGCTGGATTGGTTTCGCACATTTTTAAAAATGCTTTAATATGGTTTTGAATAGCATCAAGAGGTTCGTCGCCCTGGCTGTAAATTTCTTCCGCTAATGCTAATAACTGTGTTTCAACTTTATCTAAAACAGCATCGACTAATTCTTCGCGAGTATTGAAGTAGTTAAAAACGGTCGCGACGGATACGCCTCCCATTTCGGCAATTTCTGTATGCCCTCCGCGACCAATTCCTCTGGCAGCAAACACTTCAACGGCGTCATGGAGTAATAAGCTTTTACGTTCTTCTGGAGCAAGACGACGACGGCCATCAACAGCAGTAGGCATAAAATCATTCCTTTGTAGTGAGTATGTAGTTCTAATTATAAAATATAAACATAATTTTTTTAGCATTAGATACCTTTAAAAAAAAATCATCAAGTAGAAGATCAAAAAACCATAAATAAGGTCATCGATAGTAGGGTTAACGTTAAAACATCGATAAATTTAGTGTTAAAAGCTTATTGCTTGTTTAGTTGGTATATTGTGATATTTTTTTATTAATTTTTTTAAAGTGAACAGTCATTAAATATTTAGTTTTATAATATTTATTTTTTTTAATTACTATTGCGCTTTTTTTACGAAAAATCGCTTGTTTGAGTGCTTTTTAGTATGTCTTTTTAGGTATTTTAGGTTTGGATGTTTGGGTCAGTTATTAATTGCAGCAAGCGAGCTGGACATGAAGAAAAATATGGACTTGAAATGGCTGTTTTGGTATGATTCGCGACCAGTTTATAGGCGTACGTCCAGCTCAGTTATTAAGTAACTTGAGAGACGGGCGCCAGCGTCTAATCTTATTAAAGCTCTTAGATTTTCAGTGCAGATTATAGAAAGCGGGTGGAGCTTAAGCTCCTCCCGCTTTTTTGCGACTAGACGCTAGGTAATATCGGGCTAAGTCTTTGACTTATAAGTTAAAGAATATGCCGATATTACCGACGATACTCTTTATTGAGTATCCTACATTGACCGTATTCATTGATTACTTCGGGGACCATAGCCTTGTCTATAACAGCCATTCTAGCTCTAGAAGACGGTAGCGTCTTTAAAGGGACTGCCATTGGTGCAGTAGGTCAATCTGTCGGAGAAGTTGTTTTCAACACTTCTATGACGGGTTATCAAGAGATTTTGACCGACCCATCTTATGCCAATCAAATCGTTACCTTAACCTATCCTCATGTGGGCAGCTACGGCACCACACCTGAAGATGAAGAGTCTCGTGGTATCTTCGTTAAAGGCCTAGTGATACGTGATCTTCCTTTGATTGCTTCTAACTTCCGCAGCACCAAAGCATTGGATGTTTATCTTAAAGATAACAACATCTTAGGCATTGCGGATATCGATACCCGTCGCTTAACACGTATTTTACGTGAGAAAGGCTCGCTAAACGGCTGTATCGTTGCGGTTGAAGCGGCTGACTCTGATATCGCAAGTGAAGCTAGCCTTCAAAAAGCGGTCGAAACAGCTAAAGCGTTCCCAGGCCTAAAAGGCATGGATCTCGCGAAAGAAGTAACAACAGCAGAAAACTATGGCTGGACTGAGACCGATTGGGTTCTTGGCAAAGGCTACGGTCAGCTTGCTAAAGCGGATGCTAAATACAAGGTCGTTGCTTATGACTTTGGTATTAAGCGCAACATCTTACGTTTATTGGCAGAGCGCGGTTGCGACCTAACGGTTGTTCCTGCTCAGACCCCAGCAAGTGAAGTGCTGGCAATGAACCCAGATGGCATCTTCTTATCGAATGGACCGGGTGACCCAGAGCCATGTACGTATGCGATTGCCGCGATTAAAGAAATCCTTGAAACAGATATCCCAGTTTTTGGTATCTGTTTAGGTCACCAGCTATTAGCTTTAGCGTCTGGCGCACACACTGTGAAAATGCCTCATGGCCATCACGGTGGTAACCACCCAGTACAAGACCTTAAAACAGGTGTTGTTATGATCACGGCTCAGAACCACGGTTTTGCAGTCGATGAAGCAACGCTTCCTGCGAACATAAAAGCGACTCACAAGTCTCTTTTTGACGGTACTTTGCAAGGCATTGAATTGACTGATAAACCAGCATTCAGCTTCCAGGGACACCCTGAAGCGGCTCCTGGTCCTCGTGACGTTGCCCCATTGTTCGATCGTTTTATTGATCTAATCGAAGCTGCCAAGCTTTCTACTAAATAGACTGGGGACTAAACTATGCCAAAACGTACCGACATAAAAAGTATCCTAATCATTGGTGCTGGCCCGATCATTATCGGCCAGGCTTGTGAATTCGATTATTCTGGCGCACAGGCTTGTAAGGCCCTGCGTGAAGAAGGTTTCCGCGTTATTCTTGTGAACTCTAACCCAGCCACAATTATGACCGACCCAGCAATGGCCGACGCAACGTATATCGAACCTATTACGATCGATACCGTTACGCGCATCATTGAAAAAGAACGTCCAGATGCATTATTGCCAACCATGGGCGGCCAGACTGCTCTCAACTGTGCATTAGGCTTAGAAGCGGCTGGCGTATTAGAAAAGTACAATGTTGAAATGATCGGTGCTAACGCCGATGTAATCGACAAAGCCGAAGACCGTGGTCGCTTTGATAAAGCGATGAAAGATATTGGTCTTGAGTGTCCGCGTGCAGGTTTTGCACATACGATGGCTGAAGCAATCGAAGTTCAAAAAGATTTGGGCTTCCCTTGTATTATTCGTCCTTCTTTCACTATGGGGGGTACCGGTGGTGGTATCGCGTATAACAAAGAAGAGTTCGAAGAAATTTGTACACGTGGTATCGACTTGTCGCCTACCAGTGAAATTCTTATCGATGAGTCATTAATCGGTTGGAAAGAATATGAGATGGAAGTTGTTCGCGACAAAAAAGACAACTGCATCATCATCTGCTCTATCGAAAACTTTGATGCGATGGGTGTTCATACCGGTGACTCGATCACGGTTGCACCTGCTCAGACATTGTCGGATAAAGAATTACAAATCATGCGTGACGCCTCTTTGGCTGTTCTGCGTGAGATCGGCGTAGAAACCGGTGGTTCTAACGTTCAGTTTGGTATCAACCCAGTCGATGGCCGTATGGTTGTGATCGAGATGAACCCTCGTGTTTCTCGTTCATCAGCATTGGCGTCTAAAGCAACCGGTTTCCCGATTGCTCGTATCGCCGCTAAGCTCGCGATTGGTTATACCCTTGATGAGTTACAAAACGAGATTACTGGCGGCGCCATGCCCGCTTCGTTTGAGCCTTCAATCGATTATGTTGTTACTAAGATTCCTCGTTTCACTTTCGAGAAATTCCCTAACGCAGATGGTCGCTTAACCACACAGATGAAGTCTGTGGGTGAAGTGATGGCGATTGGTCGTACTCTGCAAGAGTCGCTACAGAAAGCCCTTCGTGGTCTTGAAGTGGGTGTTGATGGTTTTGATCCTATCATCGACCTAGCTTCTGAAGGCGCGATGGACAAAATCATTTCTGAACTTAAAACACCAGGCGCTGATCGCATCTGGTACATCGGTGATGCTTTCCGCGCCGGTTTAAGTGTTGACGAAATCTATCAGTATTCACACGTTGACCCTTGGTTCTTAGTACAGATCGAAGATCTGATTAAAGACGAAGCCAACGTTGCTAAAAGCAGCCTAACGTCGATGGATGCCGATCGCATTTATCGTTTAAAGCGTAAAGGTTTTGCCGATGCACGTTTATCTGATCTGCTAGGTGTTTCTGAAAAAGCATTCCGTAAGACTCGTCAAAAATTAGGCATTCGCCCAGTTTATAAGCGTGTTGATACCTGTGCCGCTGAATTCGCCACCGATACCGCTTACATGTACTCGACTTATGAAGAAGAGTGCGAAGCGAATCCAACCGATAAAGATAAAATTATCGTTCTTGGTGGTGGCCCTAACCGTATTGGCCAGGGTATCGAATTCGATTACTGTTGTGTTCACGCGGCGTTTGCAGCGAAAGAATTAGGTTACGAAGCCATTATGGTTAACTGTAACCCTGAAACGGTTTCTACCGATTATGATACGTCTGATCGCTTATACTTCGAGCCAGTAACGCTGGAAGATGTATTAGAGATTGTTGATAAAGAGCAGCCAAAAGGCGTCATCGTTCAGTACGGTGGCCAAACGCCACTTAAATTAGCTGAAGAATTAGAAGCTGCTGGCGTACCGATTATTGGTACTTCTCCAGAAGCGATTGACCGTGCTGAAGACCGTGAGCGTTTCCAGCAAATGATCCAGCGCTTAGGTTTAAAGCAGCCAGTAAACGCGACCGTGCGTTCCACTGAAGAAGCCGTAACGAAAGCATCCGAAATTGGTTATCCGTTAGTGGTTCGTCCTTCCTATGTACTAGGTGGCCGTGCCATGGAAATCGTTAATAACGAAACATCTCTTCGCCGTTATATGCGTGAAGCGGTACAAGTTTCTAACGATTCTCCAGTACTACTTGATTACTTCTTAAACCGTGCGATTGAAGTTGATATCGATGCGGTTTGTGATGGCGAGCAGGTTGTTATCGGCGCGATCATGCAGCACATTGAACAAGCAGGCATTCACTCAGGTGATTCCGCGTGTTCATTGCCTCCTTACAATTTGGCCGCTGATGTTCAAGATAAGATGCGTGATCAAGTTAAAGCGATGGCATTAGAGCTTGGTGTTATTGGTCTGATGAATACTCAGCTAGCGTATCAAGACGGCGAAATTTATGTGATTGAGGTTAACCCTCGTGCATCACGTACAGTGCCATTCGTTTCTAAGTGTATCGGTACTTCATTAGCCTCTATCGCTGCGAAAGTGATGATGGGTAAGACGCTGGCAGAGCTTGGTTTCACTGAAGAAATTATTCCTGAAAACTTCTTCGTGAAAGAAGCCGTATTCCCATTCAACAAGTTCCAAGGCGTAGATCCAATCTTAGGCCCTGAAATGAAGTCGACGGGGGAAGTGATGGGCGCAGGTACAACATTCGGTGAAGCTTTCTATAAAGCGCAACTGGGTGCTGGCGAAAAACTGCCAACAGAAGGTAAGGTATTTATCTCTGTTCGTGATGCCGATAAAGACGGCGTTGTTGCAGTCGCACAAGGTTTTGCTAAGTTAGGTTTTGATCTGGTTGCTACTGGCGGCACGTTCAAGAAGCTAACGGAAGCAGGCCTGACTGTTGAACGCGTTAACAAGGTAAACGAAGCACGTCCTAATATCGTTGATGGTATTAAGAACGATGAGATTGCGTTGATTGTAAATACCACTGAAGGTCCTGTTGCTATCGCTGACTCTGCTGATATTCGTCGTAACGCATTGCAGCATAAAGTGTATTACACAACGACTTTGGCCGGTGCAGAAGCGGTAGTTGAAGGCTTAAACGCTGACGGCTTGGATATTGTTCGTCGTTTACAGGACATGCACGCAGCCATCTAATTTATTAGAAAGTGCTGTCTGTTTAATTTGGCTTAGGCTGAAGAGTAGGAATAGATTATGCAAAAGTATCCAATGACAGTTGAAGGTGAAAACTCCCTTCAAGTAGAATTGAAAGAGTTAAAAACCGTTCAACGTCCGGCGGTGATTAAAGACATCGCAATCGCCCGTGAACACGGCGATTTGAAAGAAAATGCTGAATACCATGCCGCTCGTGAGCAGCAAGGTTTCATCGAAGGTCGTATTCAAGACATCGAAGGCAAGCTTTCAACCAGCCAGGTGATTGATGTGCTTACAATTCCTTTCTCAGGAAAGGTTTTCTTCGGCACTACCATTACGATTATCAATCTTGATACTGACGCGACGGTTACTTACCGTATTGTTGGTGACGATCAAGCCGATATTAAGAGCGGACTTATCTCTATCTCTTCACCGATCGCACGTGCGTTAATCGGTAAAGAAGAAGGCGATGTGGTTGTTGTTAAAGTACCTGCGGGTGACGTTGAGTATGAAATTGATAAGGTAGAGCATCTGTAATTGTTTTAGCTTGTTCAAAAAAGGCCGTCTGCTTCTGCATACGGCCTTTTTTTATGCCTGCTATTTGGCTCTTAAATTTCTTCGATGGGAGTTAGCGATTCTGCAGGCGTCGGTTGTTCCCCCTTAATCGCATTAATGACTCTTTTAAAGCTATCCAGTCGGTCTGACTCAGTTATGTAACTCGCATACACTGAGCGTGAAATACTCGACGTCCCCGTGACTAAATGTAGCTGACCCGATTCTACATATGGCATGAGTAAGCTTTCAGGCAAAAAAGCAGAGCCGCCATTGGTTAATAAAAAATCCAATGCAATACGGCCGGTATTCGTCTGTAAAACGGCCGGTGGTGCGCCTGCAAACTGCTGCGCATGCTGCACATTAAAAGCCGTGCCCCAATCAACCATGACATAGTGTTTTTGCATAGCAACTTGCCAATCGTCGGTCTGCACTGAGCTGGCTAAAAATAAAGGGACTTGAACAATTTCTTCCGTGCTCACCTCATCAATTTTAGGCGCGTCAAATGTAATGGCAATATCCAGCGTACGTTCAAGTAGCTGGCGCGCTAAAGTTGTGGCGGTATGAGCTTCAGCCCGCATGGCAATGTCTGGAAACTGGCCAAACAACTTACTCAGCTCGTGCTGTAAAAAAGCATCCCAAAGATTGGGCGTTGCACCAATTGATATTTGCTGGTCTTGATCATTAGCAATCGCGACTTCTTGGCGTATTCTTTGTACGAGCGTTAGATTGGCATTAGCCAATGGGCGTAATTTTTCACCGGCCGGGGTTAAGCGAATATTATTTCGCAGCCGAGTGAACAGCTGAACCCCGAGTTGACTCTCTAACTGACGAATACGAGTGCTAACGGCTGCTTGGGTTAAATACAAGTTTTCTGCCGCTTTTCCAAAGTGCTTGGTATGGCTCACTTCAAGAAAAGTTCTTAATAATTCACTGTCCATTTTTCTTCTATTTATCTTCTATTTGACGGTTATAAATCTGCTTATCTTAACGATAAATATATATTGATTTACGCCATCCTACCATAAATACATACTCGCGTTTCTGGTAGGCAAAGGTAGTTATCATGGAAATTTTAGTAGGTCTTAACAAGACAGAGTTCTTTCCTTATTACGATGATATGCATTTTCCGTATGGATTTGCACGCAGCGGTTACTTTACGAAGAGGCAGGCTGAAATATTAACATCTTATGGTCGACATCTAAGAGAGCTGTGGACTGAAGAGGTTTTGCCCAATAACAAAGTTGAACAAAATTTTGTAAAGGTTTGCCAGGGAAAGCTGGCTGCCGTCAGTGAAATAGAAAAAACATGGCTCGCATATTTAGGAGCTGTGAAGCAAGTGACCCGTACTTTATACACATCGTACTGGCATGACATAAACGATTTTACAACTGAACACATTGATTAAGGCCATATTATGAAAATCGCGATTTTATCTAGAAATGAAAAACTATACTCTACGCGCCGCTTAAAAGAAGAAGCTGAGGCGAGAGGTCATGAAGTAGACGTAATTGATACATTGCACTGCTACATGGACATCACTTCTAACAATCCAGTTGTGCGTTACCATGGTGAGCCTCTGAAGCAATATGACGCTGTTATTCCTCGTATTGGAGCTTCTATTACGTTTTATGGCACTGCGGTAGTGCGTCAGTTTGAAATGACCGGAACATTTGCAGTGAATGAATCGGTAGCGATCAGTCGCTCTCGCGATAAATTGCGTTCTTTGCAATTGTTATCGCGTAAAGGCATCGGCTTGCCACGTACAGGTTTTGCGAATAGACCTGATAACATTAAAGATTTGATTAAGAACGTCGGTGGTGCCCCTTTAGTTGTGAAACTATTAGAAGGTACTCAAGGTATCGGTGTGGTATTGGCTGATACAAACAAAGCGGCCGAAAGCATCATTGAAGCGTTCATGGGTCTTAAAGCCAACATATTGGTACAAGAGTTTATTAAAGAAGCTGGCGGTGCTGATATTCGCTGCTTAGTGGTTGGCGATAAAGTCGTTGCGGCAATGAAGCGTCAAGGTGCAGAAGGTGAATTCCGTTCTAACTTACACCGAGGTGGTACCGCAGAAATTATTAAGCTGTCTCCTGCTGAGCGAGCGACGGCGGTGAATGCCGCTAAAGCGATGGGTTTGAATGTCTGTGGTGTTGATATTTTGCGCTCCAATAATGGACCTGTTGTGATGGAAGTCAATTCATCGCCAGGGCTTGAAGGCATTGAAACGGCTACGGGTAAAAATGTCGCCGCATTGATTTATGATTTTATTGAAAAAACAGCTAAGCCGCATAAGACTAAAACTCGCGGAGAGGGTTAGAAAGGATGAAAGAATTGACCATCGGCGGAGTCGCTATACTGCCAGGGGAGAGTAAAAAAATTGACCTCCCTGTTGTACGTTTGTATACCGATACCGAAATAAAAATGCCTGTTTACGTCAAGCGCTCGCGCAAAGATGGGCCCGTCATTTTTGTCAGCGCGGCGGTGCATGGTGATGAATTGAATGGTGTTGAAATCATTCGTCGTTTGATTCGCCGCCGTTCACTAAAGCTCAAAAAAGGTACGTTGATCTTCGTTCCTATGGTTAATGTCTATGGCGTTTTAAACCAAAGCCGCTATATGCCTGATCGTCGTGACTTGAACCGAGTCTTTCCAGGTTCTGCGCGGGGGTCATTAGCAGGACGTTTAGCGCACATATTTCTGAGTGAGATTGTGAGTAAGTGTGACTACGGTATTGACCTTCATACCGGAGCGATTCACCGCAGTAACTTACCGCAGGTAAGAGCAAACTTAGACGATGTGGAAACGCGCGAGATGGCGGAAAAGTTTGGCGTACCGGTATTGCTTAACTCCAACCTACGCGACGGTTCATTACGTGAATCCGCCGTCGAGCATGGTGTGAAGATATTGCTGTATGAAGCCGGCGAAGCGTTACGATTTGATGAATTATCGATTCGTGCGGGTGAGAAAGGTGTATTAAATGTACTCGCTCACTTAGACATGATTGCTAAACGTAAATCATCGAATAAAAAAATAACGCCTTTTATTGCCTACAGCAGTTCTTGGGTACGCGCGGTGACCAGTGGTTTTGTTGATAACAAGGTTCAAAATGGCGATCAAGTCGCCAAAGGGCAGTTATTGGCTGAGATTGGTGATTCGTTTGGTGAAGTACAGAGCGAAGTGCTGGCGGGTCGTGAAGGTATTATTATTGGCAAACAAAACATTCCTTTAGTACAAGAAGGTGATGCGATGTTTCACATTGCTTACTTTAAAGAGAGTGACGACGTTGCCGGTAATATAGAAGATCTAGCCGACAATTTATTAGACAGTTAATAGAAAAATACAATAAAGAGGTGAGTTGTGGAGTTTGTTGAGCATATAAAAATACCCTTATCTATCGCATTACTGTTAACCGCAGTAAGCTATTTTGTTGTGAGGTCTATGATAAAGCGACTCGTGCGCAAAATAGGTCAAGAAAAAAGAATAGCGTTGAGAAGGGTGCAATACGTACAGTTTATTTTAACGGGCTTTTGGACCATCGTAACCCTCGCAATATTGGGTGTGATTACGGGCTTTAGTTATAAAGATGTTGGTTTAATATTTACGTCAATATTTGCTGTGTTAGGTGTTGCTTTATTTGCTCAGTGGTCAATTTTAAGCAACGTGACGGCTAGCGTAATTGTGTTTTTCTTTTTTCCTTATCATGTAGGGGATCATGTGAAAGTCATTGATGGCGAAAATACTATAGAAGGTATTATTCTTGAGATAACATTATTTCATGTGATTTTAAAATTTGAAGACACACACATTACCTACCCCAACTCACTGGTATTTCAAAAAGCGGTAGTGATCACCAAAGATAAAGGTGCGAAGATGTTATGAAAAAAATAATAATAGGTGTGCTGGAAACGTGTAGCTTACCTGATTTTAATATCACTGATTTACAAATTAGAATTGATACCGGGGCTAAAACATCATCACTTCATGTGGATGATATTAAAAAAGAGCGTCGGAATGGTCGTTTAGGCGTCAGTTTTACGCTTCATCCAGACATATACGATATTGATAAGGTAACGTCCTGTTGGGCACCGGTCAGTGATGTGCGCCAAATTAAATCTTCTAATGGTGCGGTAGAGCAGCGTTTGGTTATTAAAACAGCGCTGGTGATGCATACCGTTAACAAAGAAATTGAAATCACCTTAACCGATCGCTCAGATATGAGTTACTTAATGCTGTTAGGAAGAGAAGGTATGGGGAAAGATTTTTTAGTTGATCCATCCCAGACATTTTTAGTTTCTGAAGGGACGTAGAAAGTCATGATGAAGGTTGAAGACGTTGTATTAGAAATCAATATGGAAGAACTGGTATCAAAATTATTGCTTAATCGGCAATCTGAAGAATATTTCGATACGATAAAAAACCTTACTATATTCCAACAAGTACAATTAATAGAGTCTTTGCCGGCAGAGGTCAGATTAAATATATGGTCTTGCATTGATCCCCTAAATTGGTGGTCTTTGATTGGATACCTGCAAGCAGAAACAAGTAAGACGCTTATTCGTTCTCTGCCGGTAGAAGAACGTACAAAACTTCAAAAAGTGGCCGTCGCAAGCGATGTTTTAGCACTCGCGGATAAATTACCCAAGTCAATGATCGATGGGATCATGCTTGATCAGGACGAAAAATCTGCGCTTGAATTTCAGCAAGCGTTAACGTATTCCGATGATCAAGTTGGCCGTTTTGCGCACCGTAATATTTTACGCGTTAGAAAAGGTATTTCTATCGCATCGGTGATTGACCGCTTAAAACGAAAGGACTTTATTTCAGCGGTCTTTATGGTTGATAGCGAGCGTACTTTATTAGGGTATATCCCGATTGCCGCGCTGTTTAATAATGATGAAAATGATCTTGTTGATCAGGTGGCGCGCCCCATTCAAAGTGTTGAGCATGATTCACGGATTAACGTGATTGCGACGACATGTCAGTTTGAAGAAGGCATGGATTATTTGCCGGTGGTTGACGATGGCAAGGTCACTGCGGCTATTTCTATCTCGGTTATCTTGCATGAAGTGCAAACGAGCCTCACGAACAATACGATCAGTGAAGCACCGGTACAGGATGAAGATTTGTTTGGTTCTGTTAACGTTGCTATGCGGGGTCGTGGTTTATGGCTGAGTATTAACCTAGCAACGGCCTTTTTAGCCTCTTGGGTTATTGGCTTTTTTGAAGGCGCAATACAGCAAGTAGTGGCACTGGCAATATTAATGCCGGTGGTGGCTAGTATGGGGGGTATTGCGGGCAGTCAAACGTTGGCGGTAACGGTAAGAGGTCTTGCTTTGAAACGGGTAACCAGTGCTAATATTAAGCTGCTATATCGCAAAGAAATGAAGATTGCGCTGCTTAACGGCGTTTTAATCGGTGCTCTCATTGCACTGGTTGTTGCCTATTGGTTTGACTCCGTACCGTTAGGGCTTATTATTTTATGTGCGATCGTGGTGAACAGTTTTGCGGCGGCGGCATCAGGAACGTATATTCCTTTTATACTAGAAAAAATGAAAATTGATCCTGCAATTGCTTCCGCGGTTGTATTAACCACGGTGACAGACGTCATTGGCTTTACGATTTTCTTGGGTCTAGGCACGATTATTTTTCTATAAGTGATCCTGAAATGACTCGGTAGGATGCGCTTAAAGGGGTCATTAATACCCGTATTTAATAACGCTATTAATGTCCATATTTAAGCGTGATATTCGTTGCTGGATTTATTTGTAATAAGACGCTGATTTCTCTAGATTTCAGCTCTTTACTCAGGCAGAATTCCGCATCTTTTAAATGTCATGATGTGTTAAAATCAGTCTCATTAAGAGACTCAAAAAATTCATCATTCGATACCGATTTCTCTGGAGCCTACTATTGAATCGTAAACCTTCTGACGCTACCTGGACACCTCGACAATCTGCTGATTTGTATGGCATTGATCGCTGGGGAAATGACTATTTTGGCTTGTCTGATCAGGGATTAGTCACGGCTAAAACCCTAAGCACACAAGTACCTTTGATGGACATTGTTCAAGGTATGACAGAGCGTGATTTGCAAATGCCCGTATTGCTGCGTATTGAAAATATTTTAGACGCACAAATTTACCGCTTAAATACAGCCTTTAGCCGTGCGATTGAAAAGCTAGATTACCAAGCGCCGTATCGAGGTGTATACCCGATTAAGGTCAATCAACAAGCACAGGTTGTCGAAGAGATCGCCGCGTTTGGTGCACGTTTTCAGCATGGCCTCGAAGTCGGCAGCAAGCCAGAGATGATCGCTGCATTATCAACGTTGACTGAACCTGATAGTCTGATTATTTGTAATGGTTATAAAGACAAAGAATTCGTTGAACTGGGTTTGCAGGCGGTCAAATTAGGCTTCCGCTGCTTCTTTGTGATTGAAACACCTTCTGAACTGCCCATCATTATTGAGCGCAGTAAGCAGCTTAATATAGAACCGCTTATCGGTGTGCGCGTTAAAATGACCTCAAAGGTGAGTGGTCATTGGAACTCAACGTCGGGTGATCGCAGTGTCTTTGGCCTTTCAACTAGCCAACTCATTCAGCTGGTGGATCGTTTAAAAGACGCTGACATGCTGCATTGTTTGCAGTTATTACATTGCCACTTGGGCTCACAAATTCCGAATATTCTTGAAATTCGGGGCGGTGTGGTTGAAGCGTGTCGTTATTATGCCGATCTTTGTGGAGAAGGCGCCGCGTTAACGCACATCGATTTTGGCGGTGGTCTTGCGGTTGATTACACCGGGGCATGTTCCAACGATTCTCAAAGCCGTAATTATACGCTCGAAGAATATTGTGAAGATATTGTTGATACCTTAAAGAACACGTTAGAGGAATACGATCTGCCACACCCAACGATCGTGACCGAGTCTGGCCGTGCGACCGTGGCTTATTCTTCGATACTTATTTTTAACATTCTTGATGTCACCAAGTTTGAACCCATCGAGTTACCGAAAGTCGGTAACGACGAGCATCAATTACTGCAAGATATGCGCGAAGTGCTTACCTATTTAACATCACAAAAAGTACAAGAGTGCTTTAACGATGCACACTTTTATCGTGACGAAATACGTGAATTGTTTAAGCGTGGGCAGGTAGATCTAAGGACTCGTTCTGCCGCCGAAAACTTATTCTTAGAAATCTTGCAGCAAATAAATACCATACTAGAGACTATGGAGCGTATTCCTGTTGATCTGGAAGGCTTAAAAGATTCATTAGCCGATATTTATTACGGTAACTTTAGTTTGTTTCAATCGCTACCGGATATTTGGGCCATTGATCAGCTGTTTCCAATTATGCCGATTCATCGCCTGGATGAAGAGCCAAAACGGAACGCGATTATTGCCGATATTACCTGTGATTGTGATGGCAAAATTGATAAGTTTATTGGTCAGTACGAACCCTCCAATACACTACCCTTGCACGAAATGAAAGATGACGAAGAATATTATGTCGGCGTTTTCTTAGTAGGCGCTTATCAAGAAACCTTAGGCGACTTACATAACCTCTTTGGGGATACCAATGTCGTCAGCGTGCGCTTAAACGACGATTCGACCTTTGATTTTGTCAAAGAAATACACGGTGATACGATTGCTGATGTTTTAAGCTATGTCGAGTATGCGCCTAAAGAAATGGCGTTACGTTATAGAAATACGGCTGAGCGAGCGGTCAAAGAAGGGCGTATTACGGCGCGTGAACGCCAACACATGTTAAACACCTATAACGCCAGTATGCAGGGCTATACCTATTACGAGCGTGATGAATAATGGGCTCGTAATAGAAGCACGTAGACTCTTAAAATAGCTTGATCGCCACATACATAATTACAAGTATGGGAATCAAGCTAATGAATAGGGTGCGCATCGCTTTCAAACAGTTGAACCTTTCTCCGAATAAGATATTGAATATTAATATTAGAATAAGTGAGAGGTAGAAAATGTTGTAAGGATTCAGTGAGACCAAGCTCGTGATCGCCGAAACCATTAACGCAATGGGAATCCCCCAAACCCAACCTTGCCATGCATGATTAATCCAACTTCTATGAGCGCGGCGACTAAACCAAATATTCATTCCAAAAACAGCCATTAAACTCAGCATTAATCCCATTAAAAAATAAAACGGTTTAATCCAAAAGTTATCAAAATGACCAAAGTGAAGGCGGTAGGTTGAATAAGAAATCTGTCGACCCGCAGGCCCATCTGACATACCTTGTTTTTCTATAAACTCTCCAGTCTCTTTAAAAGCGTACATCTCAGAATAAATTAATCGATTGGGCAAGGTTGCTGCAATCTCTAAAAGTTGGTTTTTATCTCCCATGTTATGTACAACCAAATAAATGGGTTTGGCGAGCGGCGCTTCTAGTTGAAGCTGGCGAAAGGCTTCAGGGTAATCAATCTTGTTGCCCGCGCCTTCTAAAATCGGTTCGTCACCATAAATCGCATTCACCACGGCTTGAGTATCATTATTAAAAAAGCTCAACGCTGTAATAGAAATTAATACAGAACTTAAGCCGATAAAAGATCCTGTAATAGCAGTCATTAAATGAAATGGCAGACCCCATACCGATAATCGGTTATGCCAATCTGTATTTTTCAACTGACTTGATCGAGTGCGGCGCAATAAAAAAATATCTTTAAAGAGTTTGGGATGAGCTAACACTCCCGAAACTATGAGTGAAAATAAAACAATGCCAAAGAAACCAACGAGTGTCATACCAATAATATGAGGCAGGTGCAGACTGGTATGAAGTTCTTTTAGCATACCGGTCCAAGGGCTCGATACTGGGTCAGAGAAACTGCCATCTTGGTTTAAGTAAAACTCATCAGGGCCATTCGTAATATGCGTACGTGGAAAGTCGTCAGTAGGCAGTACGATGTAGGTCGCTATAGGAATTTTACCTAAGCGTTGAATGTACTCATCCATGGCAGGTTGAATATTTTCAACAGGAAAATTTGAGTATTCACTAATATTGGGTTGTTCTAAGCGTTCAAACTCTTCAAAGAAAACGGCAACGGATCCGCTCAGGCAGATAAGATACAGCAGTGCAGAAAACCACAGCGCAATATAGCTATGCGACTTTAAAGAGGACTTAACGGTATTGGGGGGAATATAACTTTTTTTATCACTCATGGCTTAATATTATCAATCTTCAAAGGCGTTTGTAGGGAGAGCACTAGCGATGAGGCTACTTGTTTCATAGACCGCTATCGTTGGCATTGCAGCAGTATCAATAGCGGTAATATAAACAGTGCAAAGAGTCATCATGCTCGCCAGTGATAATAAACACAGAGCCATCGTCCTTTGCTCCTTCATATAAACCCAGGTCAATAATAAAGACCAAGAAATTAGAAATATGAATAGACTTAAAACTAGAATATTAACGTTTTCAATACCCAATACTGTGGGCAGCAATAAACTAATGCTGGCCGCCGCACAAAAAGGGACTAAAACCATTAGCAGCAGACTCATAATCGATTTTAGAATGATTGAAATATAGCGGCGACTATTTAGCTTAGAGGTTATATATTCAGTCGTATCTTTCAACCCTCTAATGGGTTTGTCAGTATCATGATGACTGCTTGTAGAGCGATACTTTTTGGATTTCAGACTGTTTTTCAACGAGTGTTTTGATTCTACTAAATATAATAAACCGATGAGGGATGTCGATATAAAAAAGTAGATAGCACCAAATTCTAATCCTTTAATCTGCAAGCACAGATAAAATGATAAAATCATAAATGAAATATAAAAAGCTTTCAGATTCAGTGATTTCCAATACCCATGCCAGTGTATAAGCCAGATAAAGATAGCAAGAATATTAATCAGTAATGGCACAGCAATAATCAATGTAATAACCCGAATGATGAAGTAGGTTGAGTATCCTTAAAGAGACAATAGATCGCTAGAATAGGGCTAGTGAGTAACTAGAACGTGACTAGAAAAAATGTAGACGCTTTAAGAATGTACTTTGTTTAATAGAACTCACTCTCTATATATCTATAGAGAGTGAGTTAGCTTTATTAACGATTAGCGGATCTATATTTTAGTTATACAGATCATGAAATCCTTTGATGCCTTTACCTTCAACTTGTGCGCCTTTAACAGCAGTTGCTGTCGCGATATCAATCTGGTAAATATAAGAATCTTCAGCCGTAGTCGCATTCACATACACCTTGCCATCCATCACTTCGATTGAAGACGTTGTTTGCTTAGTATGCAGTGGAATACCTGCAATATCGGTGATCGTTTTTTCAACTAAATCAATGATTACAAGTTTCAATATCGGTGTGCTGTAGGCAGACCAAGGTTCTTGAAGAGGGTTGGGTGTAAACAGACGCGCTAAGACTTTGTTGCCACCAATGCTATCGAACCAGAAAATTTCTTGGCCTTCAGTCGCTTCCTCGATATCAAAGAAATAGTCAGCATCGAATTCTGTTTTACCTTGGGCAATGCGTAAAATACCGGAGGGCTTAAGAGACGCAGGGTCATGACCTGATGCGACAGAACCTGCAGAGTACCCATATAAATCACCATTGTCGGTAGTAATGAGACCCGTGGTACTTCCATGAGTGCCTATATTACTAGTGCGATTATCGGTAATGATTTTTATAGGTTTAGCATGTTCAGTACCTTCTGTGATTACCAAAGGATAGTCAAAAATAGCAACGTAGGCCGTATTATTATCAGTGGTCTTTACTTGACCGCCATCATCAAATTTTAGATAAGGAATGTAGAGTTTATCACCACGTACCGTGAGTGATGTCGGCCATGGAACGGTGCCTTGACCTCCGGTTCCCGTACTATCATTATAAATCATGTAATTCGTCTTACCGGTTGCAAGACCGGTAGCTGCATCGGCAGAGTACATGATCATATCATCATGCTGATACCAATAAGAGTTTGTCGCAAGCAGGGTTGTATCGGCTACATTACCAAAGGTGTTAAAAGAGTTATCGAATACGAAGGTATTTAACTCAGTGAAATTTCCATCCTCATTAATTATATACGATGTTGTAGCGTATTCTGTGTAGCCCGATACAAATAAGGTATTACCTACAGGGTAATAGAAGTTCCACCCAGCTTGTTCATATCCAGCACCCTGAGCAGAAATGGTACCTTCCATCAGATTTTTCTCTAATAGAACATACTCTGTCGAGTTATCATTATTATTAACAAAAGATAAGGTGATATCTGTAGTAACAATGGGAGTTGGATCAGTTGGTATTGAATCAGTTGGCGATGAATCAGTTGGTATTGAATCAGTTGGTATTGAATCAGTTGGCGATGAATCATCATTCACCTCAGTTTTATTGCTACTTCCTCCACCACCACAGGCTGTTAATGCAGCGGTTAATATAAGCGAGGTATAAATTTTAGTCTGTTGTTTCGATGCATTGATCATGGGTAAATCCTTATCGTAGTTTAAAGGGAATATCTAAATTTTAAGTAATAGGCGCGACCCAGTTTTTGAATGTTGTAGTTATCAAAAACGGTCTCATCAGAAATGTTACTAGCAGTAAAACCTATGTTGAGCTGCTCATGATCTATCGAATATGCGATATCAATATCATGGGTCAATTGTTCAGGTATTTGGCGGTTTTCATCTTTGTAACCAGAAGATTCTGAATATAAAAAATATTGTTCAACGTAATGACTGCTCCAATGAGCAGTAAACTTTTGATAGTTGTCAGTAAAGAAAGTAAAACCAGACCGTAAGTTGGCAAATAAATAAGGCTCGTTCGGTATGCGGCTATTGTAAGAATTATCGGCTAACCCGTTATAGCCCACTTTAGATTTATTGATAATATCTTGATAAGTCGCATTTATTTGAAAATCAAAAAATTGCTGGTAACTAAACGAGAATGAATTCTCTATTCCTGTGACGTCTACGTTTTTAGTATTTTTATAAATACCTTTAATGACTCGATCGTTTACGTAGCGGATAAAGTCACTTGCCTTTCGATGAAATACATTCACTTCATTACTAATCGATAAATCTGTCTGATTGAGTTGACTGAGTAAACCTAAGTTTAGGTTGTGGCTGGTCTCTGCTGTTAAATCTGGATTCGGCCTTATGTACATACCATCCCCTAGGATTTCATCAGCTTCAGGTAATCGATAGGTTTTTTCATAGGATGCTTTTAGCTTATTACTGTTATTAAGCTGGTAGCTTAATCCTGTGCCGTAGCCAGTATTGCTAATGTCTGCTTTTGTCTCAGTATTTTGAACAACGCCATTAACAACTTGATCAGTATTTATGAGTGCGTGGTAATTATATTGCTTAACAAAAGCATTAATGTTCAAGGCATCATCGAATAAAAAGAAGGATTGATTAATGCCTAAGATATTTTTTTGGACGCTATTAGGATTGATGAAACTGGTGTTTTTTACATCTATTTTTTCATCTCCCTTTCTCTCTAAATTATTAGCCGTGAGATTCATCGAAAGAATAGAGTGGTTATTAAATCGATAGTCGCCGCCAATGCTCATGCGAATAACATCATCAGTTAATTTAAACTGAGATCGATTACCTAATTCACCTTGGCTGGGGCTAGTTTTTTCAACAAAACTTCCTTGCCAGTCATAGCTGCGTGAATAGGTATCGTAGAAAGTTTCTGTAATCCGTCCTGCTAATAAATAGGATTTAATTGATAAATTTTCAAAACGTTTGGCATAGATTGCTGAAATCAACTTGCTGGTATTTTTGCTGTGTACCTTACCAAATACTATGTTAGTCGACGTTTCTGGGTGCTGGTGATTGTTTTCATTATCAGCATAAGTCAGGCTTAAAGAAATCTCATCTGCCCATGCCGCATCAATACGGCCTGCTTTAAGAGTGAGCATGCGTGATTGATATTCGTCATTAAAGCGTTCAGCTGAAGCGGTGCCTAAGACATTGCCTAAATAATCCGTTACGGGTACCGATTGCATGGTGTAGTTGTTGTCAGACTTATTTAAGTAACCTGAGGTGCGCAGAAAATAACCTTCTAAATTACTTGTTTGGCCAACTAACGTTAAGCGATGAGTATTAAATGAACCATAAGAATAAGAAATATCGACGAAATCTTCATCTAAGCTAGGGGTGATGATATTGATTGCACCCCCCAGTGCATCAGCGCCTAAGCTAATAGGCACAACGCCTTTATAAATCTCTATGCTCTCTACCAGATTTATCGGCATATTATTTAAACTCAACGCACTGCCAAAATCCTCCATAGGGATGCCATCGATGAAATAACGAATTTGCTTATCGGATAGACCGTTAAGGGATAAATCGAAGTCCGAACCTAGGCCACCCATAGAGCGAATGTTGATGCCAGCGGTTTGGTCAAGCACCTGATTAATATCTTTATTACTATTCAAATAATCAGAGGTATCGATTACATCAATATTAAAAGCAGATTCTTCTGTAGACGTTTTTTCATTGCTAGCAGTGATGGAAATCGAATCCAGTTTAACTTCTGCATCAGTGATCGCACTGGTAAGTAGCGCGGGGATGATCAATGTGTGTAAAGCGCGTATAGCCATAATATTTCTAAATGCTTAGGTGATAATGATAATTGTTCGCATTATAGCGTTGATTATAATTAACACTTAACCAAATGGTGCATGGTTATTTTTTCTTCGAATATTCCTTCAATCCCTATTAATAGACCCGCTTGGCGATAATCTCTCGGTGGGCAGCCAAAGTGTTTTTTAAAACTACGGCTGAAGCTCACTTCAGAATCGAAACCGCAAAAAAGCGCGATGTCTAATTGGCGATCATTGCTATGCAGTAGCTTACAAGCGGCGAGTGCTAAGCGTAATTGGCGCACATACTGGGCGACGCTCAGCCCAGTATGTGCGCTAAAGACTCTTTGTAGCTGCCAGCGTGACCAACCACTAATCTCTGCGAGTAACGTCACATCGAGAGAATTATGCAGATTTTTATCGATGTATTTTAGTACTGATGCAATCCGTTGCGTTTGTTCATCAATATCCATTTTTAGCCTTCATTTTTTATCGGCGACAAAGAAGACAACGTTTTTTGTTTTAAATACCAGTGAGATACTTGGTCCTTAGTTTTTTGGACAAGTAGAGATATTGCAATAACAATAGGAATAGCGGCAATGACCTGCCATGTACCGAGCTGTTGATAGCCAAGAATACCCATACCCCAGCAAATGATTGTCCATTGGATAATATACAGTGAGGTAACATGCTCACTGCAGAAGTATAAAAATCGTGTGAATAGGCTGGTATAGCCCGACTGTACGATTTTATGTACCCCCCATAACAAAGCAGAGTTAATGCCTAACAAATAGAGAACGCCACCAGGCCCTAAGTGAAAGAAGTTACCAAAATGATATTCGAAATCCAAAGCACATAAGCCACCACCGATGACCAAGCTAATTGCCGCAATCATAGGTAACTTAGCGAACATATATTTTTTATCTTCCTTATGCTCTTGCATGATTTGGCCCAAAAACATACCGAATAAAATGAAAGACATCCATGGGAATACAGGGAAGTAAACTTGATAATGATCACTAAAAAACAGTTTGGCGACATAATCTAAACCGGCAATACCAGGCTGATAACCACTTACAAATTTAGAACTGAGTGTTATGAAGAATGCTATTGCTAGGTAGATGAATTTATTATTAATAAGTAGTTTCAGTAGTGAAATAATAAAAAATGATATGGCCGCCATTTGCAAAATGTCACCGGTTAAAAATATATAACGTAATTGAGGGAAGGTTAATGGGCTGGTCAAACCATAAGCGGCAATGAAATTCTCAGGCATCGATCCGAAAACTTCTATGGGTACGATAAATTTAAGAAAATTCATCCAGTAGGCAAGTAGTAGTAAAAAGACTGAGCGCTTAAGAGAGACGTAAAGTGTTTGAGGCTTACTGATGATTACCGATATGCCCATGGCTACCAAAAATGCTGCAGTACCTTTACCCATAATATGGATAGTGATGCCAAGCCAAGAATTACTTTGAGTGGCGATATCACCGTACATCCAAAGTGTGTGAACGATCATCATTAGAAAAACGGCTAAACCTCGACCAAAATCAATTTCTAAAATACGAGAAGGTTTGTCTGTCATTGTAATACTCATTATGTGTGGCTCATGGGTGCAGCTATCGCAAGGGTTATTGGCATCAATCACAGAGTCAATGCCACCTTGTGGTGGCGGTGATAACTTAGTCCACTGCTCTCTAAACAATCATCAAAAATTGTTAGCATTAAACGGATTCTTTCTCAGGATGATGCAGACTTCGAGAGGTGCAATTCAGTTGGTTATTGGTTTTGAACTTAGCAACAGGATTAATCAAGGTGCCAGAAAATTTAAGGCTATTCCCCGGATCAGATAAATCGACCATTTGCTGATTATTGTTTAACTGCAACCGATTCAAGCAAGAATGAGCGAACTCTGATTGAAAGATATCTCTCTGTTTAAATTTCTTAACCAGCTCAGAATTATTCCTATGTTGATGTTGATAGGTGTGAATACAATTGGCCACCAACTGCCAAAAGTCATCTTCTGAAAAGTTGCACTGTTGTAATAAAATATCGCTGAGATAACGGAAGAATCCATCAAATACATCCGTAAAAATTGACAATGTTTCAATTTCTTCAGGCATCTTGATAGAAATACGCTGAACATCTTCTGGCAACTCAATGTCCGTATTTAATAAACAGATCTCTTCACCAATATCTTTCATCAGTGCTTTATGAGGGATGTTGTTATCAAAGATCAGTATTAAGTTTTCTCCATGGGGCATAAACACAAGGCTATGTTGGTAATAGCAATGCAGTAGAGGTGCTAGGTAAACTTCTAGATATATTGTTATCCAAAGCCCAACAGTGAAGCCCGATGAGTCAATCAGATCGGCAACCAAAGCCCGACCTGACGTATCTTTATGAATTAACGCCGCCATGGTCATTAAACGCTGATTTTCTTTTAATCGAGAAACCGGACTTTCACGCCAAAGACCTGCGAGCATTTTTTTATAGGGACTGTCTTTTACCTTTGAATTTTCATAATAAGGATTGCTATAACCGATAGCCGCCACTTCTCGTAAAATGCTAAAACCTTGCTGCTGTAGATATTTATCATTAAGAATTAACTGATTCAACCAATCATTAATCGCAGGAGTTGTACGCATATAATACGATGATAAACCTCGCATAAAGCCCATGTTTAAAATAGACAAAGCCGTTTTAATATAATGCTTTTCGGGATTACTAATATTAAAGAAAGTGCGAATCGATTGCTGAGCTAGATAATGATCATCACCATAGCCAAGACAAACGATATCTTTAGAAGCAACATCCGCGGCGTAGACATGGGCGAGTTTATTAAACCACTGCCAAGGATGGACGGGCATCAAAAGATAATCATCAACCGCCAGACCCTGCTGCAAAAGAAGCGCTTTAAAATGATTGCGGGTAGTCAGGTCGAATTCTTGTTCAATAAGAGTGTCGTAGTCGTAATCAATCGCAGCGGAAAAACGAGTGCGACGTTTATGGGTGGCTAACCATAACAAACGAATAGGGTTCGCCGCTTCGGGCGCATAGCGTTGAAAATCAGCACTATCAAAACCAATACGACCATTATTAGCGACAAAGCTAGGGTGACCTTCGGTCATACTGGCTTCAACTTGCTGGAAGCTTGCCTCTGTCAGCTGATGAGCATTATATTGCTCTGTTGCTAGTTTATAGGCACTCGAGCAGAGTGTGCTGCTGATTTCCTCTAGATAAGTCGGAAGCATATCAGCGTTTATCGCTAATGCGTGCTGGAATTCAATAATAAATTTAATCGAGTCTAAAGGTTCTAATGTATTATCAACATATTTTTCTATACTTTCACTTTCGATAGACCAATGGTTTAGCTGCAGTATTTTGGCATTAAAACGATATTCAGTATTCTCGTCTGCCATTAGATAATAATGTTTAATAGTATCCGAGCAGCCACTCATCTTTGGAAAAAGAATACGTTCATGAGAAAACTCACTGATGGCTTTGCATACGTGCTGTCTATTCGCCTGCTGCCAGTTAACTTCATTGATATGGGATATCGCCAAGCTAGGATTATCATGAACACGGTTATGTGCAAAAGATTCCTTCATCGCTATTAATTTCGATGCCAGAAACTGATCCCTGCTACAAAAGCCTAAATAGGCCTTTTTATGGCCAAGATCAATTTCTTTAACATGCTGGAATCCAGCACGTTTATTCATTGAATGAATTTTATGATTATTACTATCGGGCTCAACGACGATGCGTTGTGTTATGGGGTTGCTAAACAGGTAATCCATTATGTAGGTGAAGATATCGAAAGTGAAATTCGTTATTTTATTTTCAGCAGGGGCAATCAGTATATGCATACCCTGATCACCCATTTTTGGATCGTAATGCTTACCTACAGGTTCATGCCTAGGATTATAAAGCTCTAATAAAAATGAAGCGGTGTCATCAACAAAACCTAAAAATACCTGGCTATGGCCATTGGATAAAATACCCCGATAATTTTCTTTAACCTCTGCAGGAGAGGCACTATTAAGGCCCCAGAACTCTGCGTAAGGTAAAGACACCCAAGAATGTAATAATTCGTTATCATTATTAAGATCAAAACGGCGTAAGGATAATTTTCCGATGCTTTTATTTTGTGAAAACATTAATTGATTATCTGAAAGAGACATATTGATCCTTTAACTCGTTCTTAGGTTTAAACGAAAAGTAGAATAGGGCGAGGGTGATAATGAAACCGATGCTGGCGAGATAAAATGTCCAGCGGTAACTGCCATAGGCAACTATGCTGCCAACGCAAAATGACGCAGCAATAACCCCTAGATTCTGCATAAAATGCATTTTGCTGAAGTCCGTTGCATACCGACTAGGAGAGCTGATCTCGAACAATAAAACTTCTAATCTGACCGTTGCTTGGAACATAGCCCAGCCGAAAATGCAGCGACCTAGAATAACCATCCAAACGTGTTCTGAGCCCTGAATCAGTAATCCTAGCGTGCCGAGTAATATGGCATTTATCAGGAATTTAAAACTGCTGAGTTGTGAATCAGTGCTGCCATCTGAATGGTTTTTTATTTGAGAATCGCTGGTTTTATACTTATTATTCTTAAGTCGATTCCTTTCGAATCGAGAGTTAAGCCATAAGCCAATAACAGCAACCCAGCCAGGTAATGAATAAACCAAGCCCGTAATCAGATCACTGCCTAATATTTCTATGCGGGTAATTGACTGCCAGTACAGAGTAAAGAAAGGGCGAATCAAAAAAGCGCTAAAGTAAAAGAGCGCCGTCACCAGACCTAGCTTGAAGATAAAGCGCTTAACTTCCTTAGCATTAGATGCTTCAAAGTTAGAACTCTCAAAGTCAGCATTCTCTAATTCATAACCTTCATCTTCAGCTGTTTTTTCAGTATTGTTCTCGTCGTGAAGATCATCCTTAGGTTTGAAAGCAATCTTAAAGCGTGTAATTAAGTACAAACAGACCAAGACTTGTAGACCATCGCTGGCCGCCATGATTAGGTAGATATCTCTAGGGTCGAAATACTGTAATACGACGCTACCCAGTAACGCACCGGTTATGCCCCCGAAGTGCATTAAGACAGAAAATAAACCGACCATCCCTAGGTGTTTATCTTTATCTTCCAAACGCATAACAAAAGGATAAATTAATAAATAACTGGCTTTAAATATCAGCATCGTTTGCGACAGTAACCAGAACTCAACGAGGCTGGTACTGAAATAGCAGGCAATGCCTAATGCACCCGCGATTATTTGCGTATAGATCCAGAGGTGCAGTTCATTAATATGTTTTGCAACTTTTGCCCAAAGGGGAAACGCGCACATCACCGTGAAACAGCAAGCCGCAATGTAATAGCCCACATGTTCAGGACTCGATTGATTGAACGCCTGTTGAAAGAATTGTGGATAAAAGGGCAATAACATCGTATCGGCGATGACCGACACGATGGTTAGCAGAATTAAACAAGTTTTAAGTGACATTAGGTATTGCTCTCAACTTCATGATCGCAAGAAACGACTTGGCTTAATGGGTTACTGGCAAAATTTTCAACAGAGAATTGCTGAAAAGCGATACGCTCTTCAATCGGATAAAAAGCCTTACCCAATACTTCTCTAATAATGATGCTATTGCGATAGCAGGCCATACCTAAATCAGGTGATGCAAAACCGTGGGTATGCAGTTCAGCATTTTGAATGAAAATCTCGTTCTCATTATGATCAATACTGTAATTTCTATTTACAGCAAAGCGTCCTAAGGTATCCCATTGAATTCTATCGGTAATCGGCGCTAGAAATTCAGGTAGCTGATAGTGATAGCCTGTTGCTAAAACCACACCTTCTGAGGGTAAAGAGAAATACTTATCTTGTTCATCATGATGAAAGTCTAATTTAATCTGCTTTTCTTGCTCAGACCCAATAGGGTCCGTTGCATTAACTAAGGTCGAATTAGTAATCAAATTTGTTTTAAAGCTATGGCTTAGACGCTTAACATAAAGTAATTCATGAATATCATTTATCAAGCTTGAGTTAATACCTTTGTATAAATTTTTCTGCCGACCAATAAGACTTTGTCTTGTCACCGCGGGCAGTTGATAAAAGTAATCGACATATTCTGGAGATGTCATCTCAAGTGTCAGCTTGCTATATTCCAAAGGAAAGAAGCGGGCAGCGCGGGTGATCCAGTTTAGCTCGTAACCATGAACATCAATTTCTTGAAGTAAGTCGTAATAAATCTCAGCGGCACTTTGACCACTGCCAACGATGGTGATGCTTTTTTTCTTTTGCAGCTCTGTTTTATCATGTAGGTAATTTGATGAATGGATAACCTTGTTCTTTAATGCCAAACAGGATTCAGGTATGTAGGGAGAAGGTCCAGTACCCAGTACCAGCTTCTTAGTGAAATAAATCGATTTATTAGCACTATGGCGGGAGTCTTCACACTCAACTTGGTAGCATTTATTGATGCTATCGTATTGGACGTTCTTAACGTGAGTATTGAAACGAATATTACTCACTTGCTGAGTCGCCCACTGACAGTATTGGTTATACTCTTTGCGCATCAGATAGAAACTTTCTCTGATATAGAATGAATACAATCGACCCTGTTGCTTAATATAGTTTAAAAAACTTAATGGGTGCGTTGGGTCTGCGAGTGTTACCAGATCAGACATGAAAGGCGTTTGTAAATGTGTGCTTTCTAACATCATTCCTGGATGCCAATCAAAATGGCTACGTTGTTCTAGAAATAGACTTTTGATGTCAGTAATATTATCGGTAAGGCACGCGAGGCTTAAATTGAATGGGCCTAATCCAATAGCGATAACGTCATAAAAGTGTTCATTGTTCTGAGGCATATTGATTTCCGTACTAAGCTTTGATATTTGAAACGCTGGATTGTATAAAACGGGTATTGACAGCGGTTGGCTGACCTTCATTCTCTGAAACCCTAAGAGGCCTGATTTTCTCTTCAACAAATTTTTGTCCTGCTTGCTTAATCATCTGCAGTATTTCTTCGATATCGAGCATGGACGTTTCTGGATTTAATAACGTGAATTTCAAATAACTAATTCCGTTTACCTTAGTACCTGCGATAACAGCCCTGCCGCTACGAAAAATTGTTTTTCGAATACTTTCGTTACACTGATTGATGAGATCATGATCGACGGCTAAAGGTTTTAAACTGCTATGGGCGGGGTGAAAGCGAAATACAAGCGTGCTTAATTGTGGTTTATGAAGCACATCGATATTCCCGTCACTGATAAACAAGTTATAGGTCTGCTCGGCGCGGAGTATCACCTCATCAAAAATAGCGCCGATGTGGTTAGCGCCCATAATACGAAGCGTTAACCAAAGTTTTAAGGCATCGAAACGGCGGGTTGTTTGCATACTCTTATTAACGAGATTAGGCGTACCTTCTTGAGTAGCACTTAACGGATTCAAGTAATCTGCGTGATGAGTAACGTAACCAAGCTTTTCCTTGTGCTGAGTGAAAAAAGCACCACAGCTAACCGGTTGAAAAAATGACTTGTGATAATCGACCGTGACCGAATCCGCTTTTTCAAGCCCTGCTAATTTGTCTCTGTGTTTATTTGATGCAAGAATTCCGCAGCCATACGCCGCATCCGCATGCATCCATAAATCATGTTGTTTACACAGCGCAGAAATTTCATCAATAGGATCGATACTGCCAAAGTCAGTTGTACCGGTTGTTGCCATCACAGCAATCGGAATCAGGCCAGATGCTTTCGCCTTTTCAATCTCAGCCTCCAGCACTTTTGTATCCATTTGAAATAGCTCATCGTGAGCAACCGCAATCACTGAGCTATAGCCTAAACCGAGCAGGGCCGCAGATTTTTGAATACTAAAATGGCTCAAGTCAGAAGTGAAAATACGAAACTTATCGGCGCACTTAGGCAGACCTTGTTCTTTGACGGAATGGCCATCTAACTGAGTTTCACAATAGTGATCTCTGGCTAATAACATCGCCATCAAGTTTGATTGCGTACCCCCACTGGTAAATACGCCATCAGCATTGTCGCCATAACCAATTCTGCCGATCGTCCAATCAACTAATTTTTGCTCAATAAAGGTTGCCCCAGCACTTTGATCCCAAGTATCAACCGAAGTATTGATCGAAGCTAAGATGAGCTCGGCCATCACCGTTGGGTAAACGATTGGGCAGTTGAGGTGAGCAACATATTTTGGGTTGTGAAAATAGACCGCATCTTTCAGGTAAACCTTTGATAATTCATCTAACGCTTTATCGGTTTTCTTTAGCGGCTGATCAAGATTAATGTCTTTAAAAGAGGGTGCTAATTCTTGTGGTAAAATTCCAGAAAAAGGTTGGTCGTTTTCTGCGATGGTGCGCTTAATAAGTTCTAAGCCTTTCTTTACATCACTTTCATAACGGCCAAGGTTATGTTGATTGAATAAATATTGCCCTGAACGTTTAGGTGCAGTACTTCTTTTTGGTCGCTTTAATGCCAAAAATAATTTTGTATTTTCTAACATATTTACTTCCCCCTAATTATCAACGTGAGCTGTTTTTTTAATGAGCCGCATTAAAACAACCCTCTACTAATAAATTTCCGATATGAGAACAGTTCCTATTACCAGCACAAAGTACAATAAGAATCATTCGCATTCAATAGGTGGGGTGATATTAAGTCGAGAAAACTGATAATTCACACACTTGGCTGAGTAATTTGGTTTATATCTGTTTAAAATATAATCAATTTGGTGTTTGAGTCATCAATAGTGTTTAGAGAAATAAGTGACAAAAATTTCATTTATCTCAGTTTTTCTATTTCTGATACTGAAGAATACGAGTATCATTCGTTTTTTAATTGAGCCCCTATTTGCGATTGATAAAAGCCTGTTTATAACGCCCTTTTAATTAATAAGTTGATCATTTCGACTACGCAGAATAGACGGACAACAGTACCTAGATAGAAGCTTTGATAAGGTTGGTTTAGCATGAAAAAATTAATGATTATTGGTGCAGGTGGCGTTGGTGGTGTAGTGGCTCATAAGTGCGCTCAGTTGCCTGACGTTTTCTCTGAAATTGTATTAGCCAGCCGCACAGAATCTAAGTGCATTGCGATTGCGAAGCAGGTTAAAGACGTTCAAGGTCGTGATATTTCAACGGCTCAGGTAGACGCTGATAACGTGCCTGAATTGGTGGCTTTGTTGAAGGTTGAAAAGCCTTTTATGGTGATCAACGTTGCCCTGCCTTATCAAGATTTAACCATAATGGATGCGTGCCTAGAGGCCGGCGTTCATTATTTGGATACGGCTAATTATGAGCCAATCGATACCGCTAAGTTTGAATACCATTGGCAGTGGGCGTATCAAGAGAAGTTTGAGAAAGCGGGCCTAATGGCGCTATTAGGATCGGGCTTTGATCCTGGCGCGACGAATATGTTCACCGCATATGCGGCTAAGCATTACTTCGATGAAATTCATTTTCTAGACATTATTGATGTGAACGGCGGCGACCATGGCTACCCGTTTGCGACCAACTTTAATCCTGAGATTAACATTCGCGAAGTTACCGCTGAGTGTCGTCATTGGGAAGCGGGCGCGTTTGTTGAAACCCCAGCCATGTCGGCGAAGCAGGAATTTACCTGTCCTGAAGGTGTGGGCAGTTTCAATATTTACCGCATGTACCATGAAGAGTTAGAGTCGTTAACTAAACATTACCCGACGCTAAAACGTGCACAGTTTTGGATGAGTTTTGGTGATAGTTATCTGAAGCATTTAGAAGTATTACAAAATGTGGGCATGACAGGTATTGAGCCAATAGAATTCAATGGTCAGCAGATTGTACCGATTCAATTGTTGGCAGCTTTACTACCTGATCCGTCTACTTTAGGCCCGCGCACTGTCGGCAAAACCTGCATTGGTTGTGTCGTTCGTGGCATCAAAGACGGCAAAGAGAAAACGGTGTATATCTACAATATTAAAGACCACCAAGATTGTTATGGAGAAGTTAAAAGCCAAGCAATTTCCTATACCACAGGTGTTCCGGCCATGATCGGTGCCAAACTGATGGTAGAAGGTAAGTGGATGCAAGACGGTGTATGGAATATCGAACAGATGGATCCTGATCCCTTTATGGACGGTATGAACAAGCACGGTTTGCCGTTCAAGGTGATTGAAGAACCTGGGTTTGATTTGATTTAACGGATTGGCTGATCCGCGAAAGCTAACGCCTTTTTAGATTACTAATACTTCTTATCAAAAGAGATTCTCGTGACCATAAATAGCAAAACCTTTTTTAACTTTGATCCTACGCGTGTTCCTAGTCCGTGTTTTGT
>JBNMQK010000012.1:0-41476 GCA_051278005.1 Oleispira sp. | reverse complement strand
GACTTGAACCCCGACAACAATTTCTGTGCAAGATATAATATTTTGCCTGGATTACCTGCAGACTGCTGCACGATATAGTCAATGTGTTCAGCTTCCCATTCTTTTTGTGGGAACTGTTCAAGCAATAAAACTTCAGCTTCATCATCCGCTAAAGGCTCGAGATCCATTATATGGAACGGAGCCCGTGGCTCTGGCAATGCTAATAATTTATTATCAAATCCAAGCGGTGCCAGCAACATAATGTGCAATGCATGAGGTGCTAATAAAGCCAATTGATTTATATCTTCTAACACCTCATTGGATAACTGTTCAGCTTGATCAATAATTAATAATACTGATCCTTGCTCTTCTTCAGAAACGTATAAGCATTGCGATAAAACCTGCTGCTCAATGCCTTCGATATCATCGGCCAAATCGGCCAAATCCAGAAACTGTGCAAGATTGTGCAAAATATCTAAATAAGAAAGTGAGCAATCGGCCTCGAACATAAGACTTTGGTCAGGAATTTCTCTAACTGCGAAAAGAGATTTGGCAATAAAAGTTTTTCCCATTCCCTTTTTAGCGCATACAACAATCAGTAATTCACTGTACAACGATAAATGTTGGAGTAGTTCAAGCTGCTTCAGCTGCGAACTGGACAAATTTGGAGGAGAAAAAGCCTGAGAAGTCATTTCTTTCTCATTTACCTGCTCATCAACACTATCAAGCGCTGCTAAAAAATCAGTATCCATACGCGCTCCTTATCCCAATTATTTGTTTAGAAACCTAACTGCTCACCTGCAGCTAAAGTTTGCTGTAATGTATCAGTTGGAAAGTCTGACGTTACTACGGCTTCTCCAATAGAGGCCAGTAAGACTAAACGCAGTTTTCCGTCTAACACTTTTTTATCAACCTGCATAAGATCAATAAAATCCTGATTATTCATTTCCGCAGGCGGAACACAAGGCAGCTGAGCACGCTTCAATAAGCCCTGTAAGTCATGAACCTCTCGCTGACTAATATTGCCTAAGCGCCAAGACATATCAGCCGCCATCACCATTCCGGCGGCGACAGCTTCGCCATGTAGCCACACACCATAACCTCGGTTTGTCTCGATAGCATGCCCGAAGGTATGCCCGAAGTTGAGGATAGCGCGAATACCCCCTTCTCTTTCATCCTGAGCAACAACAGCGGCCTTATCTAAGCAACTCCACTCCACCGCTTTGGCCAATACTTCAGTATTATATGACGCTAAAGCTTCCATATTGATATTTAGCCATTGATAGAATTCAGTATTACAAATTAAACCATACTTAACCACTTCAGCAATCCCGGCGGAAAGTTCACGCTGTGGCAAGGTATTTAAAACCGAGATGTCGGCAATAACCGCTTTAGGCTGATAAAAAGCGCCAATCATATTTTTACCCATAGGGTGATTCACAGCGGTTTTACCACCCACTGAGGAATCGACCTGGGATAATAACGTTGTCGGCACTTGAATAAAATCGACACCCCGCTGGTAACAAGAGGCTGCGAAACCTGTCATATCGCCAATCACACCACCACCTAAAGCAATAAGAGTTGTTGTTCGATTATGACGTTTACTCAATAATGCATCGAAAATAAAATTCAAAGTCTCTAAATTTTTATATTCTTCGCCATCCGGCAAAATAACCTCATCAACATCAAAATGAGTCAATGCCATCTTAACTTGCTCTAAATAAAGCGGCGCGACTGTCGTATTGGTAACAATCATGACCTGCTTTCCTTTGATATAAGGCGTAAAAAGGTCAGCATTAGAAATTAAAGATTCACCGATGAATATCGGATAACTACGATCTGCTAGATCAACTGTAAGTGTCTTCATTATTGCCATCAATAATATTGCTTTCTACTAAACGTCGCATTATTTCATTAACAACATTTTTTGGGTTACGTTGATCTGTTTGAATAACGATATCCGCAATTTCTTGATAAAGGGGATCACGCTTAACAAACAAATCGCTAAGGACTTGCTTTGGGTTGTGCGTTTGTAATAAGGGACGATTTTTATCACGCCCAGTACGCGCTAACTGTTGCTCTACTGAAGTGCGAAGATAAACAACCGTTCCACGACCTGCTAAGTGGGTACGATTTGCCTCACGCATAACAACACCACCCCCTGTTGCTAAGAGAATACCCGACATTTGGGTCAAGTCGTCAATAGCGCTCTCTTCTCGTGCTCTAAAACCATCCTCCCCTTCTTTATCAAAAATCCAAGGGATGTTAGTGCCGCAACGTTCTTCAATTTCACGATCGGAGTCGATGAAATCTAAATCAAGTTCGCTGGAGAGAAGACGACCGATAGTGCTTTTTCCAGCACCCATCGGTCCAACTAGGTATAAATTTAACGTGTGTGACATTTGGTTTTAACGTGTACTCAAAGTATCTTTAACTAACCGCGGCGTAATGAATATCAATAATTCAGCTTTACTTTCAGAGTGCTCTGTACGACGGAATAATACGCCAATTAAAGGTATATCGCCAAAGAATGGTGTCTTTGTGGTCGCAAAAGTTTCTTCTGAGCGGAAAATGCCCCCTAAAACGATCGTTTCTCCGTTCTCAACCAGCACCTGAGTTTCCAGCGCATTGGTATCAATGGTAGGACCCGCAGCGGTGACTTCGCCAATAGAGTCTTGATTAATTTTGAGATCCATAATAATACGATCATCTGGGGTAATCTGTGGCGTCACCTCTAATCGCAGCACTGCTGATTTAAAGGAAATCGATGTTGCACCACTTGAGCTGGCTTCTTGATAAGGAATTTCAGTACCCGATTGAATACTAGCCGTCTGGCCATCTGCTGTGATGACTCGAGGCTGAGAAACAATCTCTGCATTACCATCAGTTTCAACCGCTGACAACTCAAGATCTAGTAAATAATCAAAGGTAGAGATACCTACCGCCAATGAAGAGGCACCCACATCACTTACCCCTAAATCAACCACATACGCATCCGGAAAACTAACTTGACCTGGATCATTACCATTAGAACGATCAATTAATATTTGATTAGATTCATTTAACGTCGTTTGGCTCGCACCAAACTTCACAAAACTGCCATCTGATCGAACATTTCCGCCACCGCCGCCCCAGCGAATACCGAGCTTCTCGCCGACACTCGTATTAGCAATTACGATACGCGCCTCGATCAAAACCTGACGAACTGGAATGTCTAATAAAGCAATTGCTTCACGAATTTTATCCAGATTAGCACCACTATCTTTCATCAACAACGTATTAGTACGCTCGTCAACAACTGCCGTCCCCCGCGCTGACATCAAACCGCTATCTGACGTTAATAAAGAGGCAATGTCAGTGGCCTTGGCATATCGCAGCTGAACATATTCAGATAATAACGGCGCTAACTCCTCAACTTGCTTAACGGCTTCTAATTCAATTTTTTCACGGGCGGCTATTTCTTCTGCAGGAGCCACTAACAATACATTACCCATTTGACGTTTTGCCAAACCCTTTGATTTCAAAACCAAATCTAAAGCTTGATCCCATGGGACGTTTTGCAAACGCAAGGTAATACCGCCATCAACAGTATCTGAGGCTACTAAATTTTGGCCCGTAAAGTCAGCAATTAACTGCAACACGGCACGGACTTCAATATTTTGGAAATTAAGCGATAGCTTTTCACCACTGTATGGAAATTCAGACTGCGCCAACTTTTCTTTTTCTGCCTTGGTGATTGGCTTTACATTAACCGTCAAAACACCGTCAGCTTGATACGCTAAATAATCATACTGACCTTCTGGCTCAATATAAATAACGGTATTCGTGCCTTCCATATCGGCATCAATAAATTTAACCGGTGTTGCGAAGTCAACTACATCTAAACGACGTCGCATATTCTCTGGTAAGACTGTATCGGCTAAAGTCACAATGATCTTTTTGCCTTGTTGTTGAATATCAACATTGGCTTTAGGATTACCAAGTAAGATCTGAACCTGACCATCGCTCTGCTCGCCTCGACGAAAGTCGACGTTCATAACGGATGAAGAAATACGATTATCAACATTTTTACTAGAAACCTTGTCGGCGTTAGCAATTGATTGATTCGGTTGATTATCTTGAGGACTGGTATCGACTGTTTTACCCATCATTACAAGCAGGCGGTCATCTCGCGATTCAACCGCATACGGAACAAGCTGTACCAAACTAACAATAACTCTTGTACGGTCTTTAGCATTTACAACGGTCGCAGTTCTTGCATTGCCAAAACCTATCTTATGATATTTAGATTCAAGCTGGCTGTTTACCCCGGGAAGATCCAATGAAATACGAGCGGGCTTCTCAATCGTATATCCTCCTGGTGTCGGTGGTTGACCATCAAAGATCAGCTCCATTTGTGTAACATCCCCGGGTAACGCTGAGAATTTAATATCCACTAAATTTGAAGCAAAACTTTGCGCACTAGCAATCGTTGCTAGAATCACTACAACAAATATCTGTGCTACCTTAACAATACGGTAACTCATTTTTTATTCCTCTTCCACACCGGCTAAAACAAGTGAGCGTGGACGTTCAAGCCAACCACCGACACCGTTAGGTACTATTTCTATAATATCAATACGCTGCTGTGATACACGTATTACTTTGCCATGGTTTTGACCCACGTAATAGCCTTCCTTAACTTTATGAATGCCACTATCTGGAACTGATATAAGTGCCCATAACTGATCACTTTCGCGCTTGATAGTACCTACCATGGAAAAAGACCCAAATGAGTGTTGTTCAAGCTGCTCTTTGGAGCGATTAAGATCAGGACGTAGATCAGAATCAGGGGGAGTTTGCTTAACTACCTCGTTTAGGTTAACGGGCAAATCAAACGGTGAACGCAAACCTGTTGCGCTGTAACTAAAAGCTTCATAAGGCTGAAATACAGGCAAAGGCTCAATAACACCTCTGGGCTGACTCACAACATCATCCACAAACTGTTTCAAATCGGCCGTTCCCGACGTCACACCACAAGCCGTCAACAGGGAAAAAAGTAATAATAAAGTTAGTTTATTCATTTTAGTCTCCCTCGTTATAGCGATACGTCTTAGCCAGAATGTTCAGAGAAAGAATGCCACTATCCTTATCTTTAATACTAATAGAGAAATCATGTAAAGTAACAATACGCGACAGCGATGCAACTGAGGAAACATAAGCGCCGAGCTCATGATAATCACCCTCAACCTCAATTTTAATCGGTAATTCGTTATAAAACTCAGTACTGATTTGTTTTTCAGGTGATATTACTTTCAAATCTAAGCCGTTATTTAACGCGGCCAAAGAAATATCATCGATTAACCCAGGTACTTCTGTATCTCTTGGCAACTGTTTCAGTATTGATTCGAAGCTTTGCTCCATGTCAATCATCTGAGCTTTATACTCATTTAAATTGGCGACCTGAAACGCTTTATTTTCAAAATCTTTCTTTAAAGTGGCTTCCTTATTAACTTCTCGTGTCAATTTCTGACCCATAGGTTCAAGCATCATAAAATAGCCACCTATTAAAATGGCTACCGCAATAATACTGCAAAAAATTACTTTGCCCGCAACAGGCCACGACCCCATGTTTTCCCAATCAATATCATTAACATCAAACTCGTTAATTTTATCGAGGTAAGGCTGCAGGTCGAATTTATTATCTTTAGCCATTATTCGCCCTCCTGTTGAGTATTTTTAGGGTTGACCTGAACCATCGTTACTTCAAATGTGTTGTAAGCACCCTTCTCAGCTTTAACACTGATTAAGTTAGGGGCGTCAAACCAATCCGAGTTATCAAAGTTGCGCATTAGAGCCGCCACTCGATTATTTGATTTCGCCCTACCTTTAACGGTTACTTGTGTACCCTTAATATCCAGATGGGTAAAATATAAATCGTCTGGTATTGAACGCGCAACCTCGTCAAACAAACGTACGATAATGGGGCGATTACCTTGCAAATCCTGAATCAGCTTCATTCTTTCAAGTAACTGCTCGCGCTTATCTCGTAGCTGTTGAATTTCACCTATCTTCCCGCTCAGAACCGACATTTCTTTCTGTACATAAGCATTGCGACTTTTTTGTGCTTTATACTGGTCCTCTACACTACCCGTCACAAACCAAACCAACACTGCAGCGGCTAATGCAACAGCAACAATAATACCGATAAATTCTTGTTGGCGTTCCTTGCGTAATTCTTCACGCCAAGGGAGCAAGTTAATATTTGCCATTAATCAAAGCTCCTCATAGCCAAACCACATGCAATCATTAACGATGGCGCATCATTATTTAGCATAGAAGCATTCACTTTTTGTGATAGCGTCATATTAACAAAAGGATTCGCAACGATTGCAGAAATGCCCATTTTGTCTTGGGTAAGCTGATCGAGCCCAAATATTGACGATGTGCCGCCCGCTAGAATAATATAATCAACATCATTATATTGACTGGATGAGTAAAAAAACTGCAATGATCGACTTATCTGCTGAACCACTGAATCACGAAATGGGTCTAACACTTCAGCCTCATAATCATCTGGTAATCCACCCTCCATTTTGGCTCTAATCGCCTCTTCTTCAGAGAGCCCATAGCGACGCATAATTTCTTCTGTTAATTGCTTACCGCCAAATAATTGCTCGCGGGTGTAAATAGTCTTACCTTGATGTAAAACACTCAAGGTCGTCATTGTTGCTCCAATATCAACAACCGCGACAGTTTCAATATCTTCACTATCATCTAACTGTAATTGAATTAATTCATACGCTCGTTCTGTACAGAACGCTTCGATGTCGACAATATCCGTTTCAAGACCGCCTATTTCTAGAGCATCCTTGCGTAGTTCAACATTTTCCAAACGACATGCCGCTAATAATACATTTACATTACCCGCAACTTCAGAAGGCCCTTGGACTTCCCAGTCTAGTGCCACCTCTTCTAAGGGATATGGAATGTATTGATCGGCTTCGATTCGAATTTGATAGTCCATTTCATCATCCGACAGCCCACCTTTCACTTCAATGTTTTTAGTAATTGCCGCTGAGCCTGCCACGGCAATAGCTGCTTTTTTGCTACTACTACTGACTTTCCCTAACGCTTTTTTAATTACCAAACCGACGGCTTCTTCATCACCGATACTTTGTTCGATAACAGCATTTGCCGGTAACGGTTCGGATGCGTAACTTTCTACTTGATAGCGACCATTATTATAGCTCAGTTCCAAAATTTTTACGGATGTAGAGCTGATATCAACTCCGAGCAACGTTTTATTTTTTTTCTTAAAAAGGCCTGCCAGCACGGTGTTTTCCCCATCAAATTCACAGACTTGCGGAGTAAAGCTAGTTCATTATGTGAATATTAAGTCATTATAAGCACAATCCTATTAAAAGAACAAAAAAGCCTTATAATGACTTAGCCCGTTAATCCTAGTGTCCTCAAATCAACAACTTACATGTATTCGTTATGATGAATAGCAGCTCTATCTCCAAGTTTATATTTTGGCTTATTGTCTCTGTCTTTTCCGGAACTAGTTTGCTAATTTCAGCGGTTTATCTTTATTTAACGCCGCAACTTCCTAACATTCAGTCACTTAAACAGATTGAGCTACAAATCCCTCTCAGGATTTACACTAAGAATGGGCAGTTAATTAGTGAGTTTGGAGAACAAAGAAGAAGACCTCTTGAATACAATGAGATACCTCAGCAGTTTGTTCATGCTTTAATTGCAGCAGAAGATGATCGTTTTTTCCAACATAACGGTGTCGATTTAAAAGGTCTTACTCGCGCAGCCATACAATTAGTACGTACTGGCAAAAAAAAATCAGGCGGGTCAACGATCACTATGCAGGTAGCAAAAAATTACTACCTTTCAAGCGCAAAAACATTTAGCCGTAAATTCACCGAAATTCTATTAGCATTAAAAATAGAACAAGAGCTATCAAAAGAAGAAATTCTCGAGCTCTATTTAAATAAAATTTATTTAGGTAAACGGGCCTATGGAATAGAAGCGGCTGCACAAGTTTATTACGGTGTTTCAGTGTCTGAATTAAAACTTGCACAATTAGCAATGCTGGCAGGTTTACCCCAAGCTCCCTCTGCTGCCAATCCTATCAACAATCCACAGCGTGCAAAAGAGCGTCGTAATTACGTACTGGCACGCATGCTTACCCTTGGTTTTATTAACCAACAGCAATTCGATGTGGCCGCAAAATCAATCATCATTGCTCGTTACCATGGATTAAAATCAGAAGTCGAGGGATCTTATATCGCAGAAATGGTACGCCATAAACTTTACCAGCAATATGGTGACGACATCTATCGCCTAGGTTTTCGCATTACAACGACATTAGAGGGCAAAGCGCAAACTCAAGCCAATAATGCACTGCAAGCCGGGCTGTTAAAATACGACCGTGATCACGGTTTTCGCACACCGTCAGATCAAAAGTTTTTAACACCGACCAAACTACAAACTTATGATAACGAAATAACGCTTACTTGGCCTTCCAGCTTAGATAACAAACAAGATATTGATTGGCCAGCTACTCTTGATGACTGGCAAATTGAATTAAATAATAAAGGGCGACATGGCTTAATACATCCAGCGATTGTCGCTCAAGTATTAGAGACCGGTGCTTGGATTATCAGCGGACAAAAACAGTGGTTTTGGCTTCCTTTTAGTGGAGTAAAGTGGGCTAAGCCTTACATCAGTGTTAATCATGTCGGCAAAGAGCCTACGACGACGAGTGATGTACTTTCTCAGGGACAAATCATCTGGGTGACAGCTAGTGCTTCGTCTGGTTTACAGCTGGCACAAATTCCAGAAGCTGAAGGGGCGCTGATTTCTATCGACCCTTCCCAAGGTGCCATCAGGGCATTAGTAGGGGGATTTTCATACAGATTAAACAAATACAACAGAGCCATTCAAGCTGACCGCCAGCCAGGCTCTGCTTTTAAACCCTTTATATATAGTGCCGCACTCGCAAACGGTCTAACGCCTGCCAGTATTATTAATGATGCCCCTGTTGTTTTTAAAGATGCAGGTCTTGAAAATACTTGGCGCCCAGAAAACTCCAGTGGAAAATTCTATGGCCCTACCCGATTACGAGAAGCACTTTATAAATCCCAAAATTTAGTTTCAATACGCATTTTACAACAAATTGGTCCGCGTAAAGCCATCAACTACATTGCGCCTTTTGGCTTTCCAAGAGAGAAACTTAGCAAAGACCTATCCCTTGCTTTAGGCGCGTCTGCAGTGACTCCTCTGGAGCTTGCGACAGGATACACCGTACTGGCCAATGGTGGCTTTCAGGTTAAGCCCTATTTCATTGAACGCATTGAAGTAGGGAGCGAAAGAGCACTTTTGTTCCAAGCCAATCCAATGCAAGCTTGCTTAGAATGTGCCACGACGAATGATAGTTCAAGCCAAGCGGATAACACTCAGTCAAATCAATATGAAAATCAGGCTTTGCTCGAGGCCATTAGTATCCCAATATCAGAAGCTTTAGTAGCAGAATCCTTGGCCTCGGAAGCAACCCCCGTGGTCAAACTTGCGCCTCGAATTATGGATGAGCGCACGCATTTCATTATGAACAACATGCTGCAAGATGTAATTAAGCGCGGTACAGGCAAGCGTGCTCTCGCACTTAATCGCAATGATCTCGCAGGTAAAACAGGCACAACTAATGACCAAAAAGATGCTTGGTTTTCTGGTTATAATCGCGATCTCGTTACCAGTGTATGGATAGGTTTTGACCAACCCCGCACTTTAGGACGCTGGGCATTTGGTGGTAATACGGCATTGCCAATTTGGGTAAACTATATGGGAGCTATGCTCGCGGATAAGAAGTATCGTCATTTTCCTCAGCCAGATGGCATCGTAAACATACGCATTGATCCTGAGACAGGCTTATTAGCACAACCTGGGCAAGCTAATGCGATTTTTGAACTGTTTAAGCAAGAACAGATACCGGCACGCGACACCTCAAAGCAAATAATGTCAGAATCCAACGATGATATCTATGATGACGACGAAAATTCACCACAACTACTCTTCTAATACTCCAGAGCAGCTATATATTTAAATGCAAAATAGCCACCGTCAAGATGAATAAAATAAATATATAAAGTAACAGACATAAAAAAACCGGCCTAAGCCGGTTTTTTTATGTCTGCCAAAAACTCACCAATAATTAACGCTCTAATTATTAGATGTCGTCAACAGAGTTTAATGGGTAGTTCGCTGGGTAAGGAAGCTGAGCAACACCAGTATCAACAGCCGCTTTAGCAACGGCTGCAGCAACCACACCCAATAGACGTGAGTCTGTTGGCTTAGGAATGATGTACTGACGACCTAACTCTAATGAAGTCAGCTCGTAGGCATCCAAAACGTCCTGAGGAACAGGTTCTTTCGCCAAAGCAGCAATTGCGTAAGCAGCAGCCAACTTCATCTCTTCGTTAATTACAGAAGCACGAACGTCTAAAGCACCACGGAAGATGAATGGGAAACCAAGAACGTTGTTCACTTGGTTAGGGAAATCAGAACGGCCAGTCGACATGATCAAGTCATCACGAACTTCGTGCGCAAGCGCAGGAGCGATTTCTGGATCTGGGTTAGAACATGCGAAAACGATTGGGTTTGGCGCCATCTTTTTCAATAGCTCAGGCGCTAGCAAATTAGGACCCGAAAGACCTAGGAAGATATCAGCACCTTCCATCGCATCAGCCAAGGTGCGCTTGTCAGTTTCAACTGCAAACATCGCCTTATATTGGTTAAGATCGTCACGGCCCGAATGAATAACGCCTTTACGGTCACACATGAAGATATTTTGAGGCTTCATGCCTGCAAGTATCAATAGCTTAGAGCAAGAGATCGCAGCAGCGCCCGCACCCAACACAGTCATCGTCGCGTCTTCAAGCTTCTTACCTTGAATTTCTAAGGCATTCATCATACCGGCAACTGTTACAATCGCAGTACCGTGTTGATCATCATGAAAAACCGGGATAGAACACTGTTCGATCAAAGTACGTTCGATTTCAAAACATTCAGGGGCTTTGATATCTTCAAGGTTAATACCACCAAAGGTATTAGCAATACGGCGCACGGTATCGATAAACGCTTGTGGGCTTTCAGATTCAACTTCGATATCGATAGAATCGATACCCGCAAAACGTTTGAATAATAAAGACTTACCTTCCATCACTGGCTTAGATGCCAATGGACCAAGGTTACCAAGACCTAAAATAGCGGAACCGTCAGTAATAACAGCAACCAAATTACCTTTACCCGTGTAGCGGTAAGCATCTTCTGGATTTGCAGCGATGGCTTTAACCGGCTCAGCAACACCTGGGCTGTAAGCTAGGGCTAAATCACGAGCTGTTTGAGCGGGTGTAGACAGTTCAATACTGATCTTACCTGGTTTAGGAAACTCATGATAATCGAGGGCAGCTTGCTTCATATCTTCAGACATTTTGCTCTTCCAATTGCGTAATAATTAGGTGGAGATGATAGCGTAAACCAAAACCAAGTCTGGCTCACGTGAACAGTAGGACATTAGATACCAAAATTTTGCCAAAAAATCCAGCAAAGCGAACAAATTCGCTCAATTTTTAGCTCATCTTTACCTCAAATTACGAATTAGCCGACTACTAGGGAAATTGACTCCAAATGTTCGTTACTAAAACGACGTGTTAAATCAGGACGCTGGCGCAGTTCTTTAAAGGCCTCTCCTCATCTCACTTTTTTTGTGTCGTTAAATATAATCGCCTTAAGTTTTAGCCCGATCTGGTAAAGTCCACTCAACACACAAACCCGAACCCGGAATGTTTTTTGCGCACACGTCACCCCGATGCATATTTAGAATTCGTTGCACCATCGCTAAGCCAATGCCATAACCACCGCTGATGGCATGGCTCCGAGATTGATCGACTTGAGTGAAAGGAGCAAAAATATCTTCAAGCTGATCCTCGCTGACTCCGGGACCTTGATCGCATATTTTAAAAATAAGCTGCTGATCAATTTTCCCCAAGCTTAATGTCAATACACCCGAGTCAGGACTAAAGCGAATAGCGTTACGCAGTACATTATCAAAAGCTCGCTGCATTAATACTGCATCAATATGACAAAATACTTCTTCAGCATCCAACTGCCACTTGATAGTCAAGTGCTTAGCGGCTAATTCCAATTCAGCATCCTGCAGCCAAATTTTAAATAACTTCACAAGATCTAATTTCTCGGTAGTTAAATCACCCTCTTGCTGCAGTTTAGCCAAGTCTAAAATTTGTGTCACCAGATTGGCCACTTGCCCTGAAGCGCGCTCAATCCTATCGTGCTCGGCTTGTAGGGCGTTGCCTGAATCTTTTTTACGCGCAATACCTAATGCTATTTGCAAACGTGTCAGCGGTGAGCGTAGTTCATGGGAAACATCGCGCAGTAACTGACGATGACTTTGTAAAAGGCGCTGCAACGAATCCGCCATTTCAACAAACCCTATCGATAAATCGCCCAATTCATCACCACGATTAAGATTTGATCGCAACTCGGAGATATCAAAATCTCCTGCGCTCAATTTTTTAGCCGCCTTCTGCAAGCGACGAATAGGGCTTGTTAAATGCCACGCAAGCACGCCACACATAAGAGAAACCATGAGTACCACTAAAAAAGGAATCAACCAGCGCTCCCCTTCATCTAATGAATGTCGCCAATGATAACGACTCACCGCAATATATATTTGATCTCGGTGAACCAAAGGTCCCATCATCATAAAGCCGTCTTCCTGCCCCCATAGAGACTGCTGCTCAGCAACGGCATGCTCATAAAATTCAGCAACATCATGAGGAAGGTCGTTCAGTTGAGTTTCTTCGAATTTAACAATATTCCAGCCGGGCTCTAAGCGTGCCCATAACCCTCGCTTTTTAATTGCCAATGGCTGGCTATTCTCAGCAATGCGCTGTAATAAAATTTTCTCGCGCAACTCTAACGGCCGATGATAATCGTCTTGCAGCCATTGAAAAGACAGAGTGGCAACCGTCATACTCACAATAACAACAATCCAAAACCAAAGAAAAATTTTAATAAATAACGAATTTCGCCAGCGCATATTAGTGCCTAATTTAAGAAATATTTTAAATGAACACACCTAATTATGTTCAGTCCTGTACCAAGATATAGCCTTGGCCACGAACCGTTTTAATATACGCTTTACCGTCATTACGCTCACCGAGCTTCTTGCGTAAATTACTGACATGCATATCGATGCTACGATCAAACGCACTTAATCGACGCCCTAATGCACGTTGAGAAAGCACCTCCTTATCGACCACCTCGCCCGCACTTTCCAGTAGTGTTAACAATACGCCAAATTCTGCACCCGTAAGTTCAACTTCTTCGTTGTGCAATTTTACGCTGCGAGTCGCTTTATGCAGTTTAAGCTCATCAACCTGGAGCCATGCATTGGTCACCTTAGGTTGCCCTACTTCGATACGGCGAAACAACGCCTTAATCCGAGCGACAAGCTCATGATGGTGATAAGGCTTAGGGATATAATCATCCGCCCCATGCTCTAAGCCCAGTACACGATCAACACTATCACCTCGAGCAGTCAGCATAATGACAGGTAACATCGATTCAGTACGTAGCTGTTTAAGTACATCGAAACCATTCATTTTTGGCAGCATCACATCCAATAAAACCAGGTCGTATTGTCCTGTTAGTGCCGCGGCTAAACCCGATTCACCATCATGACATACCGCTAGCTGATAACCTTCCATTGCTAAATATTCTTGCAATAGTTCGCCCAACTCATAATCATCATCGATCAACAAAATTTGATACATTACATTTACCTTTAACAAGATTTGCCTCTACACAAGACCTAGCTTTAACAGAGTGTAATGCGCGGCAATAAATAAGGGGAAGGGTTTTACCCTTCCTTACGCTAAATAAAGAAAAACACTGCATAGTTCGTCACTTTTTATCAATGACCCAGCAATATCGCCAACCAGCGATTTCGCTGGCTATTCTCTAACGCTATTTTAACCACCATCGTCAGCGGAATTGAAAGCAGCATGCCGACGGGACCAAATATCCATCCCCAAAAAACTAACGATACAAAAACAACCAGAGTCGACAAGCCCAAAGAACGCCCCATAAATCGGGGCTCAATTACATTTCCGAACAGTACATTGGTCACTAAGTACAAACACATCACCAGCATTGAGCTCACCGGCCCCAGCTGAATTAATGCGATCAACATCGGTGGCACAGCAGCAATAATAGAGCCAATATTAGGAATGAAATTTAATAAAAAAGCGATTACAGCCCACAAAATTGCATAATCGACCCCGATCCAAGCTAACGTGATTCCGACAATAATTCCGGTGCCCATACTGACCAAAGTTTTAATTAATAAATAACGCTGCACTGAATCGCTAAAGCTCTGATAATAATCAAGTGCCTGCGTCTTACTGCCTAAGGCTCGTTTAAGTTTTTCAGGAAAATCGGAGGCCTCTAATAAAATAAAAATCACTGAAAATAAAATCAAAAAAGTATTCGTCAATACGCTTCCTAAGCCACTGAAAACTTTAGCAACCATTTTCATGACCGCACCTGGGTCAATGTAATTACTCAATACAGCCTCATCAACAACAATACCAAAACCACTCAGCGTCGCGATAATGCCTTCCCCCTGTTGCTGTAACTTTTGCTCGTACTCCGGCAAATCTTGATAAAAAGCCGATAAGCTAGAACCTACAACCGTTCCTAACGTTGCGGTAATCAGAAAAAACAGCACCGCAACTAACAATACTGACAATATTGCAGGCACCCTTTTTTCTTTTAACCAAATCATCATCGGCGTGCATAAAACCGCAATAAATACGGCCAGTAAAAAGGGCACTATCAACTGAGTTGCTGCTTTTAAACCCGCAACAATAATGATGAATGCTGCAAGATTGATCATTACATTATGATTTACTAAAGGCTTATTCATGGCCACCTTGATTCCTTAAGTTATTTCGTTCTATTGACACGCTATAGCAAATTCATTACTACGTTATTAGTATTTTTTTACTCGTTTGGTAAGTACATACTCGCAAAGCCATTCATGAATCATATGCTTTTTTTCAGCCGGTCAAATTGAGAAGCACAACATGAACTTTATAATTATCAGTGAAGATGACAAGTAGGCACAAGAGCTAGAAGCCTCTTTATCTCAAGTAAACGTTCATCGCGGTCGCCACTGCAATAACCATACTAGTAAGAGTTATCCGACGACAGGGATACCTGCGACATGCAAAATACGGCTCGAGAGATCAATACTGTAGCCCGCCTGAAGGAAACGAATTTGTCATCGTTATTGAGACCTAAAAAACCTTAGTAATGCAGGCATAATCGCTAACCACTTATTAACAGCTCTGGCCAGATACAAATTAGTTTTACAAGAAAGACTTCAGCAAGCACTGAGCGCTATTAAATTAGAGAAAACCTTAATTGTCTCGCTATTAAGGTAATAAACTATGACCGCCGTTGAATTCATACATCTCATGGCGACGAAAAAATATAAATGAAAAAAGTGAATTTATTTTACTAAAGTACTGGACACGCCTAGGGAGTCTCTATACTATGCGCAGCCTAAGCGGGAGTGGTGGAATTGGTAGACACGCTAGATTTAGGTTCTAGTGCCGTAAGGTGTGAGAGTTCAAGTCTCTCCTTCCGTACCAAATAAAGAATGAGAATATGCTAGTAGGACTATTTGCTCTTTTAGTTTTTCTCATTTTCGGAGAGGCAGTCCAATTTTGGACTGCCGTCCCCGTACCCAGTTCGATTATTGGCATGGTTCTATTGCTGATTATAATTATTCTAAGAAACAAAATACCCAAATCAATTGAATTAGCTGCGAACTCGCTTGCGCCTCTATTACCTCTATTTATAATTCCTATTAGTGCTGGCCTTATTACGCAATCAGCTATTATAGAACAACATGGTCTAAAGCTTTTTATTATATTAACCTTAAGCTTAATCCCTGGGGTTTTTGTCACTGCCGTTGTATTGCAGTGGAGAAATAAATAATGCTGAGCGATTTCGCTCTTAAAGAACTAATACCCACAGAACTATTACAGCTGCCCAGCACTTGGTTTATGATTACACTCGGTGCTTATCTACTAGGCTTAAAAATCTACCAGCGATCCAATAATAGTCCTTGGCTACCTCCTGTATTATCTGGTTTTACCATAGTGATCGCGATACTCTGGCTAACCGACACTCCTTATAGCACCTACCAGCAAGGCGGCCAGCTGCTCAGCTTTTTTCTTGGCCCTGTCGTTGTTGGCTTAGCCATTCCATTATTTCACCACTTTCATAGCATGCGTAAACAATTCCTGCGGTTATTACTGGCGATTATACTGGGTAGCTTTACGACCGTCTTCGTCGCGGTTGTACTCACTCATTATTGGATAGGCATTGATGCGATAACCGTCACCATGGCGAGTAAATCCGTGACTACCCCCGTTGCGGTTGCTATCACAGAACAAACAGGCGGTCTTCCCGCGCTCGCAGCAGCGTTTGTGATGGTAACGGGTATTATCGGCGCGGCCATTATCCCCCTATTATTACAGTGGTTTAAATTAGACAGTCCTCAAATCACAGGCATAAGCCTAGGCATTTGTGCCCACGCAGTAGGCACCAGCCGTGCGCTAGAGCTAGGCCAAGAGTACGCTGCCTACTCGGCAATGGCGATGACACTCACCGCAGCACTGCATGCCATTGTTTTGCCTTGGTTATTTTAATCTTATAAAATTGCAATAGTCCTGTAATGACGATAGTTTAATAACCCTAAAGCCTATTCGCACTATAGTGCTACATACCATCGCCCAATTAAAATTCGATTCTTCCGCCCATCAGGGAATATGATTATGGGGAAACAGTTCCACACAGTCACGATTTTGGCCTTGAGCACCGTAATTCTAATGGGCGCTGCGGCTTGGTATATTGGTCTTGAACAAAGCTATCAACAGAAACAAAGTTCTTTGAAAAGCGTTGTTCAACTGATCTCCTCTGCCGGTAATAACCTTACGACAAAACAACAAAATGAACTCGCTCACCAACAGGACATCAAATTATACCGAATATTACGTGATGAATATGAGCTCATTAGCATCGAACCTAGCGACAACCACTTAAATAAAACACTTATTTTACAATCTTTGAAGCAACAAGATGGTTTTATTCCTGCATCTTTAAGCCCAGAAAACACACTATTTTATAAACAAAAATTTAATAAAAGTATTGCTTTACTGGCCTCCACCTCTCTGTCAAAAGTTAGACAGGCCTATATTTTAGCCACCCAGGGCAAGATGCTCATACTGCTAGTATTAGCACTTACCCTCTATTCAATCCTGTTGTTTTGGCAATGTAAAAAACAATATAATGCGAAAAAGAAAAAGGCTCTATCAGAAGAACAGAAACAAGCTCTGGGGATTTACTTAAAACTGGATACCCACTTTCAAATTATTGAATATAATAGTGACTTTTCAACTGCATTTCCAAACAGCGAAAATCTGAATCTTCGACATGTCATAAAAAGCAGTGATCGTGAAAAAGTAGAGCAATGTCTAAGCCAGTCGTTGGTCAGTAATACCCAGATCAATTTTGAATGCACTTTTATACACGAACACGAAAGCAACCTTTCACTCGAACAAAGAAAAAATGAGAGTCGCTGGGCAATTCAAGCGAAACCCGTGACCGAAAATAAACAGGTGCGAATAATTCTCTCTGCAAGCAACATCAGCAAACGACATAATATGGAAGTTGAATTACGCCATGAACGTAATCGCATGCAAGTTTATTCAAATACAATGCACACCCTTCTAGTGATTACCGATAGACATGGAAAAATAATTGAAGCTAATCGTCAGTTCATCACTTTAGTTGGCAGCACTAAAGACAAAATTCTTAATAAACCCATCCATCATTTTTGTCCCAAAAGATCCCACAATACAATAAATAACTATTTTCATAATTTAACACCTTACGCTGGTAATACCGTTTCTTCAGAGTTCTCGTTGGTGGCGAATACCGGCAAAGAATATACAATTGATTGGCGTATAACCTTAATCGATACTGATGATGAAAATGGCGGCAGCCCTATAAATAATAATAGAAAAGAAATATTATTAACTGGCTTAGACATTACCGAGTCAGAAGCCAAAAATCAGGCACTAAAATCAGCTAATATTCAAATCCGTGAAGCTTTGCGCAGCGCAGAAAACGCCAATCAAAGTAAAAGTATTTTCCTCGCGAATATGAGTCACGAAATTCGCACACCCATGAATGGTATATTGGGTGCTACTGAGCTGATGATCGACCAAAAAGTTGATCATGAACAAAAACAATATATTGATATTATCCATTCATCTTCTCATTCATTACTAAACATTATTAATGACATTCTTGATCTATCAAAAATTGAATCCGGTAGCTTTGAACTAGAACACATTAACTTTGATCTGCACCAACTATGCAACGAGGTATACCAACTATTTTCTAATTCAGCCAAGCAAAAAGGAATTCAAATTCTATATTTTTACAGTGCAGACTTACCCCAGTTCTGGGTTGGCGATCCAAACAGAATTCGTCAGGTTTTGAATAATTTAGTCAGCAATGCACTTAAATTCACTCATCAAGGTCGTATTGATATTAGAGTTCAAGGGGATCGCCTAGCAAGCCACCAATACGATTTAAAGATTCATATTAAAGATAGTGGCATTGGTATTGCTGACAAAAAAATAAAAAAGATTTTCTCCGCTTTTAAACAAGCTGATACCAGCACTGCTAGAAAATACGGTGGCACAGGTTTAGGCCTAACGATTAGCCAGCATTTAGCCAGTGCGATGCAAGGTATGGTTAAAGTAGAAAGTCAGTTGGGTATCGGTAGTACTTTTAGCCTTCATATTCCCTTAAAACCTGGCGTAATAGAAAATAATATTAAGCGCAGTGGCTTAATGCGCAACTACCAAGCGAAGGTATTGTTGGCGGAAGATAATGAGGTGAACGCTAAAATTGCCAGTAAAATATTGGCTAAATTGGGCATTGAAACCGTCATCGTTAAGAATGGAGTACTCGCACTAAATGAAACCATTGAAAACACATTCGATCTAATATTAATGGATATTAACATGCCAACCATGGATGGCATTACAGCAACAGAGAAAATTCGAGAACTCGGTTTTCCAAAAAACCAAGTGCCTATTTTAGCACTCACTGCAAATGCCATGATGGAAGATAAAGAGCGCTGCATTAACGCTGGAATGAATGGATTCATCAGTAAACCCATTAAACTGGAACGATTAATAGCAGCGCTAGATACTACATTAAGCAGCATTGATTGACTCAATAATGCTAGACCCGAATTAAATTTGAAGAGAAACCCCATAAACCTCTAAGGGTTTCTATTGGCCAAATAATCTCGCGCCAAATACAGCGCTGCGATTGCTCGGCCTTCCGTGCAATCGTCTCTCATTACCAATTCGTGTAAGTCCGCCAACGGCCACTTTATCAGCTCTAGCGGTTCAGGCTCATCACCTTCTAATGCAGAAGGGTATAACTCTTCAGCCAGAAAAACATCAATACCACTTTTCATATAACTGGGTGACAAGCTCATATGCTTTAAAAAAGTAATCTTGTGCGCTGCAAAACCGATCTCTTCCTGCAGCTCTCGATTGGCAGCATCGACGAGTGTTTCACCCAAGTCCACAGCACCTTTAGGCAGCGTCAAAGTATATTCCTCTACCCCACCACCAAACTCACGTATTATAGCAACATGCTCATTATCCAACATTGCAACCATCATGACCGCACCGGATCCACCGGGTACCAAACGTTCATAAGTTCGTTCAACACCATTACTGAATTGAAAGTCCACAGCCTCAACCGTAAATAAACGACTTCTAGATACAATTGACTGGTGTAAGATTTTTGGTTTTTCAGACATAATAAACAAACTCTACTTTTATTAATGCAAACTCATTTAAGCAGTATACCTGACTCAAACATGACAGACAGCCAAGCACGTAACTCAGAAAAAATATCGCAACCCCAGCAGCCATACAGTGCTGAGCAATGGTCCAAAATAGAGACCGTTCTGCTCGATATGGATGGCACCTTACTCGACCTGCATTTTGACAATTATTTTTGGCTTCAATTTATGCCCGCAAAATATGCAGAGCTGTTCGGCGTCGATCATGAAGAAGCTCAACAGGTATTGAAGCAAGCGTCAGATGAAACTCAAGGCACCTTAAATTGGTATTGCCTCGATTACTGGAGCGAGCGTCTAAGTATGCCGGTTGCTGATTTAAAGCATGACATCGTTGAAAAAATCCAATACCGCCCGCATGTTAAAGACTTCCTTGAAATGCTTAAGCAACAAGGAAAAAGAGCGGTCATCGTAACCAACGCTCACCGTGATAGTGTGAATTTAAAAATGACTCAGACCGGCTTAGATCAGCTAGTCGATCGAATCATTAGCTCACACGACTATCAAGAGCCAAAAGAAAGTCAGGCATTCTGGCAACATCTGCAACAGGATGAACCGTTTAATATAGACACCACCTTACTTATTGATGATAGCCAAGCGGTATTAAAATCTGCACAAAAATGGGGCTTTAAACACCTTTTGACAATCTTTCATCCAGACAGTCAAAAAGTACCTAATACTGATAGCGAACACTCAGGCATTCACCATTTTGACGAGTTATTGATAAAAAAAGATTCAATATAAAGATAGACCCAATCAATTAGGATACCGCTAAATAATGAGCAAGCAGCAAACCAGTGACAACAAGAAAATACGCCTTGATAAATGGCTCTGGGCTGCGCGCTTTTATAAAACCCGTGCGATTGCCAAAGCGGCAGTAGAAGGCGGCAAAGTGCATTATGAAGGTCAGCGCTGCAAAGTCAGCAAAACCATTGACCTCAATGCAAAGCTCACTATTCGCCAGGGCGTCGATGAAAAAACAATTGTTATTAAAGACCTATCTGATCAGCGCCGAGGCGCGCCAGAAGCTCAAGCGCTCTACGAAGAAACGGCCGCTAGTATCAAGGCACGAATGGCGGCAGCCGAACTCCGCCGCGTGATGCAACATACCACCGCGGCACCTGACCATCGTCCTAATAAAAAAGAGCGTCGTCAGATTCACCAATTTAAGCACCAAAGTGAAATATGAGTAAAATATGAGTAATCTCGATAGCATGCAACGCTTTACCTTTGATCAAACCGATGTTCGAGGAGAGCTTGTTGGCTTGCATAAAAGTCTCAGTGCCGTCCTGTCCAAGCACGACTATCCAGACGTTCTAAAAGTAGAGCTCGGAAAACTTATGGCCGCCAGCGCATTAATGAGCGCAACGCTAAAATACGAAGGCCGTTTATGTCTACAAGTGCGCCTGCCCGGTGACGTCTCACTGATTCAAGCTGAAACCACCAATACCGGAGAGTTACGCGCCATTGCTCGTTACGATGAAAGCAAAGAAATTAACACAGTAGAACTTAAAGGGGGCCATCTCGTTATAACCCTGGAGCCGGCGGTCGGCAAACCTTACCAAGGCATAGTGCCTTTGGAAGGAAATCATCTGAACGAAGCCTTTGAATACTATTTCAAACAATCAGAACAGCTAGGATCACGCTTTTGGTTGGAGTGCGATGGCACCATTGCTAGTGGCTTTATGCTACAGCAATTGCCCGCTGCAGAAGGTTCTGATGAAGATGCTTGGGATCGCTTAAGCCATCTGGCCAGCACCTTAAAAGATGAAGAGTTATTAACACTCAATAATGAAACTATCTTACATCGCCTTTACCATGATGAAGAAGTGCGCCTGTATGATGAAGAAAGCCTGCACTTTGCTTGTACCTGTTCAAAAATACGTACGGGGAATGCTATTGCACAATTGGGTTATCGCGAGCTGATGGATGTGATTGCCGAACAAGGCAAGGTTTCTATTGATTGCCAGTTTTGCTTACAACATTACTCGTTTAATAAAGAGCAAGTTGGAGATTTATTTCCTGAAAAAAAACTACATTAATTAACGAGATCGCCTTAGCAATACCGCTCTAAATGAGCTTTCGTTGGTCAATTAGTGCCAATACAGGTGAATACCCTATTATATTTGCCAGTATTGAAAAAAAACTACAAGAATTAATTGAAACAAGTCATATATCGCCAACTATTATTTTTATTGATGTCCGTCATTTAAGGGATCTCGGTTTTGTTAAGTCAAAAAATCTGGCATAATCCGCAGCCTCAAAATATGGATTCGTCCAATTACCATCTGGGCGGTAAATACCATTCATTTGTGTATGGCCAAAAGCGATACTGACATAACGAGACCCTTAGGGCACAATTATGACCACATTTTATACTGATTTATCTGCACCTCTGTTGGTTGAAAAAGCACTTGAGCGTGGCGAAGGCCGCCTACAAGACAACGGCGCATTCGTTGTCACTACCGGTGTTCGTACTGGCCGTTCTCCAATGGATCGCTTCATTGTTGAAGAACCTAGCACGAAAGAAGCGATCGACTGGGGCGGTGTTAACCGTCCTTTCGATGCCACAAAATTCGATGCTCTTTGGGATCGTGTTGAAGAATATTTCAGCAAAACGGGCGGTTTCATTTCTAACCTACACGTAGGTTCTGATGCTGCTCATTATTTGCCCGTTAAATGCCAAACTGAAACAGCGTGGCAAAACCTGTTCGGTCGCAACCTATTTATTCGCCCTGAAACATTCAACCAAGCTGACAAAGAAGAATGGACCATTCTGAACTGCGCTAACTTTGAATGTGTGCCAGAGCGTGACGGTACTAACTCTGATGGTGCTGTCATCATCAACTTCGCACAACGTAAAGTATTGCTAGCCGGCATGCGTTACGCAGGCGAAATGAAGAAAGCGATGTTCTCTGTACAGAACTTCCTACTTCCTGAAAAAGACGTACTACCCATGCATTGCTCTGCCAACGTTGGTGAAGACGGCGATACTTGCTTGTTCTTCGGTTTGTCTGGCACGGGTAAAACGACCTTGTCTGCAGATCCTGAGCGTTACCTTATTGGTGATGACGAACATGGCTGGGGCAAAGGCACGGTATTCAATATCGAAGGCGGTTGCTACGCAAAAACGATCGATCTTTCGCAAAAGAATGAGCCCATCATTTGGGATGCAATCCGTTTCGGCGCTATCGTTGAAAACGTAATGATGGACGATGAACATCGTGTAGCTGATTACGCTGATACTAGCCTGACTGAAAACGGCCGTTGCGCCTATCCTCTAGAGCACGTTGAAAAGCGCGTACTAGAAAACAAAGGTGGCGAGCCAAAAGCCGTTATCTTCCTGACTTGCGATATGACCGGTGTTCTTCCGCCAGTGTCTGTTCTTACTAAAGAACAAGCGGCTTACCACTTCCTAAGTGGTTACACAGCGCTAGTAGGTTCTACTGAAATGGGGGGTACTCCAGGTCTTAAGTCTACTTTCTCAACGTGCTTCGGTGCTCCATTCTTTCCACGTCCAGCAGGCGAATACGCTGAGTTGTTGATGAAGCGTGTTACTGAATTTGATTCTCAAGTTTATCTTGTGAATACCGGTTGGACGGGCGGCGCTAACGGTAAAGGCGGCGAGCGTTTCTCAATTCCAACAACTCGTGCGGTGATCAGCGCAATTCAGACAGGCGCTTTGCGTGATGCTGAAACTGAAACTCTACCGTTGTTTGGCTTAGAAGTTCCTAAGAGCCTAAACGGTGTTGATTCTAAGCTACTTAACCCAACGAAAGCTTGGGCTAACGAAGCAGATTGGACAGCAGCCGCTGAAATATTGGCTAAGCAGTTCACGACTAACTTCGTTAAGTTCGATGTATCTGACGCTATCTTAGCGGCGGGTCCTAAAGTTAAGTAATAGCTGATTAATCCTTATTGATTAACGCAATAAGAATTATCTGAAAAAAGCCGCTAACAATTAAGCCTTCAACGCTTAGTTATTAGCGGCTTTTTTGTACCTTCTTTTTAAAAATAAATCCTCGAATATCTTCTCCCCTCTCAGTATACTCATTCGCATTATTGACTGTTTATAGAGAACCGCATGGATACCATTTTTACCCGTATCGCTACAGAATTAAATATCCGTCCGCAACAAGTACAAGCCTCTGTTGCCCTCTTAGATGACGGCGCAACCGTACCGTTTATTTCTCGTTACCGAAAAGAAGTTACTGGCGCACTGGATGATACGCAACTGCGTAATCTCGAAGAACGCCTACGCTATTTACGCGAAATGGAAGATCGTCGCAGCTCGATTATAAAAAATATCGACGAGCAAGGTAAGTTAAGTCCAGAGCTTAAGCGTGACATTCTCAATGCCGAGACCAAAACGCGCTTAGAAGACTTGTACCTACCTTACAAACAGAAGCGTCGCACCAAAGGCACTATCGCAATCGAAGCGGGCCTTGAGCCATTGGCCAATACGCTGCGTGAAGATCCAAGCCAGACACCTGAAATACTAGCCACCCGCTTTATTGATACCCAAACCGGTAAAGAGAATGGCATTGTCGATACCAAAGCAGCCCTTGATGGTGCTAAGTACATTCTGATGGAACGCTTCGCCCAAGACGCTAACTTGATCAATAAAGTGCGTACTTTCTTAAAACAAGACGGCACTTTATCAGTTCGCCTAGTCCCCGGAAAAGAGCAAGAGGGTGCAAAGTTCAGCGACTACTTTGAACACGACGAAGCACTTAAAAGCGTTCCTAGCCACCGCGCACTGGCTATTCTACGTGGCCGCAACGAGGGTGTTTTGAGCTTCAGTATCGTCACGGGTGATCCGTCTGACAAGCTAGCGCCTTCACCTTGCGAAGCCATGATCGCTGATCACTTCAACATCAAAAATGAAAGCCGCCCTGCCGATCGCTGGTTGCATGAAGTCGTCCGTTGGACTTGGCGCATCAAGTTATTAACTCACCTTGAAACGGAGCTAATGACCAACGTACGCGAAGCCGCTGAAGAAGAAGCGATTAAAGTTTTCGGTCAAAACCTAAAAGACCTTATTTTAGCCGCACCTGCTGGCGCCAAAGCTACCATCGGTTTAGATCCTGGCTTACGTACCGGGGTAAAAGTTGCCGTTGTAGATGCCACCGGTAAAGTAATCGATCACGATACTATCTACCCGACGCCACCACAAAAAAGATTAGCCGATTCCGCTAAAACCATTACCGCGTTAATTTTAAAACACAACGTAGAATTGATTTCGATTGGTAATGGTACCGGTAGTCGTGAAACCGATAAGTTCGTGGGTGACATGATTAAAGCAAACCCTGCGTTGAAGAAAGTTCAGAAGATCATGGTGAACGAAGCAGGTGCTTCAATCTATTCTGCATCTGAGCTAGCAGCTAAAGAATTCCCCAATCTTGATGTAACCATTCGTGGCGCCGTCTCTATTGCTCGTCGCCTGCAAGATCCTCTCGCCGAACTCGTGAAAATCGATCCAAAATCTATTGGTGTAGGTCAATACCAGCACGACGTAAACCAAACTCAACTAGCCCGAGCATTGGATGCGACCGTCGAAGATTGCGTGAACTCAGTCGGTGTTGATCTCAACATGGCCTCGGTGCCACTGCTAACGCGCGTTTCAGGTTTAAACACCACCATCGCCAATAACATCGTTAATTATCGAGATGAAAACGGGGCTTTTACATCGCGTAAAGAATTGAAAAAAGTCCCCCGCTTAGGTGAAAAAACCTTCGAGCAAGCCGCCGGTTTCTTACGTATTCATAATGCCGAAAATCCATTAGATTCCAGCTCTGTTCACCCAGAAGCATATGGCGTAGTAAAAGAAATTGCCAAGCAATCAGGCCGTGACATTAAGAGTTTAATCGGTGATGGCTCCTTCTTGAAAGCCGTTAACGCCGCTCAATATGCCACTGAATCCGTGGGTGAAATCACCATTAAAGATATTCTTAGCGAACTTGAAAAGCCAGGCCGCGATCCACGCCCAGAATTCAGCTTCGCAACCTTCCTAGACGGCGTAGAAGAAATAAAAGATTTACGTTTAAACATGGTGCTCGAAGGTGTCATTACCAACGTGACTAACTTTGGTGCATTCGTGGATGTTGGTGTTCACCAAGACGGCCTACTTCATATCTCAGCCATGTCGGATACCTTTATTAAAGACCCGCGTGAAGTCGTAAAAGCCGGTGACATCGTCAAAGTAAAAGTGATGGAAGTTGACGCTCAGCGTAAGCGCATCGCACTTTCTATGCGCATGTCAGACGACGCTAATGAATTAGCGGAGCAAAAAACGCCCGGCGAACGTAATAATCGCCGTGGTAATGGTGGCCAAACGACTAAAACCAGCTTTGGTCCTGGCGCGGCTAACAACAATGACAACAGAGGAAGCCACCAGTCTAGTGGCCAAGCACAAGGTGCAATGGCCGATGCGCTTGCCGCCGCTTTCAAAAAAGGCAAAAAGTAACGGTAAGGATTGTCTATCTCAGTGGCACAGTCCGTGCCGCTGATTAGACTTACGTCAAAGCCTTCATTCCCTTATAATGCATTTTCTTTTCTGTTTCAATATTGAGGCTATCCATTGGTTAATCCTACTTATACCCCTTTGCTAACGTCCCTACGTGAGCAAAATCAGCTCTCATTACTTGGGCGCATCCAGCGCGGTATTGAAAAAGAAGGATTACGCTGTGAGCCAAATGGCCGTTTAAGCCAAGCGCTACATCCTCAAGCACTGGGGTCTGCTCTCACTCACCCGAGCATCACCACAGATTATTCTGAATCTTTATTAGAATTTATCACCCCGGTCTTTGATAACGCCAAAGATACACTTGCATTCATGCACAACCTGCATCAATACAGCTATCAGAACATGGGGGACGAACTTATTTGGCCTGCTTCCATGCCATGTATTATCAATGGCGAAGAAAGCATTCCTATTGCACAGTACGGCTACTCGAACATCGGCCAACTGAAGCACGCCTATCGTCACGGTCTATGGCATCGTTATGGCCGAACCATGCAAGCCATTGCTGGCATTCATTATAACTTTTCTATGCCAGACGCTTTATGGCCTCTTATGTATAAAGAAGAGTATCAAGCAGACGCTAATGCCGACCAGTTAAAAGATTTCATCTCGGCCAAGTACTTCGGTCTTATTCGTAATTTTCGCCGTAACTCCTGGTTATTAAGTTATTTATTTGGTGCCTCTCCTGCCGTATGCTCATCGTTTTTAGAGGGTGAAAAACACGCGCTAGACAAGTTCAAACAACATACTTATTACCTGCCTTACGCAACGTCATTACGCATGAGTGACTTGGGGTATCAAAATAATGCCCAAGCCGAATTAATCGTTTGCTATAACAGCCTTGAAAATTATATAGAAACGCTATCTGAGGCAATCACTCAACCCGTTGCAGCTTATGAAGCCATAGGCATGCAAGCAGAAGGTGGCCAGTACAAGCAACTGAATACCAGCCTACTGCAAATTGAAAATGAGTATTACAGTGATATCCGTCCTAAGCGCATTGGTAATGGCGACGAAAAACCACTGCAAGCTTTAGCCAATCACGGTGTGGAATATATTGAAGTTCGCTGCACAGACATCAACCCCTTCCTGACACTGGGTATGGATGAAACACACATCCACTTTTTAGATATTTTCTTAACACATTGCTTGCTATCTGATAGCCCAAAGATCAACGATAAAGACTATCGTGAAATTAAAGCCAACCAACATGCTGCTGTCATGCAAGGTCGCGATCCTGAATTAACATTAAGCAAAAATGGTGAATCGATCGGCTTACGCCAGTGGGGTCATGATCTGTTAGCCGAGTTAGCGATACTCGCGTCATCTATGGATGATGCCGTCGGCAACCAACAATACAGCAACGCCTTAGCACAACAGCAAGCGAAACTAAAAGACGATTCGTTAACACCGTCAGCACAATATTTAGCACAGATGAAAACGGATGATTTAGAATTCGCTCAGCTAACGCTTAAATTAGCCCAGCAGAGAGCGGCTGAATTTAAGCAGCCGTTAGACGATGCATTGAACAAAGAAATGCAGCTACAAGCTCAGCAAAGTTTAATGCAGCAAGCCGAAATAGAAGCGGGCGATCAAATTGATTTCCCTAGCTTTTTAAAGCAATACCTTACTCGCTAGAGTAAAAGTAAAACGCAAAAATAAAAAAAGGGTTATCAATCGATAACCCTTTTTTGGTTTACAGCAGCCTTAGCTTAGCGCTTACTAATTCTGCACCACAAAGTTCTCAAAGAATAAATCGTCAACAAATGGCTGCCCCTCAAGCTCAGTCATTAAGGCTTGCACCTCTTCTAATGCAACTTTACGTAAAGTTTCTCGCCCTCCAGAAGAATTAACGATATCACTATCTTGTGAGGTTAATAACAAGACCAGATTATTACGAATATACGGACGATGTTTGGTCACAGCCGCCGCTGCTTCGACCCCCATAACTTTTAATGCAATTTCGGTGCGTAAATACTTCATACGTCCTGAATTGCCATAATTAACCACAAAAGCAGGGGTTAAATGGATATACTTAGTTTCGCTAAGGACGGCAGCCTGACTATAGCTGGCAAAAGAAAATAAGATTAATCCTGCGAAAGGCAGAAGAAACTTGAACATTATCAATACTCCCAAGTCTGAATAGATTCAAAATAGACATCTATAGAATAGAACAGTATTAACAATCAGAAAGAAGAAAGGGAAAAAAATGCGAATCAACTTAAAACTACTCATAATGACAGGCTTTATAACCTGCCTTGCGTTATTGGTCAGCGCTTATTATTTTGAATATGCCTTAGACATGGAACCCTGCCCTCTTTGCATCATGCAACGAGTAGCTACCTTAATGGTCGCTCTAGGCTGCTTAGCCAGCTTCTTTCTCATTGAGCGCCCAATCGCATTGCTCATCACATCAGGCTGGACTCTAGTGTCATCTTTTTTTGGTATCTACCTCACACATCATCACAACTGGTTGCAGAACCTACCGGCCGATCAAGTACCTTCTTGCGGCCCAAGTCTCGAATATATGCTTGATGCCTTTCCTATCATGGAAGTAATCACTGTATTATTAAGAGGCAATGGTAACTGCGCAGAAATTTCATGGAGTTTCGCAGGACTCTCTATGCCAAGTTGGTTGATGGTATTCTTTATCGGCTTTGCTATCGCCTCTGCCTATGGAATTTTAGTGGCTTGGAAAGCACGAAAATAATTAAATTGTCTGATCACCACCTCTATAAAGCCACAAAGCATAGAAACGTCAGTTTGCAAGCAAAAAAAATGAAAAAACTTGCTTGCAACTGCATGTCTAGCTTGACTATATTGGGTGTAATTAAAACGTAAGAAGAATAAGGAATTGGGGTATGTTGGAAGGTTGCATAACAGCACAGGAACGATGGGGTGGAGTACATAAGTTAATCGACGGTTGGTTGAATGAACGCCAAGATGTGATTGTACTTTTTTGCGGAATTAATACCCTAAAACCTTTCTCACCAAAAGAGACGCCGGTATCCATTAAAATTCAGGCTTTCTGTCAGATGCTCATGGATTATTGCTCAGCGGGTCACTTCGAAATTTATCAGCAGCTTTTAGATGAAGCAAGGCAATACGAAGACGGGGGCACTGAGCTCGCAAAACGTGCGTACCCTGTTTTAGAAGAAATGACTCAGCAATGTGTTGATTTCAATGATAAATACGACAATGCAGAACACTGCCTTGAACAGATTTCAGACTTAACAAAAGATCTTTCTGATTTAGGTGAAATGCTCAGTGAACGCTTCGAAGTTGAAGATCAACTGATCGAAAAACTTCACAACGTTCATCGTGAATTGGTTGCTAGCTAATACTCTTTATTTTTATACCCGCTCATATTAGCCACTGGCTGAATATGAACTAAACTGACTTCATATTAGACCTATATTCAGGGATGACTATGAAGTCAGCTGCTATACCAAAATCACCCTCTACATTACTATTTTCCACCGTCATACTTTCCAGTTTATTCCTGACGGCATGCGGTACCGGAAAACAACCCGAACGGTTCGATGAGCTTGCACGTCAAGGGGTTCACTCTCTTTGTCTTAATCAAGACAGTAGCCTCGCTTTTGCAGGCTCTATACATCATGGTGGTAGCCTTTGGCGTTTGCAGCCTTTTGATCGCCTTTATAACTGGAGCCATCAAGTAGGAAAGAATAGCAGCATTGTAAGCTGTGATTTTTCACCTGAAGGAAACTTTGTTGCAACCACGGACAACCGAACAATCGCCCTGTGGAACAGCAAAACCGGTGAAGCCATTTGGTTGTGGAATGCCCCCGACGATATCCATGACATAAGCCTTAGCAATAATGGACAATATGCATTACTCGCGATGGCTGACTATACCGCCACCTTATTTGATATTCAAAATGGCGGAATCAAACGCACGCTTCGCCACGAAGGCATCGTTTACGATGTCAGCATAGATCGACAAGGGGTGTTCGCCGCCAGCGCCAGTGACGATTCGAGCGTGCGCATATGGAATCTTAATAGTGGCAAACAAATTCAACGCTTAGAGCATAATAATAAAGTTCGCAACGCTGAAATTTCGGCGGATGGTCGCGTTGTTTTCACTTCCGCGTTAGGTGATCCAGGTCGACTATGGGATATCGAAACAGGCAAGGTTATTAGTGAATTCCCAATCAATAGCGGTTTTTATAGCAGTGCACGCTTTAGTCTAGATGGCTTGAGCTTGTTAACCGGTTCAAGTGCCGGAAAAATCCAATTGTGGGAAACTAAAACAGCCAAGCTTGAGCAAACTTGGCAAGCAATCCCAAAAAATAAGTGGGTAAGTAATAACGTGCTAATTGAAGATGTTTCTTTTGCTAAACAAGGATATGTTGCAAGTGGTTCAAATGGCCGCGTTTTTTATCTTAAATAATGTCAGTAAATTGGACTAGCGATTCAACGTCGCTTGTTCAATTTGTTCATGACGATTATCCATTATTTGTTGAATATTGTTTGCGTCTTCCAATATTTTCGATATCTTTTCAATCGGAACCGTCATGGGCAAAGCTACTGGCGAACTCTCAACTTGAGGCTGTGAATTTTTTTCAATAACAGGCTGTTCTTTCTTTTTATCTACTCGAAAACCTTGGATCAAATTGGTATTGGTATTCACCGTCACTGTCTCAGTATTTTTTCCTACTGGCGGTTTATCAGAGTAATGCCAAGTTCCGTCATCATCCTGCCATTTATAAAACGATTGCGTAGTATTGCTGCTCGATTCGTTATTATTCGAATCCGTCGAACTTGTTGAAAACCAATCAAGAGGAGATTTTATAAACGGTGTCCCATCAGTTTTTTTCATCAGCATAGGTACTACAAAAGCCATTGCCACTAATAAGCATAGAATAAAAATGAGACGCTTCATCCATAATTCCTTTTTTGAAGATATAAACTCAGGTGATTATAGCCTATGCTTAATAAAATAAGACGCAGGAAATAACTAATATTGTTATGGGCGAAAGCACAGTGAGCGAGCGAGAAACGATACCGACAAAACCGAGTGTACGCATTGTCAGCCAAACACAACCTATTCGTGTTCTCGTGGCTAATGCCAAAGGTGGGTGTGGAAAAACAACCATGGCGACCAATCTCGCAAGCTACTTTGCGACACAAGGTGAGCAAACCGCCATTGTTGATTATGACCCACAAGGTTCAAGCATGGATTGGTTATCTGCTCGCGACCCTCATCTTGCAAAAATTAATGGCGTAGCAGCGTTTAAACATCAAACGTCCAACTCGACACGCAGTTATAATTTACGAGTTCCTTCCACAACGTCGCGCATCGTATTCGATACCCCCGCAGGATTATCAGGACACACACTATCTGACATGATTCAGGCTTCTGACTTTATTATTATTCCTGTAATACCTTCCGCTATCGATATTCGAGCGGCGACAGGTTTTATTCGAGATGTATTATTAAGCAGAGCGTATCGCACCGATAAAAAAGAAATTGCAATTGTTGCGAATCGTGTAAAGAAAAATACAATCATCTATCAAAAGCTAGAACGCTTCCTAAATAGTTTGAATATCCCTTTCATTACTTCATTTCGAGATACTCAACATTACGTTCGAGCATCAGAACATGGCTTAGGACTTGCTGATTTCGATCAACGTGACAACAAAGACACACTCGAATGGCAACCTATGTTGGAATGGATTGAAGAGAAAATTCGTTCAAAACGGTTCAAATAAAAAAAAATTGCTTAAAAAGTTATTTATATTCCATTTCTTGTCTAAAATTAATGGATAGTAATGTGCTTCTAAGTATAATTACGAAGTCTATTATGTCAGTCCTCGAGGAAATTACATGGCCGCTCGCAAAAGCACAACTAAAAAGCCAGCAGTAAAAAAAATTACTGCTAAGAAAATCGTAGCTAAAAAAGCTCCAGCTAAAAAGGTTGTTGCTAAGAAAGCTCCAGCTCTTAAAGTTGTATTGAGCCCAGTTCAATTATTGCAGAACGAAATCGCTGCACTAGAAGTTAAACTGGAAAAAGCGCGCCAAAAAATGAGTACTGATGCTGACAAAGCATTAGCCAAAGCTAAATCGGCACAAACTAAAGCGGTTGCTGCTTTAGCGAAAGCAAACGCGGCTAAGAAAACTGCGGCTGATAAAGTTAAAGCTAAGAAATCTGCTGCTACTATCAAGGCACTTGATGCTGCTAAAGCTAAAGTTGAAACTGCTAAGCAAGGTGCTACTACTGCTAAAGAAGCTTTCGCTGCTGCTAAGCTAGAAGTTACATCAGCTAAGATTGAAGCTGATGCTGCATCTGAAATTGCTAAAGCAACTGCAAATGTTGCTAAAGCACAAGAGAAAGCCGCTGTTACTGCTGCTAAGAAGCAAGCTACTGCTGATAGAAAAGCGGCCGCTGTTGCTAAAAAGCAAGAAGCTGCTAACGCTAGAAGAGCTGCTGCTAAAGCTAAGAAAGCCGCTACGGCTGCTAAGCAAAAAGAAGCGGCTGCTGCTAAAAGAGCGGCTGCTAAAGCTAAGAAAGCCGCTACTGCCGCTAAGAAAAAAGAAATCGCTGCTGCTAAAAAAGACGCGGCTAAAGCTAAACAAGCCGCTAAGATGCCAACGGCTAAAACAGTTGCGGCTAAGCCTGCTACAAAAGTAGTTGCTAAAACAGTTGCGGCTAAACCTGCTACAAAAGTAGTTGCTAAAACAGTTGCGGCTAAGCCTGCTACAAAAGTAGTTACTAAAACAGTTGCGGCTAAGCCTGCCACAAGAGTAGTTGCTAAGAAAGTTGCGGCTAAGCCTGCCACAAGAGTAGTTGCTAAGAAAGTTGCAGCTAAGCCTGCTACAAGAGTAGTTGCTAAGAAAGTTGCAGCTAAGCCTGCTACAAAAGTAGTTGCTAAAAAAGCACCCGTTGCTAAACCGACTCAGTCTCAAGCAGTTGCTAAGTCAGCATCAACTGCTCCAGCAACCTCTGAAGTTAAGCCAATGGTTCCAGCCGCTGGTAGCTTGTTCTCTCAAAACGAAGACAAGTAACCGCAAAGACTTTTTAAACAGTATTTGCTAAAAAAGGCCGAATGACCTGTTCTAATAAGAGCAGATCACTCGGCCTTTTTTTTCTGTTAAATTCGACCGGGCATATTCAGCATGTACTTTAAGCTTTGCTGAGAAGGATCTATACCTAACCCGCATTTACTGAAGACAAACAGGTCGCTTTAAACACTTATTTTGTTAATTTTTATAACTTACCAAGACTATTGCACCGAAAAAACCGATAATCCCTGCCATTAAGATCAATTCACGAATTGGTCGCGCTCAAGTTCTACCGTGGAAGCTATTCAATGGAAATCAAAGTAAATTTTCTCGACAATCTCAGACTTGAAGCAAAGTTTGATGACTATACCGTCATTGCTGATCAGCCTATTCGCTATAAGGGCGACGCTTCAGCACCCGGTCCCTTTGATTACTTTTTAGCGTCATCTGCTCTGTGTGCGGCTTATTTTGTCAAGGTGTACTGTGTCGGCAAAGGCATCTCGACCGATGATATTCGACTGTCACAAAACAACATCGTTGACCCTGAAGATCGTTACAATCAGATTTTCCAGATTCAAGTAGAACTACCCGATACTATTTCTGATAAAGATCGTGCCGGTATTTTACGTTCCATAGAACGCTGCACGGTGAAAAAGGTGATCCAAGCAGGCCCTGAGTTCAAAATCGAAACGGTTGCAAGTCTCGACGAAGATGCCCAAGCGATGTTGATGGGTCGGACTGATAATGAAGCAGAAACCTTTATTCTGGGTAAAGATCTACCGCTCGAACAAACGATTTCCAACATGACCCATCTATTGGCCGATCTAGGAATGAAGATTGAAATTTCTTCTTGGCGCAATATTGTACCGAACGTATGGTCGTTGCATATTCGTGACGCAGCGTCTCCTATGTGCTTTACCAACGGAAAAGGGGCAACAAAAGAAAGTGCGCTCTGCTCGGCGTTGGGTGAGTTTATTGAACGTTTAAACTGTAATTTCTTTTATAACGATCAGTTCTTTGGTCAAGAAATTGCGAATAGCGAGTTTGTACATTACCCCAATGAAAAGTGGTTTACGTTAACCGATGATGACGCGCTGCCCGCGGGAATTTTGGATGACTATACCCGTGAAATTTACGACCCAGAAGATGAACTCCGTGGCTCACATTTAATTGATACCAATTCGGGGAATACTGAACGCGGTATTTGCTCGATTCCTTATATCCGACAATCGGATGGTGAAACAGTTTATTTCCCTTCGAACTTGATTGAGAACTTGTTTTTAAGCAATGGTATGAGCGCGGGCAATAATGTTAACGAAGCAAAGGTTCAGTGTCTGTCAGAAATATTCGAACGGGCGGTGAAGCGACAAATCATTGAGAAAGAAATTGTATTGCCTGATGTTCCTCAAGAAATCATCAATAAATACCCTAGCATTGTAGAAGGTATTAACGCGTTGGAAGCCCAAGGTTTCCCTATTGTGGTTAAAGACGCATCCTTAGGCGGCCAGTTCCCAGTCATGTGCGTGACCTTGATGAATCCAAAGACAGGGGGGGTATTTGCTTCTTTTGGTGCTCACCCGAGTTTTGAAGCTGCACTAGAACGTAGCTTAACCGAGCTTTTACAAGGTCGCAGTTTTGAAGGCCTTAACGATGTACCCAAACCGACCTTCAATAGCATGGAGGTTTCTGAGCCAGAGAACTTTGTTGAGCACTTCATTGACTCTACAGGTGTTATCTCTTGGCACTTCTTTAGTGCCAAGCATGATTATGAATTCTGCGAATGGGATTTTTCGGGCACCAATAAAGAAGAGTCTGACCTATTGTTTGGTATTTTAGAGACCCTAGGCAAAGAGTCGTATATTGCAGAGTTTTCTGATTTAGGGTCGGCGTGTCGTATCCTGGTACCGGATTATTCTGAAGTATACCCAGTAGAGGACCTTGTTTGGGATAATACCAACAAAGCGCTCGCGTATCGCGAAGATATTTTGAATATCCACTCCCTCAGTGATGATGCTTTAGCAAGCTTAGTAGAACGCTTAGAAGAGAGTCAGATTGATAACTACACCGACATACCAACCCTCATAGGCATTGTATTTGATGAAAACACCGCTTGGGGTCAACTGACGGTTCTTGAATTAAAAATCCTAATTTATCTAGCATTAGGCGCCTTGGAAGAAGCGATTGAATTGGTAGAAATGAACTTGCAGTATAACGACAATACCGTAGAGCGTGGTTTGTTCTATCAAGCGATGCACGCCGTACTTGAAGTTACCTTGGATGAAGACCTAGAGCTTGAGGATTACCGTGTTAATTTCACCAGAATGTTCGGTAAAGAAGTTATGGAGAATGTGGTTGGTTCGATAACCGGTGATATGAAATTCTTCGGTTTAACCCAAACTAGCATGAAGTTAGAAGGTTTAGACAAGCACTTACGTTTGATTGAAAGTTATAAAAAACTGCATCAAGTTCGTGCAACCAAAGCAGGCATTAACTAGGGGCAATTTTTAATGACGATTAAACTCGTAAACCTGCCTAGCGAAGAAGTCACTTGCTCGACCTGCAAAGCGAATTGCTGCCAGTTAGAAGTCATGCTAATTACAGATACTGGCGTACCAGAGAAATTCATAGCAGAAGATGAGTGGGGCAGCCTGACCATGGCGCGCTTAGATGATGGCTGGTGCTCTGCGCTAGATCGTTCCACGATGATGTGCAGCATTTATGAACAACGCCCATGGATATGCCGTGAATTTGAAATGGGCGGTTATGAGTGCCTTGCTGAACGCACCTAGTCAGTATCGTCTGCGATCACTGACATTGATTCTAGTATCAGAAAGCAATACCGCATTAGGTAAAATCAAGGCGTATAAACCTACATGGATATGACAACCCTACTTTGGAGTGTATTTTTTGGATCAATCGGTTTCGGCTACTTCATATACGGTAAGAAACAGTCTCATGCAGTGGCACGATATACCGGTATTTCGCTGATGGTTTATCCCTACTTCATCCAGAATACAATGGTCTTAGTGATCGTAGGATTTATGCTACTGCTACTGCCAAAATTCTTAAAACGGTAAGAACAAACTCAGAAACAATTAACAATAGGCTTATAACAGCCAACAGGTTCTTAAGGCAGTCAGGTAATTATGAAAAGAAGCAGTTAAATGCAGACTATCCATGTAGAATGCACGCTTAATCGCCCTTCAGCTGTTTGCATCTTGGATGCATGCCCATCTCTGATACACGCTTGGAATACCATGAAAAAAACGATCGTATTAAGCCACCCTAAAATTAAGACCGCCCGTTTGGTAGAGTCTATTAAGCATGATATCAAGAAGTATCTTGGTAGAGAGCGCAGAAAGACATTGCCAGAAGGGACTGACTATTGGACATTTGATTGCAAATTCGGTGCTTCACAAGATGCCGCAGTGATCGTCTTTACGTCTGAAATAAATAAAAAAATTGATGAAGCCGCTGAGCAAGAATTGACTGAATTCTATGTTGAGATCCTAGTGAGAGCCGAAGCACATAAGCCAAAGACCGATACTGAGTCTGACGAGTAGAGTACCGACACGCTATTACACCCTAAAACTCGGATACTGCACTGATCTTAAAGTGCTTCCGGGTCTTAGTATGTTTCACCGCTGCAATCAAATGCTACCTTTACCATCCCAACGTTCTTTGTCATAAACTGTAATCTTTTTTAAGCGCTTGTTGTATTCATTTAATTTCGCTATAACCTTTCAAACTTAATCTAAAACAAACTGAATCAAAAAACATGAATAGCCCTCGTACCCACAAACCACGCCCGATGGTAGACCTTGTTGTCAGTATCATACTGCCCTCTTTTATACTGATGAAGTTAAGCGGTGACGATGATTTAGGCGCTAGCGGAGGTCTCATTACAGCGCTGGCCTTTCCTCTTGCATGGGGGCTTTTTGAATTAATAAGGTACAAAAAGTTTAACTTTATAGCCTTGCTTGGCTTGGTTAGTATTTTGCTGACAGGAGGCATTGGCTTATTTGAGCTTGATACCAAATGGCTAGCCATTAAAGAAGCGGCTATTCCTTCCTTAATTGGCATTGCCGTATTAGTCTCGACATTCACACCCTATCCATTAGTCAAAACCTTGCTTTTTAAACCTGAGATTATGGATGTCGAAAAGATTAAACTAAAGTTAGAAGCTCATAATTGTACCGCTGCTTTTGAAAAACGCTTGCTGAAAGCGACTTATCTGATTGCCGGTTCTTTCGCTTTTTCAGCAACCATGAATTACATACTCGCAAAATGGATTGTTATCAGTCCTGCAGGAACACCCGCCTTTAATGAAGAACTGGGCCAGCTAACGCTATACAGCTACCCGATGATTGCTCTTCCTTCGATGATAATGATGATGGGTATTTTCTATTACTTGTGGCGCACCATTCATGATCTAACCGGTCTTAAGCTAGAAGAAGTATTGATCGCGACGAAATAAAAATAACGTTTAATACGGATTGAAAATCGATTGATTGAGGTCCGTTAATGCAAAAAGGCTTGATGAGAGTTTATATCTTCAGCAAGCCTTAATTCGTCACTATTGCCTAAGAACCACCTCTAACAAGCGGCTTTCTAATAAGCTCCCACACTGTAAACAAGCTCATGATAAGGCAATGTGCGCCTGTTGACTCATAATGTTAGTGAGACCCTTTATGTGGCGATGCATCGCCACAAGTTCATACCTAATAGAGTAATTCACCGAGTCAACATTAAATCGGGTTGTTTACCTTCAACCCAATAACTAAATAATCGATCCAGAGACTTATTGCTCTTCTTCATTTTGATCCAATTTCTCATAAACAGCTCAAATGATGGGTCATTTTTATTAATTGGAAATGCCATGGTTAGTGCGGGTAATAAAGGTTTAGGAGAAACTACCGTATAGTTTGGATTAAGCAAAGTCCAAGCAGATGCTGCGGGAGCACCCAACAACATAGCGTCTATATGTTTAAATTCCTCTTTGAAAAATAGCCTTGGCGTTGATATTTCCCATGCCTTACCCTTAGTAAAATAAGACTTAATGGCTTTTTTGTAGAACACCTTTTCTGGAATACCAATAATTAAATCTTTGCGATCTGCGATATCCTTCCAAGCAATAAATTCTGCTCTGCGTTCATCTTTAACCACAAAAGCGACATGCTGATCGCTGTAAGGAAAAGACAACGAAAACTCTTTCATATTGTCGGGGATAACAGGTACACCTGAGGTGATATCTAAATATCCAGAGGCCAGTAAGGGCCCAGCCTCTTTACGAAATATTTTAACAAACTCAACAGCAATACCAAGATCTCCTGCCAATTGGTTCATTATTTCAATATCGAATCCTACTAACTTGCCATCATTATTATGGAAGGAATAAGGTAGATCATCTCTGAAATATCCAACTCTCAAAAGCCCTCTTTGCTTGACCCTATCAAGCACGCCACTAAACGGTTTAATATGAGTACTCTCGTTACTGGGCTTTTCAAGATAGGTGGTTGGAATATTACCGTATAAAAAATCACGGTTAATAAACCTGCTATAACCTTCATATTGATAACTTATCGCTTGAAATGTGTACTTCAGCGAGATAAATGACACGATGCAGACAAGTGGAATAATTAGAACATTACGTCCAAATTGGCGCCATTTAAAGGTGAACTTTTTAACCATACTTGTCACAATAAGAAGCGGTAAACACACGGCAAACATCACCGATAATAATGCCGCAATACGTCCAACAATTAAATTGTTGGCCACCAAGAAAAAATCGAACATTGACCCAGACACATTAAATAATTCTAATAATGCCGGTACTGCGATCACGCTAGTACCAAATAACTGCGGAACCCCCGCAACAATAAGAGTGATGTAATCGCTGAACGATATATAAGCACCCGAAAACCAGGCAGAAAATAAGGTAAATAAAATGGCTAATAGCTTTCCTCCAACAGGCAAGCTAAACGTGATCGGAACAATAATATTCGGTACGAGATCAATGTCTTTGTTAGACCCATTCATTTCAGCAATCAGTACTTTGGTTTTTTCTACAATAACGGGAATGACTATAAAAAAGCTGCCGGTAGCGAATGCCGTCACCATTGCCTCACGGGATGCCGCCATTATTTGTCGATAACCAAACGGGGTAACAATCGCCACCATCGCCGGTAATACGATAAATGCGAGCAAAAAAACCAATACCGCAGACGTCACAATATAAACAAGCAGGCCATCTAAATCAGAGGGATCTACCGTCGCCGCTGCACGAAAACCAATGCAAAAAACACCCATAGGCGCAAAGCGCATAATAATAATACTGACATTAGCGACGGCTGTTTGTAAGTTGCCTAGCAGTAATAATGCATGCTTTTTCCTATGAACACTCATAAGTCCCACACCCAAAAAAATGCTAAAAGTCACAACAGAAGGAATTAATGAATTAGCGAATGCATTAAATGGATTGGCAGGGATAAATAACTTAACCAGATCAAATTCAGCGCTGACTTTTAGGGTTTCTACGCTATAAAACTCAGCGGTAGTCCAGTCAGGAAAGGCAATCGGCGCCAAAAAGATGAAAAACAGAACCGTCGTCATCAATAAAAACACAATCAATAAACTTTGCTTTAAGGTGCTACTCAACCCCGTAGAAGATAAGCCACCGATGCCAACAATCAATGATAACGATATATAAGGGAGAGCAGTCATCTGCAATAACATCACAAATGCATCAGCAATTGCATCCACCCCAATAAACACTGAGGAGGCAAAGGCACCTATCACTAGCCCTAATATCATCGCAACAAGAATTTGCATGAAGGGTGGAATTTTATTTAACAGCATATAAATCCTGATTTTTATCATTAGGTAACAATATAATTAATACGATCATTGTTACTGTAACCCGTATAGCAACGAGTAAGCACATAACTTAAATCGGTATGTATCTTAACTATTTCTTTAGTCACGGATCTGACATCAGATAAATGAGAGGTTTTACTCTCAGTCACCGTTGAGTTCAACATACTGCGCAATACGCAATGGACTCTGAGTAAATGTATCAAGATATAAACCATATTATATGAGTTCTCTGACTATTATCGGCCTCTGATGGAGGCATCTAAAAATTAGCGAACAAATCGGCTTGTGCGTTGAACGGGTATATGAGTTACGAACCTTACCTATCGTAACAACTTGGAGACCCTGTCTATTTATTTAGACCTCAAAATTATGGTATTTATTTCTATGGTGATCTTTTCCCCCAACGCAAGATGAGTTCGCTGGAATCATCCGGCAAAAGCTATTTTCAAGACCTACCCGTGAACGTGATTAAGCTGGATTATTCGTTCGTTGAAAAATCCCTCAAGATACCCGCTCAAGTTTTGTCATTGAACATATTATTTCATGGGCGCATAAGTTAGGATTAGTGATCGTTGCTGCAGGCGTCGAAGAGTCTGATCAACTGGATTATCTCGGCAATTTAAACGTTGATATGATTCAAGGATCATATTTCCATAAACCAATGCCTCTGCACGAAGTTTGCAAACTAGATTTAACTGTTAATAATTACAAATAATATTGAGCGTACATGTTTGATTTTTCCTCTATAAGCCAAGACTTCAAAAACTTCGTATTAGCCGATGCTGATACTAGTATGAGTTTAGGAGATAGTCGCTATCTCGACCAGCTCGGTGATCCCAGCCTAGATCACTTAAGAAATACGACAGCACAAGCAAAAACCTTATTAACGACGCTTGAAAAATGCTCGGTCGATAGTTTTGATCAAAAGCTTGATATTGATCTTATGGCTCGCTATTTAAAGCAACAGATTTTCTTTGCTGAACTAGAACAAAGTGGTCAGCCACAACGATGCCGTAAACCCGGAGGGGTT
>JBNMQK010000011.1:0-42746 GCA_051278005.1 Oleispira sp. | reverse complement strand
TTTGCAGTGCGCGTTTATGGGTTTCAACGCGATAGGCCAGGTAGGTTTCCTGGAGGGTCTGACAGTCTTGTGAACTCATCAGGCCACAGCGAACAAAGGCTTCTAATAACCGCATATTGTCGGTTACGCGCGTTAGTTCTGGGTATTGGTGTGACAACGCGAGCACACCGTACTGCACCATAAATTCGATATCAACAATGCCACCGGCATCTTGTTTCAGCTGAAAGCACACATCGGTAGTATTTTTCGAGCCAAGATTATCCCTCATTTTCTGGCGCATGGCTTGCACTTCTTCACTCAAGAGAGGCTTTTCTCGTATGATAGTGAGTATTTTCTCACGAACCTGTTCAAATTTGACATGCACCGCATGACTCCCCGAAACCTTACGCGCACGCACTAAGGCTTGGTGTTCCCAAGTCCAGGCATTTTCTTGCTGATACTTTTCGAAACCTGACAAAGACGTCGCAATCATGCCGGAGGCGCCGGAAGGGCGTAAGCGCATGTCGATGTCATACAATTCTCCCGCGCGGGTTCGCGTACTGAGAATGTGTATCATACGTTGGCCCATGCGAGTATAGAATACACCGTTATCCAGTTCACGCGTCCCTGAGGTGGTTTTACCTTTGGCCGTATCGTAGAGAAAAACCAAATCTAAATCTGAGCCGTAGCTGAGTTCTAGTCCTCCCATTTTGCCATAACCAACAACGATAAATTCAGGCTCTAAGACTTCTTCATCGTGCGCATTACGCGGATAACCGTATTTCGTCACGACTTGTTGCCATGCAAGCTGACTGACTTTATCAAGTAATACTTCGGCTAAGTTGGTTAGATAATCACTTACTTGCATTAACGTTAAGGTGGCTTGCACCTCATTGGCGGCTGCGCGTAATTTGTGGGCGTTGGCGAAGTGACGCAGCTGATCCATTTGCTGTTCAAGATCATGCTCGTCGATGCGCAATAATCTCAGGTGCAGTTCTGTTGCCAAATCTTGCTTGGTCACAGGGCTATAAAATTGCTGGGGGTTGAGTAATTCATCTAACAGGATCGGCGCTTGAGCAATGTAGTCAGCGACCCAAGGGCTGATAGAGCATAATTTAACGAGATGCTTTAACGCAGAAGGATTTTCACTTAATAACACCAAATACACAGTACGTCTGAGAATGGCACTGATGATAGGAAGACTGCGTTCTAAGGTATCTACTGGACTGTCACTTTTCCAAACCCTGCTTAATAATAAAGGCATTAAAGTATCAAGACGCTCACGCCCGATAGTTTGCATCGACTTGACCGCACGTGAGTCGCGAAACTTTGTTATATGATCAATAACGCTGTCGCTTTGGCTGCGTGGGAGTTGTTTTAAAAAGGCATGCTCTTCTAATTCATGGCTACGGCTGTCTTCGTCATCAAAGTTGCCATGCCATAAATCTTGCCATGCTTCTTTCTCAATCTTGTTATGGGTATGTTCATCCGTTGAGTCTAGATCGGCATCGACTGGGGCCACGATTTGAGCGAAGTGATGACTTACTTTTTCTCTTTGAGCATCCATTTCGATTAGGAATTCTTGCCACGTTGGAAAGCCCATCGCAAACGCCATTCGGGTTTGAGCAACATCAGAATGTTGGTATTCATCGCTGGGCAGCAGCTGAGTTTGTTCATCGTTAAGTGCCTGAATGACGTGTTCAGCGTCACGTAAAAATAAATAGGCTTGGCGTAATTCTTTACAAGCTCTCAAGGGAAGGTAACCTTCACCCTCTAGAATACTAAGCACGATTAACAATTCGCGGTTTTGTAATTCTTTTTCCTGACCCCCACGAATTAATTGAAAAGCCTGCACAACAAATTCAATTTCACGAATACCACCAGAACCCAGTTTTACATTGGCCTGTAAACCACGGCGGCGAACTTCAGTATTAATCATGGCCTTCATTGAACGTAAAGACTCAAAAGCACTATAGTCGACGTATTGACGGTAGACAAAAGGACGTAATATGGACAGTAGCTCTTTGCCGGCAGCACTGCCTTCAGCTTCAACAGATGGCAAACCTTCACTGGTAATAATACGGGCTTTCACCATGGCGTAGCGTTCCCAATCACGACCTTGAGTTTGGTAATACTCTTCAACTGAAGCAAAGTTCATCACCAATGGGCCACTATCACCATAAGGACGTAAACGCATATCCGTACGAAAAACAAAGCCATCAAGGGTGGTATTGTCCAGGGCTTGAATGAGTTTTTGACCAACCTTGATAAAGAACTCTTGGTTTGATAACTCGCGCTTACCGGCTGCATTACCCGTTGTCATTCCCGATTCAGGATAGGCAAAAATCAAATCAATATCGGAACTTAGATTCAGCTCATGTGCCCCTAACTTACCCATGCCTAATACGAGTAAATGTTGCTCTTCTTTATTTCTTTTTCCCATTGGGTGGCCGTGCTTTTCTGCCAATAGGGCATGAACATGATTGAGCCCCAGACTAATACACACATCGGCCATATCCGATAGCATTCGCGTCGTATCCATTGTTTTAGCAAGGCGTAATAAGTCGCGCCAAATAATATGGATTTGAGTACGACGGCGGAAAATACGCAGGGCTTTAAAAAGCTGTTCTTCACTGGGAAGCGCGTTATTACCTTGCTCGTTATTGGTGGAGGCGTTGATCAGCTCAAGTAAATTTTGTTCCAGTTGTTTGATATTCAGTTGCTTGGTTAGTTCTTCTGAGCGCACCTGCTGGAAAAAATATTCACCTTCAATGGCTATGTTATCGGCGACAAAGGCGCTGATGCTACAGACTTTCTTTACATCAGCTTGCTGTTCGGGTGAGAGCGAATTTAATAATTTCGGCAACGCTAAACCGCGGAATTCAAACGCGGTAGCGAGCTTGTCTTGTATTGTTTTCCAATAGTCATCGAGCTGTTCTGGATAGGCAATATGCGGGTATGATGTAAGGCTCATGAGTCGTCCTAAATTGGGCATTCCGATGGGTGTAAATTAGATCAGGATATCGCTAAATATGATTATCAGTGTAGAAGACAATAGTAGAGGAAAATAGCAGAGGGGAGTAGCGATAGCGTTCATTACTAAGTGGTGTGAACACAACGAGTGCAATAGACTGTACTCGGATCAAAGTGGGTATTCGTAGTTAGGGCATGTAGAGGCATTACATATTGTTGAAAAGCCGTTATCTGTTGATCAGCTAATCATGATTTTATATAACTCCCCACGCAATATCTCTACTTCAGCCGCTCCGTGTCCTAGGCACTTAATAAGCGCCCTTGAAAATCCAGAACACTGTTTTTTTACCTCCAGTACAATCGCCCATTTTTACTCAACGAGATTGTTTCACCAGGGCCGCCTTTGTCATCGATCGAGGTGTAAGTCGTTTCCAGGTGCATATAATCCCAAGCGAGAGACTCCAGCAACCTATCATCGCCACTGGACGCGTCTACCTGGATCGTTGTGAGAAGTGCCTGGGTCAGAATCGCTTGGTACACAACGACTGGTCTTGAACACCCTTCTTCCATCTCAATAGTAAGTCTTTCGTATCGTTTTTCCGTAAGTAACGCGGAGCGTAATGTAGGACTGTAGGAGTCGATGTCTTTGATCATGTGCACTTGTTGCCCGATTTCTTCAACGCTGGCCACAGAAATCCATTCTTTGCGGTGCGCCTCCTCCGTGCTGCTTGTCCGGGTCGAGGAAGCAGGGGGGACTTGGGCGCTCATATACACCCGTGTCCTAGGATAGCAGAACGCTGCCACTTCTGGCGGAGCGGCGCCCTCACTCTCGGGAACGTCATTGCGATCGTCATTGCGATCGTCATTGCATGCCGTCAGAAACAGCATCAAGACAAGGACCGAAATACTAATTTTCATCGGTGTTCCCGATTCTCTGCAAAGTCCCAGCCTTCTATCACATCGGTATCCGGGTCCCCATTGGCCTTCTGTGGGGTATACGTCCATGTAACTTTTGCAAAGGTCAGTTCAACTTTCTCACTCAAGCGATCATCTCCGCCACTCCCACCCATCGATACCTTCGTTACATACACATTTTCGAGCTTGATGACAAAATAAGCGTAAGGGTTTCTTGTATTTTGATTTCTCACTCTGAGTGTTACCTCATCTATCATACGACCTTCCACGAGCGCCTTCCGCAGTGCTGGACTGGAACTATCAAGGTACTTGGTCACAGCGAGGGCGTTTGCGGTTGGTTTTCCTGCGCCCCGGCCGCTATTTGAAACGGTGCTACTCATGCCTTCCGAAAATTCCAAGACATCTATTTGACCCTCGGAATTTCTGTCCTGCGACTCACCTCGAATTTCGCTCCTGCTGGAGAACTCCAGAAACATGGGGATGCTCGCCTGGGCGGTATAGGACAAGCTTATAAAGAGTGGCAGTAGGAGCCAGGCAGCTCGCTTGATCAGGGAGTGTGATTTTTTCATAGTGGGTTCCATTGTTGATATGCTATGGCTTGCAGGGTGCCAATAGCCAAAAGGTTTAACCAAATTATTACACTACAGCGCACGCGCACGCGCACGCGTATCAAGGGTTATCTCACCAACTCATACCGTGATTCTTTTGGAACAATCGCTTTAGCGGGAATATGTATCGGACTGGGGGCTATTTGATTTTTTGGTCTGTAGAACTAAAACTTTGAATCAAAGTTTATAAATTTAAAAAAAGAGTAACGTGCCGATTATATTTTAAGAAAATCGGCATCCTACTATAAGATACTCTCTATCGGCACAACCGCACTGCGGGCTCCATCTTTTTCTAATGCCGCATGTAAATCTTCAACCAGTTGATTGGTTGCTTCAAGTACCGTATTCCAATACACCTCTCTGTCTTCATTTGACAAGTCTATAAAATCTTTTCTATCAGGAATTTTGCCGTAAGGCAGTCCCGCTATAAAAGATTCTGAAGGCGCTAGCATCACCACATTATCGTAGTTTTCAGCTTTAGCCTTGCGCCAAGGAATGCTTTTATCGAGCCAGCCTGGGGTGATTGTAGGAAAAAAGTGGGGATAAAAAACTAAGCCATCTTCAACATTAAAGGGGCCAGAAAAATGATAATCGACTAAACCACCATCCCAGTGCCAACGATCTTTTCCACCGGATATTTTTGTCGGTGCCATCACCATAGGGATCGCACCGGAGGCAACGAGGGATTGGGATAAATTTTCGGGCGTGAGTGCAATTGTCTCTGGTTCAAAAAAATAAGGTGAGGTACTTCTATTGGGGCTAATAATGACTCTGGGATACAAGGCTTTAACGGCGCTAGCAGAAAATAGATTACCAAACGCCGCCGATAAAAGCCCAATACCTTGAGCGACTTTCGAGTGACCATTTAATAATTTTCGGTTTCTGACGGCGACTATATGCAGCTTTCTTAATGGGTTATTAACAACTTCTTTAGCCCGGCTATGAGAAAATAATTGCGACAATACCTTGTCGATATATTGACTAATTTCTATCGGGGTTAAATTCTCGCTATAGCGCTGGTGAGTATAGAGCTGTTCAAACTCTTTAAAGGTCTTTAAAGGATCGCTTTGGGCATAACAAGCCATACGCCAAGAACCGATGCTCGATCCTAATAATGATATAGACTGAGGTGCTTTAGGCAAAAAATGCTCACTCAAGTATTGATCCAGCCGGCTGAGCATTAACCACTTAGGACCTCCGCTAGCGCCTACCATCAGTTTGATACGCTCTGGTCTTAAGCCATGCTGTTGTATTTCTGCCAGTGCTTTTTTGCCCGCTAATATTTGTAAAGCCATCATTTTCTACCTGATTAACCAGATGCATATAGTGCCGGAGTTAATATTGAGCGCAATAGTTTCGTTGTTATCTTGAGTAAACACAGTAATGCAGAAATATCATGAAGGATTGAAAAGACGATGTTACAGAAACATCGGTAAGTCGCTGATAAAACCTGCCCAACTCAAGATCAGCAAGCTCCAAGGAAGGTAGACCCAAAAACGGCTACCTTCTTTTTCTTCTATTATTTTTTCAATCTGTTCACCCTCGGCTTTCAGTTTGGCTTTCTCTTTATTGATAAGAAGCTGCTTGCGATGTTTATCTGCTTCACGGGCTTTTGTTTTTTGCTGCTTCTTGTATTCAGCAATGCCTTTTTCTATGCCCTGACTAATCAGTTTTGTTTGTTCTTTTAGTTGCCCAGGCTTTTGAATGCTTTTGGCAATTTTTAACGCGTCTGTTTTGGTTTGATCTGATACGGGGTTGGCCATTATTTTTCCTGTTGAGTTATCTTAGTAAAGAGGGTCATGAGTGCGACTAATAACCCGCCACTGATTAAGCCAATACCGGCGCCCGCGAACATGGGTGATAAAGCCGTGACGAATGGACTGCTAAAACCTTCGGCAAAGTGATTAACGTATACTTCGGCACCGGGAATACCGTGTAATAAAATGCCGCCGCCCACCATAAACATGGCAATCGTGCCTACGAAAGATAATGTCTTCATTAAAAAGGGTGCGAAGGCTAATAAGCCTTGGCCAATCGCCTGTTTGAATTTCCCCCAGGCTGATGCCGTCGCGGTCTTGATTAGATACAAACCGGCATCATCAATTTTAACAATCGCCGCCACAAGGCCATAAACCCCAAGCGTAAAGCTCAAGGCGAGTAGCGATAAGACGGTTAGCTGAGTGGTGAAAGGCTCACCTTGAAGTGTGCCTAGAATAATTACAATAATCTCCGCCGACAGTATGAAATCGGTACGAATGGCGCCTTTGATTTTATCTTTCTCAAATTCGACTAGGTCAATATTGGGCTGCAGCAGGGCTTTATGCAGGCTTTCTTTATGGGCTGCCTCAGAATCTTTATGGAGAAAACGTTTTGCAAAAGAATGAGCGATCTTTTCAAAACCTTCGTAGCATAAATAGGCACCTCCCAGCATCAGCAAAATAATAATCGCCCACGGGGCGATTGCGCTGATTAATAACGCCGCTGGCACTAAGATAAGTTTGTTAAGCAAGGAGCCTTTCGTGACGGCCCATATAACGGGAAGTTCGCGTTCTGCTCTGACGCCACTGACTTGCTCAGCATTTAAGGCAAGATCATCGCCCAATACCCCCGCTGTCTTTTTTGCGGCGACTTTTGATAATGCTGCAACGTCATCTAATACACTGGCGATATCATCGATGAGTGCTAATAAGCTACTGCCTGCCATGGTACTTCCTTGTTATTAGTTGAGTGGGTGGCGCAGGGTTTGGCGAATTAAATTGCCTTTGGATATGTTGAACTTAGATAATTTTGCTAAGCCATCTTCAGGGCCAAGTAGTTTAACCACAATATCTTCTTCGGTGAATCCCTATTGCATTAATTCTTGTGATTGAGAACAAAGGTTTAATAAGTTCTGCAATTTATCTTGTAAGGCTTGTTTGCCCTCTATGACAATACCGCGGTGGGGACAGAACAGAATGTCGAAGTCTAAAGCGATCAGTTTTATTAAACTGTCGATTAGCTGAGTAAGATTTTCATCTGAACGTAGATATTTTAGTGATTTAGAAATATATATGTCACCACTGAATAAATACCTTTGCTCGGGAAAAAACAAGCAGGTGAGATCTTTAGCGTGGCCCGGGGTTGGAATTGCTATAACAGTTGCTTGGCTTTCAGCGCCTTCATTAATAATGAGCCGTTTGGGTAAGGTCTGGGTTTTTACTTTTAAAGGGCTGCCCCAAATGAGTTTTTGTATCAGAAGTGTTGGATAGCCTTTGGCTAATTTCTCTTGTCTAGGTAAAGGCGCACAGGGCAGCAGCTTTTTAAGCGTGCTTATACGATTGGCATTACCACTATGATCTTTGTGGTGATGGGTAATGAGCAGTGTTTTTATTGAGAGAGGTTTCAATACGCGCTTGATCGTTGACCATTGATTCGTGGGGCCAGCATCAATCAAGGTTTCACCAAGACGATCAATAATGAAGGTGATATTTATGCCAAAGTCCAAACGGCCGGTGCGAAAGCCATGTACGCTGTGTGGGCCGTTAATATGATCATAGGTATTACGAACGGCCATTATTATTATCCTATTATTGCTCGTCACTATTCTGAGTCGTCGTCATACTAGCATGCTCTAGGGTGGTTCAAAGCCTAAACTATGGGTACAATACGGCTATCATTAGCAATTATAAAGAATGAACACGATGGGCAGAGCGTATCAGAACCGTAAATTGTCGATGGCTAAAACGGCTTCGGCAAAAACCAAAGTTTATTCCAGATATGGCCGTGAAATCTATGTTTGTGCAAAAGCAGGGGGCGCAGATCCTACTGCTAACTTGTCGCTACGTGGAATGATCGAGCGTGCAAAGAAAGATCAAGTTCCTTCTCACGTTATCGATAAAGCCCTTGCGAAAGCGACTTCTGGTGTTGGCGAAAACTATGTACCAGCATTGTATGAAGGCATGGGCCCTGGTGGCGTTATGGTCCTTATCGGTTGTTTAACCGATAACGGTAATCGTACTTTTGGCGATATTCGGGGTGTTTTCACTAAGAACAAAGTGAAAGTAGGCAGCCAAGGTTCTGTTTTACATATGTTCGATCATCGCGCGATGTTTGTATTTGCCGGTGATGACGAAGATGTCGCATTAGAAGCCTTGATGGAAGCGGATGTTGATGTCAGTGACATCGACTGTGAAGACGGTATGGTGACGGTATTAACGCCGCCTAATGAATACTTTAAAACCAAAACGGCATTGACTGATATGAATGCTGAGATCGATTTTGAAGTACAAGAAATTACCTATTTACCGCAGATGGATCATCCTGTTACTGGTGATGCAGTGGCTATGTTTGAACGTTTTCTTGATATGTTGAATGAATTAGAAGACGTACAAGAAATCTACCATAACGGTTCGTTTGAAGACTAATAGCGCTGCAAATTAACGGCTGTTTAAATTAAAGTCGTCTAGGGGAGTGGCAAGAATAGTTACCTATTTTCTGTCCCTCCTACTCTACCTCTTACTGCCCTTTCTTTGCCCTCTATTTCTTATATCGCCCTCGCCTTGTCTGCCTATTTATGATGCTATTAAAGAGTGTACAAACCTTAAAATTGGCTTAATGTAATGGTTCAATCTATTGCTAGGAAGAGCCATGCGAATTTCAGTCAGTTTGTCCCTACTATTTCTATCGTCTTCACTGATGGGCTGTGCTGGTCAGATGCCTAGTGATTTAGGTCTTGTTGGGGATTCTGAGTTACGTCCCTGTCCTGATAAACCGAATTGTGTACAAACCTACGATGCCCCCGATACTTCCCATTTTCAATTGCCTTTAGCGTTTAAGCAAGATGAGAAGCAAACAGCGCTTGCCATTACCTCTGCGATTAACGAAACAGGTGGCAAGATAATCAGCGAAACCGCATTAGTGCCTTCAGGGTATTATCTGCATGCAGAGTATGAAAGTGATTGGCTTAAATTTGTCGATGATGTTGAAATCGTGATTAAAGATGGGTTTATTCATATTCGTTCGGCGTCGCGATTAGGGCATTCTGACTTAGGTGTGAATGCGGAACGTTTGGAAAAAATTAAAGCGGCTTATGCAAAGTGAATGCGATGAGCGATGAAAAAATCATTAGCTTGCCTGCATGGCAAGCTGGGGGTAATTTTTTTAAACATCGCCGTTTTGATAGTCATTACAATATCTTCTATCGCGACAGTGCACAGCATTCACCAGAAGCGCTGACAAAGCCTACTTTATTATTAATACATGGTTTCCCAACTGCGAGTATTGACTGGCATGGGGTCTGGCCATCGTTCAATAAATCTTTCCGATTAATTACTCTGGATATGATGGGTTTTGGTTTATCCGATAAGCCCAAAGATTATCAATACAGTATTCATGACCAAGCTGATATTTTTCAAAGCTTATTAAATACGTTAGGGGTTGGTGATTATCACATCTTAGCTCACGACTATGGTGATACAGTTGCGCAAGAATTATTAGCTCGGCAATCTGAACGCAAAGTCTTAGCCTCAGGTGTTCACCGTTATGGTCAAATACTCAGTACTATTTTCTTAAATGGGGGGCTGTTTCCTGAAACCCATCGTCCAGTATTGATGCAAAAATTGTTGGCATCTGCGGTGGGTGCTTTTCTCATTAAGTTTTATTCTTTTAATAAGTTTAAAGAAACCTTTGCACATATTTGCGCCCAGACTATGAGTGAAGGCGAATTACGTATTTATTGGGAACTCTTGCAGCATAATGAGGGCACCTCCGTAATGCCTAAGTTGATTCGTTATATGCAAGAACGTAAAGAATTTCGCTCAAGGTGGGTGGGGGCACTCGAGCAAAATCGTTTACCGATGCGGTTAATTAATGGTATATCGGATCCTATTTCGGGAGCGCATATGGTTAAACGTTATCAGTACTTAATTAATAGGCCTGATGTGATTGAGCTGGAAGATGTAGGGCATTACCCGCAAGTAGAAGCACCGCAGCAAGTGATAGCCGCTGCGATGGCGTTCTGGCAGACATACGCGATTATCGAATCTTGAAGGGCGACTAAGGTGATACTACCACGGTGTTTTAACGCCCAGTTTATTAGCAACCTGCAGTGATGATCGCACCCCGGCTTCTAATAAAGGAATGCCGCCGCCTAGGTATGATCCACAAAACCAAATACGATTATCCGCTTTATCCATTGATCCCTGAATTTCTTTTATGTGCCGCAACGACTCAAAACTCATCACTGGGCGTTCAAAGGTAACACGGGCTAACGTTTTTTCCGGTTCAATGGCGGTGGTGGGGTTCCAGGTTTGAAAAACAGGCAAGCAGTTTTTGACTGACGGCATTGATTTATTCAAGCACACCGTTGCCATCGGTCTTTGTTGATCTTTATCAACCGAATAGCAAACGGGTGAGAGCTCTTGCCAAGGACGGGGATAAATACTGTTATCTCTATGTACGACCATCTCGCTGGTGGCAAACTTAATCTGCTTAAAATGGTCGGCCAGTTTTGGGCGAACCTCTGCAATCATGGTGCTCGCATGCTGAGGCTGAGTGGCAATGACTACATGATCAAAAGAATAGTGCTCTCCTGTCTCCAGTTTTAAATTAACACCGTCGTCAGTATGGGAGATATGGGCAATGTTACTGTGAGTTTTAATTGCATAATCTTGGGTCATTCTTGCCACAATATCGGCAACACCATGAGTCGCTTTCCAAACCCCCTTATCCGTCACTCCACAGGCAAGATAACCAACAATGATATGCGCAGGGTATTGTTTAATACTGTCGTAATCACACGTACATATTGTCGATAGCATAGGCAGTAAGACTTGATCGACAAAGGCTGGCTTAGCGTGTGGATATTCTAGTAAAAACTCGCCAAAAGTGAGTTCATTAATCAGTGCAAGATTGATTTTTTTTATTTCATAAAAAAATTTAAGTGCGGCCATACCCAGCATTAAGTTCGTGCGCGATAAACGCTTGGGGCTGTTTAAAAAAGAGAAGCTGCGTTGTCCAACATGAAAGTTTTTATAATGAAAAATATCGCCACCGGTATGAGTAAAAAAAGCGCCGGCGTGATCCGTTCTTTCTATTTTAACGCCTAATGTTTGGTAAAGCTTAAAGAGCTCATGGTAATAACCCGCGGTAATCACTCGCAGTGGGATATCAATTTCGACTTTATTGCCACTATCACCTACATCAACAGCATAGGCTCCCATGCCCGGTTTTGCATGGCGTTCAAATAAAGTGACTCGATACTGGTCTTTTAAAAGCCATGCCGCGGACAATCCCGCAATACCACTGCCTATTACGGCTAACGTTGGTTTGATCATTATTTATCTTTACCTTTACTTATACCGATATCATTAGTCCAAATTCTATCATTAATGATGCGGCAACATCGTTTTAATTATGACGCCAGTTATCGTGTTTTTTACTCTATTAAAACCGTCGTAGAATGACTTTTTGGACGATGTAAATATTACCGAGTAGTGAGTATAAATCCGACTTGTGGGCAAGCTGATTGCGTTAAGATCATGCTATAGTCTGCTTATATTATAAGTAGTTTGTTATCTTTTGAAGGAATGCACTTGAGTAAGTTCACCCGCTTTATTCGCCATCAGCAGCGTGTCCGTCATGCTGTTTATCAAACGGATAAAACCATTAAACGTTCGGTAATACGAACGGCTGGGATTATGTTGGTATTAGTTGCCATGCATTCGGCTTTGATGGTCTATCTAGAAGGCATGACTCTTTGGCAGGGCATTTGGTTAACGTTAACGACTCTCTCAACGGTGGGTTATGGAGATCTAACCCCAATAACACCTATCGGCCAAGCGGCAACGATCGCCTTAATGTATTTTTGTGGTATCACTTTAATGACGTTTTTAATCAGCGATTACGTTGATTTTCGCATTGCACGCCGTGACAAAATTCGCACCGGACATTGGAATTGGAATATGGAAGAGCACATCTTAATTATCAACGCGCCAAAATATAATCGCGAAAATTATTTTATTCGATTGATCACTCAAATCCGTGAGAATACAGATTATGTGAATATCCCTGTTCAGCTTTTAAATACCGATTTCCCGGATGGCTTATCTGATTCTTTACGTGAACTGGGTGCAGTACACGTTCATGGTACTCCCAGTAATCCTGCAGACTTAGAGCGTGCCGGTGCACATCGAGCAAAGCATATTGTGGTATTAGCACGCAACGAATACGCCAGTGATAGTGATAGCTTTACCTTTGATGTTGCCCATCGATTGAATGAATTACACGTTTGTCATAAAGCGATTATTGAATGTGTTATCGATGATAACCGAGCGCGGATGAGGGCGCTGGGTGTTAAATCAGTATTGAGGCCGATTCGTTCTTATCCTGAAATTGTCGTGCGCTCTATGGACGCACCCGGTTCAGAAGTGATCATCGAAGATATGTTTACCCGAGCGAACGATCATCCTCATCGTTACCCTGTTTGGCTTGAAGGTGAACCTTGGGCTGATGTGGTGAATGCGTTGATTCAAGCTAACTTAGGGACGGCACTCGGTTATGTGACAAAAGAGGGTGATGTGATTGCTCACCCTAACGGTGATGAGCATATTCATGCGCAATCTTTACTCGTATTAGTGAAAACAGAATTTCAACCAACAGAAAAAGCCGTTATTAATGCTTTGGAAGACTATTTTCAAAAACAAATTTCTGTCAGTCGGGCGCAAGCGGAATTAGACGCTCGTGCAGAAACAGAAGCTCGAGCCTTAGTAGGTACTCAGGAGGACAAAAGCGGGGACGTTGATGCTAAAGAGTAGCTATGTTCTTAAACGCTATTATTGGTGCAACAAGCTGACACTGGCTTTTGAAATCCGATATAATAGCGCAAGATTCCATGGGTATTGATGTCTTTTTATAGATGATCTTTTTAGCCATTGTCTTTTTTTGAACCGTCTTTATTAGGTAGATATTGTGACTCAGTTTCGTCCGTGCATCGATTTACACCAAGGTCAGGTAAAACAAATTGTGGGTGGCAGCTTGAATGATCAAGGTGCGGAGACTAATTTTGTTAGCCAGTATGATGCGGCCTATTATGCCAACCTATACCGTCAGCATGATTTACAAGGTGGCCATGTCATCGCCTTAGGTCCAGGTAATAAAAAAGAAGTATTAAAAGCGTTAGCCGCTTGGCCAAATGCTTTGCAGTTTGGCGGAGGCGTGAACGACAGCAATGCGGCTGAATTTTTAGAGGCCGGTGCGAGTCATGTCATTGTGACGTCTTATTTATTTGAAAACGGCCAGTTTTCTTGGCAGCGCTTAGAAGCACTAAAATCAATCACGGGCAAAGAACGCTTAGTATTAGATCTTAGTTGTCGTCGCACAGAATCTGGCTGGAATATTGCGACAGATCGCTGGCAAACGGTGACACAAACCGCTGTTGATAGTAAAACGTTATCTGAGCTGGCGAACCATTGTGATGAATTCCTAATTCATGCGGCTGACGTAGAGGGTCTACAGGCAGGCATCGATGAAGAGCTTGTTACCTTATTAGGCCGCAATGCGAGCATTCCCGTCACGTACGCCGGTGGTGCACGTTCGTTGGAAGATTTGCAGCGAGTTGACGAACTCTCAAAGGGTAAAGTCGACCTCACCATTGGTAGTGCTTTAGACATATTTGGTGGTAAAGGCATCACATTAGAAGAATGCCTTGCTTGGAATCGTCGCTAGACTTTATCGAGTATGAGTATCTATTGTACTTAATAAAACCTTTCTATTATTCCAAAATATTTATTTATTCGCTTTAACCATCTTTACTTTGGTTAAAGCTTTGTGCAGAACAGTCTTATTGTTATATTATAATATATCAAGTTATTTCATGATGTGTTTATTGCGCTGAGCGTCTTACTTATTTAATCCCCTTCGTTATTAGTTTACCCAGCCTTTTAGTTATTCAAGTTAATGACATATCCCTGCTTTTGTATCATTACAGGCACAAAATACCGGGCTTGAAATTGAAGATTTTGGCCAATACGAATTTTTTCAGCAAGATACTACGTTTATCGGAGGAGCGTTAACTTTAGCGTATCAACTCGTTGATGGTTGGGTGCTGACAGGAATGGCTGACCGAGTAAGGACGGATGATTTGCCACGTATTCCAGCCGATCGTATTGGTTTAGGTTTTGAAGCGTCTAGCATGGCGTTATTCTCACCCCAATCTGACTGGACGCTATTTGGGCAGTGGCAGCAAATTCAAAAGCAAGATCAAGTCGCTGAAAACGAAGAAGTTAGCCTTGGCTATGACCTATTAACATTAGGTATGACCTATCAGTTGTTATTGGCCAATAGTGAATACCGCATAGATTTAAAGCTAATAATGTACTGGATGAAGAAGTTCGTCAACATACCTCATTCGTTAAAGAACAAGTACCTCAGCCAGGAAGAAATATTAGTTTAGCACTCGGGGTTAAATTTTAGCGTTTAAGCCTTCATTGACAGTCAAGGTTCCAATATTTAGTACTTGCTTCTTTTAGTTATGCTTGAGAAGCAAGTTCAGAGATATAGGCATAAAATAAACCTCCTGCCTTAACCAGACTCTTCTATACTGATTTAACGTGAAGTTATGTTTAAGGCATTAAAATGGATTTTCTAAGTAATATCAGTATTAAGAATAAGCACTTAATTATCTTATGCTGTGTCATTCTGGGTTTGGTGTTTACAACGGCGGTGACTGTTTATGAGTTTAATCGCATAGGCCAGTTCAGTAATATACTACTGATTAAAGAACAGTTGCGCAGTGATGAGTTAATGTTAAGAAAGCATGAAAAAGACTTTCTAGCCCGAAAAGACATGAAGTATGGTGAAAGGTTTTCTAAATCGTTTTTAATAATGAGAGACAGAATCATTCAATTAGAAGTGGCTATGTCAGCTCAAAATCTACCGATAAACCACGCCGATAAACTATTAACATTAGTCACTCGTTATGAGGCCATCTTTCAGCGCTTAGTGATTTTACAAACAGAGATAGGACTGGATTCCAAGAGTGGTTTATATGGTTCACTACGAACGTCTGTTCATGAAATTGAAGCATTAGCAAAAGACGCCGAGCAATACGAGATTTTATTTCATATGCTCATGCTGCGTCGAAATGAAAAAGATTTTATGTTGCGCAGGAATGAAAAATATTTAGCAAAATTCGAAAATAATTACGCAAAGTTTAATACTGCACTGGACGATTTGCAGCCACTGACTATTAATTCGATGAAAAATAAAATTGCTCGCTACCGGTCAGACTTTAATACTTTAACCATAAAGGAAGTTGAATTAGGCCTAACCGCAAGCTCGGGTTTGTTAGGCGATTTACGTAATACGATTCATCAAACAGAAGCATCATTTAACTCATTAACTGAATTCTTGAATTCTGAGATCGCCAAGGCTACTAAGAGCGTTTATACAATGTTAAGCGTTATTATTGTACTTATTTTAGTGTTGTTATCAGGACTAATGATGATCATTTCACGCACGATTTATCGGCCTGTTCAGTCTATTACAGAAAAAATTCATGTTATCGCCAATGATTTAGATCTTACACAGCTGGTGAATCATATTTCGAGAGATGAAGTGGGTATATTGTCAAAGTCATTCGATGCTTTAATTGCTAGTTTGCGGAATACCGTGAATCAAGTCAAAGATGGCTCTATTCAAGTTGCTAAAGCGTCTGAAGAAATGTCGTACATCACAAAAGAAGTGGGTGATGCGAGTGAGCAACAGCAACAAGAAATAGAGCAAGCGGTTACGGCGATTAATCAAATGACCGCTACGATTCAAAGTATTGCTGAGAATGCTCATACCGCCGCGTCGGCAGTGAAGGATGTGACGGCTGAAATCGGACGAGGAAAAACGGTAACGAATGATGCTCGCTATGAAATTGAACAACTCAATACTGAGGTAGAGGGGGCAACGCATGCGATTGAGGCGTTGCAGAAAAACAGTGAAAGCATTGGCGACATTCTATCGACGATTAGTGCTATTGCAGCACAAACAAACTTGTTGGCATTAAATGCCGCCATTGAAGCGGCAAGAGCGGGGGAACAAGGGCGAGGTTTTGCTGTTGTGGCGGATGAGGTGCGCACGCTCGCCAGTCGAACCCAAGAGTCAACGGAGTCCATTCGTGAAAACATTACTCAGTTTCAAAAAGGAACGGCGGAAGTTGTTGAAACAGTTACTCGATCTCGTAATCGTGCTCAAACGGGTATTGCCAAAGTATCTGAGTCCAGCGAGATTTTAGATTCTATTTACGCCAACATTTCAAATATTGGTGATATGAATACACAAGTGGCCACGGCAGCAAAAGAGCAAGGTTTTGCTTCCGAAGAAATTAACCGCAATGTTTTTAGAATCAATGAGTTGGCTCATGTTTGTCATGATCAGGCAAATCAAGCGGCAACCGCCAGTGGAGAACTAGCTAAACTAGGATCCGAGTTGCAAGGCACTGTTCAGCGCTTCAAAGTTTAGTACCATAGCGTAGTATTATCGGCCTCTGCGTTATCCAAACGTCTATTCTTAAGGTTACTTGATTTACATATGGAAAAGCGTATATTCGTTTTTCCATATGCAATAGTCTAGAACCGACATGTCTCCCATCGAATTATTTAAAGCCCTTAGTGACATTACACGTTTGCAATGTATTTTGCTGATTCAGCAAGAACAAGAGTTGTGTGTCTGTGAGCTGATGGCAGCGCTTGAATTAAGTCAGCCTAAAATATCCCGTCATCTGGCGCTATTACGCGAATCAAATTTATTAGAAGCCGAACGCCGTGGTCAGTGGATTTATTACCGCCTACCTTCAGTCCTTGAGCATTGGGTTCTGACCATCCTTCAAGAGGCTTCTCTTCAGCAAAACTTAGCGGAGTTAACGCAGCGTTTAGCCATTATGGGTGAGCGCCCGGAAAGAGTCGCTAAGTGCTGCTAGAGACGGGCTGATTATCACTCTGTTATTCATTTTAATTTTAAAACTAGGAAACATCATGGGATTATTTGAGCGTTATTTATCGGTTTGGGTGCTACTGAGTATTGTTGCAGGAATATTATTGGGTACTCAGTTTTCTGCAGTATTTGCGATGATTGCAGGCATTGAATTCGCACACGTTAATATTGTTGTGGCAGTTTTGATTTGGTTAATGATTTATCCCATGATGATTCAGGTGGATTTTTCAGCGCTAAAAGATGTCGGTAAAAAACCGAAAGGTTTAATTATGACATTGGTTATTAATTGGTTAATCAAGCCTTTTTCTATGGCCGCGTTAGGTTGGTTGTTCTTTGAAGGATTATTTGCCGATTGGGTTTCGCCAGCCGATGCGCAGCAGTATATTGCGGGTATGATTTTATTGGGCGTGGCACCTTGTACCGCGATGGTTTTTGTTTGGAGTCAGCTAACGAAAGGAGATGCAAATTATACTCTTGTGCAAGTATCGGTCAATGACGTGATTATGATCTTTGCCTTCGCACCCATTGCGGGTTGGTTATTGGGTGTGAGTAATATTGAAGTACCATGGACAACCTTGCTACTGTCTACCTTGCTTTATGTCGTATTACCTCTCATTGCAGGCATCCTAACACGTACACTTATATTCGCTCTTAGTGCCCGCCAAGAGACGCAAGGAAGCCATTTGCTAGGTGAGCAAAAACTGGCGGCTTTTGTGGGTATGTTAAAGCCTTTGTCTATCATCGGTTTATTGGCGACAGTGGTCTTATTATTTGGCTTTCAAGCAGAGACAATTCTTCAACAGCCACTGGCTATCTTCTTAATTGCTATTCCATTGCTCATTCAAACTTATGGAATTTTTGCTATTGCTTATGGCTGGGCTTATTTATGGCGTTTGCCTCATTCTATCGCCGCGCCAGCGTGTATGATTTCCACATCAAATTTTTTTGAGCTAGCCGTTGCTGTGGCGATTAGCGTTTTTGGTTTACATTCAGGCGCTGCATTAGCCACGGTGGTCGGTGTATTGGTTGAAGTACCGGTAATGCTTTCATTGGTCGCGTTAGTGAATAGAACTCGGCCCTTGTTCGACCAACGAGCGTCACTCACCTGAGCAGTACGTTGCTCAAGTGATGAATTAAATCTCTTAAGGCAAACCTTTTAAGTTAGAGTAAAACATGATGAAAAAAGTTATCTTTGTATGTATTGAAAATTCCTGTCGTAGTCAGATGGCAGAAGCGTTTGGCAAGATGCAGGGTATGGGAATCTTGGAAGTCTATAGTTCTGGCAGCAAGCCTTCTGGGCAAGTAAACCCTAGAGCGATCGAATTTATGGCTGAGCTAGATTATGATTTATCTCAGCATGATTCAAAGCCACTATCTGAATTCGACGGTATGCATTTTGACTACGCTATTACTATGGGCTGCGGTGATGAGTGCCCTATGATTGTGGCAGATAAGCGTGAAGATTGGGGTATCCCTGATCCAAAACATGAAGAACCTGAGCGTTTTCGTGAGATACGTTCAATGATAGAAGGCAAGGTCAAAGCCCTAATAAATGGCTAATGCCTTAATATTTTGCTCACTGACAATTCTTACCTTCAAATACTCTCCGCTGACCTATACTTAAATTAATGGTCTGCTGAAAGTATTGGTTAGAAACCCTATGAAAAATAAAGTCCTCATTGTTGAAGATAGTTCAGTTATTTTGAAAGTTCTTAAACATTTAGCGAAACAATCACTGCAACTGGAGCCTATATTTGCAACGTCCATGGCCCAGGCACAGGTAATCTATGAAGAGCATAAAGATGAGCTTTTTGCTGGCATCATTGATCTAGCATTACCGGATGCCCCTAATGGAGAAATGGTCGATTTTTTACTGACGGAACATTTTCCAGTGATCGTTTTAACCGGAAGTTATGACGAAGTACGACGTGAAGCATTGGTTAAACAAGGTGTCGTCGATTATGTCGTAAAAGAGAATCGCTACTCGTATCGATATGCGATCAACATGATTAATCGTTTATACAAGAATCAAGCGATTCAAGTTTTAGTTGTTGAGGATTCTAAGCCCGATCGCAAACATATTACTCGCTTATTAGTGGCGCATAAGTACCAGGTGTTAGAGGCTGAGAATGGTCTTGAAGCACTGGTGCAGCTTAAAAAACACCCCAACATTAAAATGGTCATAACTGATTACAATATGCCTGAAATGGATGGTTTTGAATTGGTACAGGCCATACGTTGTCAATACGAAAAATCTGACATGATTATTATTGGTTTATCAGGTGATGACGGTGGCTTGCTATCGATTAAATTTATTAAGAACGGTGCCGACGATTTTCTTAATAAACCTTTTCAACAAGAAGAGTTTTATTGTCGTATAACCAATAATATCGAATCACTAGAACAGCTGCATAGAATTCAAGAACTTGCCAATCGAGATTATTTAACCTCGCTTTATAATCGCCGTTACTTCTGTGAGGAAGGAGATAAACTATTAAAGCAGGCCATAAAAAATAATACAGAATTTTCATTAGTCACAATTGATATTGATTATTTTAAATCAGTGAATGATGAATATGGTCATGAAGCGGGTGATGAGGTACTTAAGTTCTTTTCCCAAGAACTGGAAAATATATTAGGTCGGTTTCTTGTTGCTCGTATCGGTGGTGAGGAATTTTGTATTATCGTTCCTGGGCTTAGTAATATTAAGGTAGTGAATTTGATTAATGGTTTTAAACAACATTTAGCATTACAAATTATTGATATAAATAACGATAAATTTGTACGGCTTGCTTTCAGTGCGGGAGTGACCAATATTAAATTAGACACTATTAATGCTTTATTAAATCAAGCAGATGAGTATCTATACCGAGCAAAAGAAGCGGGTCGCAATATAGTGATGGGTGATGAATGATCTCGTTATCGTTAATTATTGATCGATAGTGGAGGGTAGTTTCGACGTTTTAGTAACGGAGTTAGGTTTATCACGATTTTCGAGTTGCTTCTCTAATACTGCAATGCGCTTTTCAAGAGGTGCAATTAATCGGCTTGCTTGAGTTTCTGCACTTTGGGCTAAAGCAGTTGCTTGATCCTTTAATGCCATGTGACGAAAGTCTGGAGCTTTTAAAGTAGCGCCTATTTGATCGAGTAAAGATTTAAACCTTAGCACGGCTTCTTCCGCGTTGTGATGATTGAGTTTTAATAATTGTTCTGCGTCACGACCCACATAAAGAGCATGCTGTGATGCCCGTAAAGCGGCAAGACCTTTCTTGGTAACTAATGCACGATCAGAGTATTGGGTGCGAATATCTCTTTCGGCGTCATCAATCAGCTTCTTTGCTAAGGCAAAACTATCAGGTGCATTATCATCAGCATTTTCATTCTTTGCTTTAGTCAGCGTATTTTTGGCTGGCTGCCAATGAATTTCTAACAGTGTGTTCAGTTCAAGTTTCTTTAGTCCTACTAACGTTAACTCTACGTCAGAAATAGGGATACGGTCAGCGCCATCTTCAATTTTTCTGATTAGGCTTTTAATATCTGTTAATTGATTGTTGAATTCAGCAGGTAAAACTCTAGGGCTATTGAGCTTTTCAAGAACTTGCTTCTGTTGCAGTAATGGTAGCAAAAGAGTATTAACGTTTTCCTTATTCGTCTCCGCAAGGTCTAATAAAGAGATTACTTTAGAAGAGGCAATAATGCTGTCACTTTGTAGTCCTTTAATTTCTGCCTCTCGCGCTAGTGCCAATGTATCGTCTGCTTGCTGCATGCTAAGAGGAGCATAGAAATACATGTTGGCTTTGACGGCTGCTTCGTATCGGATCTCAGCAGTCGCAATTGCTCCCTCAGAGGTACTCGTCAATTCAATCGTTTTTTCTAGCGTAATACGGTCTAGCTGCTCATCTTGTGTGAGCGAATTATTTGCACAGCCTGTTATGGTTAGCACGGCAAAAAAAAGTAGATTGAGCAAGAAATGGCGAGGCATAATAGGTCCTTAAAAGGGAGGCCAAACAAAGGCATTCAAGGTAAAAATAAAATGCCTTTATGGGTTTTCTCTAAAGATTAATCTAATAAACTTAGATCACGTACCGCGCCTTTATCGGCACTTGTCGCAAACTTAGCGTAGATTTTTAATGCGGTGCTTACTTTACGTGGGCGTTCTTCAGCAGGCTTCCAGCCTTTTGCATCCCGTGCAGTACGGCGAATCGCAAGTTCTTCATCACTTAATTGAACATTGATGCCACGGTTTGGAATATCAATGATGATCTCATCACCTTCTTCCAATAAACCGATCGCACCGCCAGAAGCAGCTTCTGGAGAGCAGTGACCAATGGATAGACCCGAAGTCCCACCCGAGAAGCGCCCGTCGGTTAATAAAGCACAGGCGGCACCTAAGCCTTTAGACTTCAGGTAAGACGTTGGGTATAGCATTTCTTGCATACCTGGGCCGCCCTTAGGACCTTCGTAACGAATGATGACGATGTCGCCTTCTTTCACTTCATCCGCCAAAATGCCAGCAACGGCGCTATCTTGTGATTCAAAGATCTTCGCTTTACCGTGGAAAACGTGGATAGACTCATCAACGCCAGCCGTCTTAACAACGCAGCCATCTAAAGCAATGTTGCCATAAAGAACGGCTAGGCCACCTTCCAACGAATAAGCGTTTTCAAGATTACGGATACACCCGTTTTCACGATCGCCGTCAACTGATGGATAGCGAGTGCTTTGGCTAAAGGCTGTTTGTGTCGGAATACCGGCAGGACCTGCTTTGTAAAACTCAATCACTTCAGGCGTTGGATTACGCATGATGTCCCATTTATCAAGGGCGTCTTTCATAGAAGCGCTATGAACCGTTGGCAATTCGTTGTGCAATAAACCAGCGCGATCGATCTCGCCCAAAATAGCCATAATGCCACCCGCGCGGTGAACGTCTTCCATGTGATAAAGCGGAGAGTTCGGCGCTACTTTACACAATTGAGGCACTTCACGAGAAAGACGGTCAATGTCTTTTAAGTCGAAATCTAGCTCAGCTTCTTGTGCGGCGGCCAGCAAGTGAAGAATGGTATTAGTCGAACCCCCCATCACAATGTCGAGGGTCATTGCATTTTCAAACGCTTTAAAGTTGGCGATTGAACGTGGCAATACAGAATAATCATCTTCCTCATAATAACGCTTAGCGTTTTCAACAATCTGACGGCCGGCTTTTAAGAAAAGCTGTTCACGATCACTGTGCGTTGCGAGCAAAGAACCGTTACCTGGTAGCGCAAGCCCCAGCGCTTCCATTAGACAGTTCATGGAGTTTGCAGTGAACATTCCCGAACAAGAACCACAGGTAGGGCAAGCACTGCGCTCATACTCAGCCACTTTCTCGTCACTCGCGGTATCGTCAGCGGCGATCACCATCGCATCAACTAGATCTAGCTTATGCTCAGAAAGCTTAGTTTTACCGGCTTCCATTGGTCCGCCAGAAACAAAGATCACAGGGATGTTTAAGCGCAAAGAGGCTAGCAACATTCCCGGTGTGATTTTGTCGCAGTTTGAGATGCATACGATGGCGTCAGCGCAGTGAGCATTAACCATGTATTCAACAGAATCGGCAATCAACTCACGGCTTGGCAAGCTATAAAGCATACCGTCGTGACCCATGGCGATGCCATCATCAACTGCAATGGTATTGAATTCTTTGGCAACACCGCCCGCTTTTTCGATTTCACGAGCAACGAGTTGCCCCATGTCTTTTAAGTGAACGTGGCCCGGTACAAACTGGGTAAAGCTGTTTGATACGGCGATGATTGGCTTAGAGAAATCATCATCTTTCATACCTGTGGCACGCCAAAGTGCACGAGCGCCAGCCATATTTCGGCCAGCCGTGGAAGTTTTACTGCGATATACGGGCATTTTTATGTCTCAGTTGTCGAGAGCCGAATGAGACGGCTCTAATCAATAATAAGGGTTGGGATATTTTGTCAGAATTGTAGCAGAATTGAGCTCTGTAAGTCAGTACAAAGCGCAGTGAAGACTATTCGTCATCATCCGAGAAGTTATAAACCATGCCTGTCTGAGGTGCTTGTACGTAATAGCCTTGAATAAAGTGGGTACCGAGTTGCCATAAAGAAGCAACGGCAGATGCTGATTCAACTAGCGGGACAATGGATTTTAATTCTTGTCCGTGTAACTCCGCTAACATTTCTTTTAAGGTCGCTAACGATTCAGGCTTATTGAGTTCGTGGGTAAAAGACCCATCAACTTTAACGTAATCTAAGGTTAGATGTTTAAGCGTTTGGAAAGGTTTTAATGAGCAGCCGAAACGAGAAAGAGAGCATTCGTAATTATTGGCTTTCAGCTTGGCGGTAAATTCTTGTGATTGGGTTAAAAATTTAGTGGCATCTTCTTCATTGAATTGAAAAATAACGGCATTACTGTCCAGTTTAGCGGCACTTAATGCGACGCCAATCCAGCTGATCAATGTATCATCCATAAACGAAGCAGCACTTAAGTTAACAAATAATCGTGTTTTTGAGTGTTGCTGGCGATGTTCACTGAGCAGTTTAGTCGAGTGTAATATTACCCAGCGGTCTATTTTTCGTTTCAGGTCATCATTGATGGTCGATCCATTTAAGAAATCACCCGCACACACTTCTTCGCGATCACTTTGTGGCATGCTAATCAACGTCTCGTAATGCTCTTGCTCACTGTCTTTTAAATTAACCAGTGGCTGAAACAGTAGGTCGAATGATCCTACTTTTAGAGCTTCTATAACCTGGTTCTCAATACTCTTTGCCGTATTATCAAGGGCCACTTCTTGTGCTACAAATAGATGGATTCCATTTCCTTTTTTACGACCTTGATTATACCTTACCGCGTCAGACGCTTGATGAGCGCGCTGTAAAATATCACGGGGATCACTGCAGCTGTCATTAATTAATGCAACGCCTATGCTGGCAGTAATCGTTACGGTTCGAGAGTTGGCATCGATGACTAAATGCTCGATACCCTTGCGAAATTTTTCTGCTGCCGCCAGTGCTTCTTCAGCATTAATATTAGGGCTAATCCAGGCAAATACATCTTCTCCAAGGCGCGCTAGCGTATCATTATTGTTTACAGCAGATTTTAAATAGTTAGCAACACTGCAAAGTACCGTATCAGTATTATTAATACCGACTTGTGATTTCACTTTGCCATACTTATCAATATTGATGTACATGGCAGCACTGACATTGCCTTTTAACACGGCGCGATCAACAGCGGCTTCTAAGCTGTCCATAAAATAGGGTTTGTTATAGAGACCGGTGAGTAAATCACGGCTGTTAATTTCTTTGAGTTTTGCTTTTATATCTGAATTATTAGAACTGGCGCGAATAACAACTTGAGTACATGATTCATCAGCATAAGTAGCGGATGATAATGACATGGTCAGAGGAAATGTAGAGCCGTCAGTTTTTAAACCGCTATATTTTAAATCAACATGGCCGCCAGTCGTTAAGAAGCTTTTCAACGATTGTTTTAGATTTTCTTGGTCACTACCGGCAACCATATCCATCACCGGCATGCCTTCAATATCGTCAACATTACTGTAACCAAATAAATCAAGATAGGCCTGGTTAGCATAGATATGCATACCATCATGAAGATAAGTGATGGCATCATTTGAGCTTTCTAAAAGTCCCTGACAACGCTTTTCAGCATCACGTAATTTGACTTGGGTTGTACGCAGCGTTCTGCGACTATTAAGGTTGGCTAGCTCTCTCTGGATGACCATCGATAATAAGTTACTTTCATCTTCTGGAACAACATCACACGCGCCAAGTTTTAAATAAAACTCAAGCTGCATTGGGTCAACATCTTCAGCCAGCATAATAACGGGGAGGTCTTTATCGAGGCGTTTTATTTTTTTAAACAGTTCTTTGGGTTCTATATCTTGAGCTTTGGGTTCAGCCAATACTAGATCCCAAGTTTTTTCTTGAATTTGAGTACTGAAATCCTCTAACGAGGAAACCATATGAGCACGAGTTGCTCGTCCCGAATTTCGCAACAAACTGACTAGGTTTTCTGCGTTATTTTGGTTGTGGGTCAATAGCAATAAATGAAGTGTATCTCGGCTAATACTAGGATGCATGTAATGAGACTCTTTGTACTGTAAATAATGATTATAATATCAGTAAATTTAAATAATAGGTAAAACGTGTAAGCTTTGTGGCATCTTAACGTTGATCGTCACAGTTTTTTCCACAGAGAGTCAAAGTCATCATCCTTAAAAGCGTTACCTTGCGGGAAAGCTTGAGGGTTGGGTTTGATACCGGCACTGCGAAATTGAAATTGACTAAAACTATTCGTTGATAGAGTGCGCTTTGTTAGCTGCTGACGTCCGTTACTATCAAAGTGTAGAAGATCAATTTTATTTCCCGTGCGAAATGGCATACGCGGTAAAATAAGAGTGGCTGGTTGAGCAATTGCTGTAATACCGGGTAACAGTAATGAGCGCATGAAATCGCCGTTCTTGCCCGTTTTTTGTAACAATTGAACCGCGGCAGATTCAGCTTTAGGCGCTAATAATTCAATGCCCAATTGAGTTCCTGACTTTCCTAAATGACGAATCCAACTAATAACACCAATAGCCCAGTGCCGCACACCTGATTCTTGAATGCCCAATATTTCACCGGCTTGAATACTGGCAGGCAATTCATCTACCCAATGTAAGCAATATCCACCTGGACTGGTGTTAATCAAGGTGACTTCATGGGTCGGGTACTTGATGTTTGTATCGGGAGTTTCTTCTTTTTTATACTTGCTAATAAAATCAATACTATCAATGTTCATAGTTTTGTTTTCGGGTATAACAGCACCGTCAACGTCGAATGCACCTGCCCAAACATCTGTATTAGAACGATGCCCCGTGTCGACAGAATGTTGATGGGGCTTATCTATTGTCCTTGGACGCAATTCAGCTTGGAGCTTCTCGAAATCTTTTTTGCCCGCAATATAATAGTGGGTAGCACTTAAACCGATGCACAGACGTAATGTGCCTTTTTTTGGCATACGACGAAATGAGCGTTGCCAATGAATGCCCCACGCTTGAATAGAATGAGTTAATAAGTTATCGCTCATTTTCCCAGGCACGGTAATGTTGCTCGAGTCCTGAGGGTTAGCCGCATAAGATTTTAGTTCTTGTACTAGCCCTGCAGTCTTTAAACTACGGAATAGGGATTTTTGCTCATCACGTAAATGCTGGCGGTATTGTGCAACACAGTCTCTATGTAAATTAATAATAAACAGTGCTGACTCATCATCACAATCCGTAATTTTAACTCGATCCGCCCAAAGTTCAGTCGCATCATAAAGTTGAATTAGATCTTGTTGGCGCAAGTTATTAGGTTTTGCGGTACCTAATAAGTGAGCTCGAATAAAAGCAGTACTAATGTTAGAGGTACTGAGGTATCGGTTTTGAGTATCGATGACCTTGTAGTTTTGTAGATGGCTCATTTCTGCCAATAAAAACAACTGATTAATTTCAGACCATGAACGTTCAGGCGGATGACAATAAAGCTGAAACGCTCTAAGAATGGTGTTTGTGGTATCTGTAATGGCTCTATGAATTGACGTTGTAACAACTTTAGAAGGCTTATCGCTGCTTGATAATGTGGCCATGCTATGTGCAGCGACTAATTTATAACCCGTCGCTAAATGCGACTGTAATGATTGGGTTAAATTGGCAATTTTAAGTTGTCGTTCATTTAATGATACCGATGTTTGTAGAAAATGTTTGGCCAGTAAAGTACTGATTGAATAAATATAAGGGCGCATTACTTCAAGCAACTTAAAGCGTAATAAAGGGTCTGCCTGCAATTGATTTAATTCACGAATAGCCTGATACAATTGCCTTGCTGCTTCCCCAGTATTGGCCATGGGAAGATTTTTAGTCCAACGTGTAATACCTTCAACGTTCGCCTGGCAAAAAGATAACTGATGCTGGGTAGGGTTGGGTATGTGAAGTTTTATCGGTGTGTTGGTGCTTTCCATGCCGTCCTTATTACCCACTAATGTAAATAAACTATGACTTTAGTCTTAACTATAGCTGATCTTATCTTATGCATTGTAAACCAGAGTAGATTAACCTGTTTCATTATTTGCCGCTAGCATTGCGATATGTTATTAAGGAGTGGTACGGGTGTTTTACTCCCTTTACCCGACTCTTCTCGCACTAATTTAGGCACTAAATATCCTGACAATTTTAATAGTAATTGCTGGTGTAATTGTTGCCCCTCTTGTTCAGACACCTCAAAGTGATGGGCTCCTTTTACCTTGTCTAATAAATGAAGATAGTAAGGTAATACACCGGCTTTAAATAATGCCTTACTTAAATCCATTTGGGCTTTAAGGCTATCATTCACTCCGCGTAATAAAACGGCTTGATTCAACAGAATGATGCTCGCGTCTCTTAGCTTTGACAAGCTATGGGTCAGTTTACTGTCCAGTTCTTGGCTATGGTTGATATGCAGTACTATGGCACAGTCGAAACGTGAGGAGTGTAAAATCTCGACCAATTTTTCAGTGATGCGTTGAGGAATAACCACCGGCAAGCGGGTATGAATACGTAAACGCTCTAAGTGAGGAATAGTTTCAGCTTGTTTGATAAATTTTTCTAACTGCTGGTCACTTAACATCAAGGGGTCCCCACCACTTAATATGAGCTCTTCAATGGAGGTATCTTGGTTGACATAATCCAAAATACCTTCCCAATCATTCTTACCAATACGATTTTCGTTATAAGCAAAGTGACGACGAAAACAGTAACGGCAATTAACCGCACAACCTGTACTTAATAGTACTAGCACACGGCCATGATACTTGTGAATAAGGCCCTTCTGTAAATTGCTGTGTTTTTCCGCCAGCGGATCATTTATAAAGCCGTCTACTACTTCTAGTTCGGCTCGTTGTGGAAGTACCTGTAATAGCAAGGGGTCGCTGGCATTGCCTTTTTCCATTTTGTTGATAAAAGGCTGAGGCACCAGAAGTGGAAAATCTAAGCAGGCTTGTTGGCGTTGAGTAAGATCAGACAGTGGGATGTTCAACTGAGTTAATAAACTTTTAACATCTTTTGTTGCCCCCGATAGCACTTTATTCCAGTTATCTGACGTTAGGGCTTCATTAATATCGGTTAAATATTCGATCACTAAGGGGGTTTCGGTTATCATAGCTCTTTTTTCTGGGGCCGGTGTGCTGAACCCCATCAATATTTTGTCGAGGTCACATGGCTAATTATTCTACCAGCGAATTCAAATCAGGTCTTAAAGTAATGCTGGATGGCGATCCTTGTGCCATCGTAGAGAACGAATTTGTTAAGCCGGGTAAGGGTCAAGCCTTTAGCCGTGTTAAGTTAAAAAACCTGAAGAATGGTCGCAGCTGGGAACGTACTTTTAAGTCGGGCGAGAAATTAGAAGGTGCCGATGTCATGGACGTCGAAATGGAATACCTTTACACCGACGGTGAGTTTTGGCATTTCATGATGACCGACGGCACGTTCGAACAGCACGGTGCCTCAGAAGAAGCGATTAGCGAAAACAAAAACTGGTTGAAAGAACAGCAGGTTTACGAAGTAACCTTGTTTAATGGGGCTATTTTAAGTATTACGGCGCCTAACTTTATCGATCTTGAAGTGACAGAAACTGACCCCGGTCTTAAAGGTGATACGGCTCAAGGTGGTTCAAAGCCTGCATTCTTGCAAACCGGCGCGATGGTCCGTGTACCCTTATTCATTGAAATCGGTGAAATGTTACGCATCGATACTCGTGTTGGCGAGTATGTGAGCCGTGCTAAGTAGTCAAATACATAGACACTTATAAAAAGAAGGAAGCTTAGGCTTCCTTTTTTTATGTTAAAAATAAAGAGATATTTTTATGACTCAGTCAGATGATTGGAGACCCAGCGCCTCTTTGGCTGCATTACGTGCACGTGCTGTTCTTAACCGCAGCATTCGTGATTTCTTTTTCGAAACGGATGCCTTAGAAGTTGAGCTGCCCATTTTGAATCATGCCCCGGTGGCCGATATGAATATCGAGCCGATCGCGGTACCGGCTTCTCATGTTATGCCCTACCTGTATTTGCATACGTCTCCTGAATATTCGATGAAGCGTTTATTGTGTGCGGGCAGCGGTGATATTTATACTCTGGGAAAAGTCTTTCGTGCAGGGGAATCAGGGAGTCGACATAATCCCGAGTTCACAATGTTGGAGTGGTATCGCTTGGGAATGGATCATCAAGCGCTGATGCAGGAAGTCGCTGATTTATTAAATGAGCTTTTTTCTGATTCAAGCATTGAATTAATCAATGCACCGCTATTTCTGACTTACCAGCAAGTAGTCTTTCAATACGCAGGGTTAGATCCTTTTACGGCTAGCGATGATGATATCAAGCAATTAGGCATTGAATTGGCGGGAGGGGATTTAGCACTCAATCGCGATGGTTGGCTCGATATGATCATGAGCCACAGGGTAGAAAAAGACTTACCGAAAAATCAGCTAGTGTTTATTTATAACTACCCCGCTAGCCAAGCGGCGTTAGCCAAATTAAATAAAGACAATAATGGACAGGTGATTGCCGAGCGTTTTGAGGTCTATCTCAACAGTTTGGAATTGGCCAATGGTTATCACGAGTTAACCGATAGCCAGGAGCAAAGACAGCGCTTTGAAAAAGAGCTTAAAGGAACTGATCGTCCAATCGATGAAAAGCTATTAAGAGCGATGGCTGATGATAGTGCAGGTTTGCCCAACTGTGCCGGTGTGGCGATGGGCATCGATCGAGTATTAATGCTGCACTTGGGCGTGAAAACGATCGCGGAAGTGATCAGCTTTTCTGCAGAATCTATTTAGCTAATCGCTGCAATAACGTCACTGATCCCTTGATTCAGTTCCTGTGTTTTGGTTTGGTGGGTCTCAATAAATATAAGCCTCCTGTTATAAGAAGCTTATATTGAGTGTATATGAATATTAGCTAGTGAAATCCTCATGGCTATGACGCTCGGCTAATTGATCTTCAGGCGCACCCCAAGTACAGTTCACTTTTTTGCCGCGCTTAACCGCGGGTCGTTGTGAGATGTTTTCGGCCCAGCGCATTACGTTTTTATACGATTTAACGTCTAAAAACTCAGCCGCATTGTATAACCCACCTAATACCAATACCCCATACCAAGGCCAGATTGCCATATCGGCAATGGTATAGTCATCGCCACAAATATACGGTTTATCGGCAAGCTGTTTATCTAACACATCAAGCTGGCGTTTCACTTCCATAGCATAACGGTTGATAGGGTATTCGTATTTCTCTGGTGCGTAAGCATAGAAATGCCCAAAGCCACCGCCTAAAAATGGCGCACTGCCCATTTGCCAAAATAGCCAAGATAAACATTCTGTTTTTGCGGCTCCTGTCGGCAAAAAGGCATCAAACTTTTCTGCTAGGTGCATCAATATAGCACCGGATTCAAAAATTCGGATGGGCTGCTCGCCAGACTCAACTCCCGAATTATCAATCAACGCAGGAATTTTGGAGTTGGGGTTGATCTCAACAAAGCCAGAGCCAAACTGATCGCCTTCCATAATGTTAATGGTGTAGGCATCGTACTCTGCGGCATCAATGCCTTTCTCCAATAATTCTTCCAGCATAATGGTGACTTTTACACCGTTGGGCGTTGCTAAAGAATGCAGTTGGAATGGGTGCTTTCCGGCGGGTAAGGTTTTCTCGTGTGTCGGCCCAGAGGCTGGGCGATTGATATTGGCGAATTGACCGCCTGATGCTTCGGGTTGCCAAATGGTTGGTGGTACGTATGCTGATGGATTGCTCATATTATTGAATCCTATGCTGATGACGGCTGCTGAAATGTATGTCAACAGACTAGCTTAGAATAGGTGTCATTGAACAGAGCGCGCATTGGATTTCACTATTTCATCTAGGGAACATTTCACTAAGACTTGGGTCTTATTACTGGCAGTATTTCGATAAATAACGATCCAGTGCATTGGCAAAAGTTTGTTTGTCTTTTGCATTCATCGCCGCTTGGCCGCCACTGTGCTCACCGGAACTACGCATCGTATCCATAAAATCACGCATATTAAGTTTTTGTTTTATATTCGTCTTGTCAAAAATGTCACCACGGGCAGTAATCACTTGGGCGCCTTTATCAATGAGTTCAGCGGCTAAAGGAATGTCTGAAGTAATCACGAGGTCATCTTTATTCACTTTAGCAACAATATAATCATCGGCTACATCAAAGCCCGATTCGACCTGAATACTACTGATCCAGGGTGACGGTGGCACTTTAAGAAAATGATTCGCGACTAAAATAAGCGGCATCTCGACGCGGTTCGCTGCTTTAAACAAGGTTTCTTTAATGGCGTTTGGGCAGGCATCAGCGTCTACCCAAATAGTATTCGTTGTCATAATGTTGTTGTCTCTTTTACTTCCGGGGAGTGTGCTTGTCTATCTTGTTTTAATAAATTCAGGCTTTCTTCAGCGAATCCCGTACCGGCTTCGACGAAATAGTTAAATACGTTATCTACTCCAAGCTCAAGTAGCATCTCACGTTCATCTTCGTAACGCGCAATCGCTGCAATATGACCTTTATAACCACAGAATTTTAATTGTTTGGTGATGTCGCTAATGTCGCTAACCGAGGGCATGGCGAGCATGATCAGTTTAATGTGCCAAAGCTCGCGGGTTTCCCAAAAGTCGGCATCTTCGGCATCCCCTAAAATAATATGGCGACCTTCATCACGGTGACTTCTGACTTTATCAATATCTGATTCTACCCCCCAGACTTTGTCATCCAGCTGAGCATGCAATACGTCGTAGGAGCTGCGGCCAATACGCCCCATCCCAACAATTAACACCTCTGCACTCTTCATTTGCTCCTTGTATAGGGGTATTGGTTGTTGGCGCTCAAAGTACTTTACCCAGTTTCTCGCATAAGCATACGCGGTGTGGGCATAGTCATAAAAAACACTGGTGAAAACGAATGAAATACTCACTGCCAAGGCAATAATGACTAACCAATCTTTATCTAACCAGCCATTTTGAACGCACAGCGTTGCAACGATTAAACCAAATTCGCTGTAGTTGGTTAATACCATGCTACCTAAGAACATGTTGCGACCAGCAACGCCAATGGCCGCCAATATGTGAAACAGCAATACGCCTTTTATGATGAGAATAAAACTCACCACCGCCAGTGCAGGTATCATCTCGACAGTCGGTAAAGCGGTAAAGCCAATCGATAAGAAAAAACCAATTAAAAAGATGTCTTTAAAGCTTAATAGTGTCTTTGCCAGTTCGGCTGCCTTGATATGTGGGCTTAATAATAAACCAACCACCAGAGCGCCTAAATCGCCCTTCATATTTAGCAATTGAAACAATTCATAGCCGCCCATCGCGAGAAAGAAACCCACTAATGGAAGCAGTTCCCCATGACCTGCATGATTCAAAATTCGGCCTAATAATGGTCGGGCAGGCCAAAGTAATAGCAGGCCAAACGCATACAAAGAAGGCATTTTGCCGGTTGCAATGACCAAGAACATGACCGCGACAATATCTTGCATAACCAGAATGCCTATCGCGAGCTTACCGTGGCGGGCTTTCATTTCATTTTTTTCTTCCAGTAATTTAACAATACAGACGGTACTACTGAAACTAAGGGCAAAACTGATAAGGGCAAGGGCTGACCAATCTAGATCAACAAAGTAATTGATTCCTATAAGTGCAACGCCTTTCAATAATAACGTTGCTACGATGACCCAGCTAATCATATGTAAGCTAGTAGCTGCCCAAACAGACGTCTTCAATAAGGTTTGAAAATTAACTTTTAAGCCAATGGTAAATAGCATTAATGTAATGCCGATATTTGCTAGGGTTTCTAAGTTTTCATGAGGCTGAACGCCATAAGCATGAAGAGTAAAACCAGCGGCTAAATAACCGATTAGCGGGGGAAGATTGATCTGCTTTGCGGCAAAACCACAGAGGAAGGCGATAAGAATCCAGAGAAAATCCATTAACAAAAGACTCTAATAAAAGTGAAAATAATGACTTATTAAATAAATGTGAGTGTAGCACGTTCGATGGCCACTCTTGCTAGCCATGAATCACGCTAGCAAACGTCAGAGTCGAATGCGGTAGTCGGTAAGACAGGTCACTCACTTTTATATTAGGCCACTTTTATCCAGTAATGTGACATCACGGATGCAAAGCTTTTTGTAGCCCTGTATTATGCGCGCCATTATTTAGATATGATCATCAATCATTAACGCAGAATTGAAACATGACCCATCCAGCCAAGCCTAATACTAACCGCTTATTGAAGCAGTCCCATACCAACATGCCTATGGGGGTTGCCGATAGTTATCGCTATTGGGGGGAAGATAATACGGTGTTCGTTAAGACCAGTGAAGGTTGCACGATTACGGACGCCGATGACCAGACGTTTGTCGATTTCCGCTTGGCTTATGGTCCGATTATTTTGGGCTATCGTGATCCCCGTGTCGATAATGACGTGATTAAAGCAATTACAGAACGCGGTACGATGTCAGGCTTTTCGACAGACCTTGATTCTGAAGTGATTGAGCTGGTTAAGCAGATGTGCCCCAGTATTGAGAAGATGCGTTTTGCCAACTCTGGTACCGAAGCTGTTATCGGGGCTGTTCGAACGGCGCGTGGTTTTACTGGCCGTAATAAAATTGTTGTTGTAGAAGGGGGCTTCCACGGTTTATACGATGAGATGATGTGGAAGTCTGATGTTGAAAGTTGGGATGCTGCTTCTGGCCAAGCCCCTGAAATCGCCTCTTTTGGTGTGGGCATTCCAGAAGCCAGTCGTGAGCATTTAGAAACAGTCCCGTTAAATAGTTTTGCAGCGATCGATGAAGTATTTACGCGTATTGGCGACGATATCGCAGCCATCGTTATAGAACCTATTATGGGTAACTGCGGCAGCATTGCTTCCACTCAGGAGTACATGCAAAAATTGCGTGACATGTGTAACTCAAGTGGCACGCTGTTGATCATGGACGAAGTAAAAACAGGTTTTCGTGTGGCGAAAGGTGGGGCGCAAGAGCTCTATGGTATTAAGGCTGATTTAACCACTTACGCAAAAGCGATGGGTAATGGTTATCCAGTAGCCGCCTTTGGCGGTCGTGCGGATGTGATGAATATTATTAGTAGCGGTACCAAAGGCGTGACTCATGGTGGAACCTATACGGCTAATATGATCGCGCTAAGCGCTGCTAAAGCAACTCTTACAATATTGAATGAAACTGACGCGTACGAAACCATTAATAAAGCCGGTGCCGACATTCAGCAAGTGTTGAGTCGAGTATTCACTAAACATGGTATTGAACACTGTTTTGCGGGGCCAGATTCAATGTTTGGTATTCACTTTGGTGATTTTGTTCCCACCAATTATCGAGACTGGAAGCAAACGAATAGTGAGCTGTATACCGAGTTTGCGATGAATCTAATTAAGTACGGCGTTATGCTAGAACCTGATTCTCGTGAACCTTGGTTTATATGTGAAGCGCATAACGATGTCGACTTGGTTTGGCTTGAGAAGGTTGCTGATCAATCAATGGCGGAAGCTATCGCTAAATAACACACGTTGAAAATAACTTAACTGATCAGAATGATGTTCAGTTAAGTCCGTCTTTATCTGTGTTAAAACTGACTTTCCAGTGCGGTAATTAAGCGTGTCGTATCAATGCTTGCTTGTTCCATATTATCGAGGGACGCGAGCATTTTCTTAGCATCCCCGACCTTAAAATAATCTAACGCTTGCTGGCCAGATTCATGAGTTTTTTTATGCGGTGCTTCTAAACTCGTGTATTTACTGGAAGATTTAAGACTATTTGGATGACCACCTTCGTAATACCAAACCCCTAATCGGCATTTCTGATGCGTCGTGAAATCATTCTGATGTTTATGCCCTATCGCTATGATTTTTTTATAAACATCCGTTTTCCAAGCAACATGATCTAGCTTTACTGACTGTAGAAATGAGACGTGACTTGTTTTTTTAATGGAATTAAACATGCTATCAGCCGCCGCGGATATGCTCACCAAGACGTTGCTTATCGAGTTTGATATGTCGGTCACTTGTTCGGTCTCAATTTGATGATTGGCAATCTCCTTGGTCGCCAGCTCCGTTTGAGTTTTAATGGTGGTTGTAAGATTGGTGATCTGTTCAGAAGCATCGGCAGAGCGAGCTGCCAGTGTTCTAACTTCATCGGCCACTACGGCAAACCCACGACCTTGTTCACCGGCACGTGCCGCTTCAATAGCCGCGTTCAAGGCTAATAGGTTGGTTTGAGCGGCAATGTCTTGAATTTGAGAGACGAAGGTTTCAATTTTAAGGGTTGTGCTAGAGAGAAGCTCTACGGTACTCGCAATACTTCCCATCTGAGTATTTAGGCCGCCTAATGTTGTTGTACATTGTTTAACTAACGAATTGATTTCTGAAAAGCTGCTCATAGAGTGTGACAAGCTATCTCTTTCAGCAGAGGATTCCGTGGCAGAGTCTGCAACAGACGAACGAATTTCGTTGATGACATCCTGAGATTGAACATATTTCGAAAATAACACGGTTTTTAGATCGTATTTATCTTTCTCAGTACGATGTAAGTCATCATTCTCAGTACGAATAGAATCTTTATTGGATAAATCTTCTAATAACGAGGTTTTCTCAGCTTCCAAAGACGCTATTTTTTGTAATAAACGCGAGTGTTCGGCAGGATTATGAAAAATAGGCATAATTAAGCTACTTGATCCGTAATGCTAATTGATCACTTAAGCTTAGATCATATTTTCTATTTCACTCAGTCACCTGCCTTATTTAGCTGTCTGATTTTTTCTGTTCGATTATCTGTTGATTTATTACGGTAATTTTTCGCGCTATATTCTCTATCATATAACGGCCACTTTCGGTTGCGCTTAATCAGGTTAAAAAATTCGTTCTGAGGAACAGCCATAATTGTTCAAATCGTATGGGCTATAACCATCGCAGAGCGCTTTTCACCGATAAAAACATCGGCTTCGCCACTGATGATAGTATAAACATGCTCGGTTTTATCTTGTTGGGCCGGATAGATTGAGAGCGCGAGTAATACCAACCAGATTCCTTTCATCAAAGCTAACGAGGGTCTGCCCTTTATGAGTAAGGTGCATCATGCCCTCGGTGATTAAGAAAAATTGGTTGGTGTCAAAGTGTTGATAAAAATCATCGACATTTTCAAGAGTGATCGGAGCTTGGTCTAAAGGAAAACCTTCCAACAGACCTTTAGTCAGCTGCTGCATACGCGCATATATTGCCTCCATGGCATCATGCGGTTTGCCAACAAAGTACCTATAAAACTCCAGTAACGATATTTTTGATATATTAATAGCAGATACCGATAACAACTTTATTTATAAGCAATAAACCTAACTATTGTTGAAAGTGTGACGTAATCTTGTTCCCATGCTGACAGAAAGTTGAATTTCTTCCGGCGGTAGTTCTGCAGGAAAGTAACAGCCACTAATTTGAGCATTTGCTAATGAAGCACCCGCTAAGTTGCAACCCCGAAAATCGATGCCGCGTAAGTCTGCTCCACGAAAATAGGCATCCTCTAGATTCATGCCACTAATAATCAAGTGACGCAGATCGAGGCCTCTTAAGTCACATCCCTCTAAACTACAGAGCTGCCCTTCAGATCTTGCTTTATTAAAGCCAGTTACATCATCATTTCTCAATAGTTGATACAGTGGATCATCACTGATTACTGGGCTATTCATGGCTATATCCTTTAAGCTTGTTAGGTTGTGATGTTTTCACGCTTTAGTATAGACCTTAAAACAGAATGTAATTAATGAATTTAAGTCGTCAACAAGGTTTTTTATTAACCAGCCGCTGGTATGAAGGTGCGCAGACAACTGAGTTAGAATTCTGGTTTGCCAGTCCTATAGGGCCTTTGTGCGTCTGTATTGAACAGCCATCGGTCTGTTTTATTCCTATTGCTGAGATCGAAAAGGCTCTGCGTTTGGCGCATGCCGAAGGTATTGACCTGAGGACGCGTACTGTGCAACTACAAGCGTTTAATCAACAGCCTCTCATTGCTTGCTATTTACGCCAAGAAGACATTTATCGTTTTAACTATTTATTGAACGATTGGGATATTCCTGTTTGGGAATACGATTTACGCCCGACAGATCGCTTTTTAATGGAACGCTTCATTCGCGGTAGTGCAATAATTGAAGGGCACTGGCAAGATAAAGACGGTTATTTACTCTGCCAGCAAGGGCGTATGAAACCGAGTATCGATGCCGTTACTGCTGTGGCATTAACCGTACTTTCGGTCGATATCGAAACTACGTTTCCAAAAGAGGGAAAAAGAGACCAGCTTTACTCAATTGCTTGCCATGGTGATGCCATCGTTAATGGGCTTCGAGAAACCGTGAGTTATATTTGGATGATTGGAGCGGCCGATAGTCCAGCCGCTGAGTTTTGCGAATACGTGGTCGATGAAGAGGCGCTGTTAAAAGTTTTCTTTGTAGAAATACAGCGCTTAGATCCTGATGTGATTATTGGCTGGAACTTTATTCAGTTTGATATGGATTTCATTCAACGTAAATGCGATGAGCTTAACGTGCCTTTTATTTTAGGCCGCAATCATCAAGCAGTGAGTTGGCGCCATGATCAAAGAAGCGTGAACAGAAGTTATGTTCATGTGCCGGGACGTTGCATTATTGATGGTATTGAAATGCTACGTCAAGCCCAGTATAACTTTGACAGTTTTGCTCTTGATGCGGTAGCCGAAGAATTATTAGATCGTAATAAACTGATTTCTGGCGAAGCTAACGTCTATGAAGGCTATGACCACGAAATCGAGTATTTGTTTGCTCAAGACAAGCCTGCGTTAGCCGCTTACAACTTAGAAGATTGTATTTTAGTTTGGGATATTTTTCAGCAGACTGAATTAATGGATTTTGCCATCCAGCGTTCAAGCCTTACCGGATTATTATTAGACCGAATGGGAGGCTCTGTTGCCGGCTTTGAAAATCTATATCTTCCTTTATTACATCGCAACGGTTATGTAGCCCCTAATTATAATGAAGGCTTTAGTGACATAAAAAGCCCGGGGGGTTTTGTGATGGACTCCCGACCAGGTTTGTATGACAGTATTTTAGTCTTGGATTTTAAAAGTTTGTACCCGTCGATCATGCGCACCTTCAAAATTGATCCGATGGGTTTAATAGAAGGCTTAAAGCAGCCAGACAATTCCATTATGGGTTTTAATGGCGGCTGCTTTGATCGTGAAAAACATTGCTTACCCGATTTGATTACTATGTTGGGGGAGCAGCGCGATCAAGCAAAGCAAGAGAAAAACCATCATCTTGCTCAGGCCATAAAAATCATTATGAGTTCTTTTTACGGAGTACTGGGCAGCGATGGTTGTCGCTTTTTTGATATGCGCTTGTCGAGTTCTATTACCCAGCGCAGCCACGATATTATTCAGCGTTCAGCGCAATGGATTGAAACTCAAGGGTATGAAGTTATTTATGGCGATACCGATTCGGTGTTTGTGTGGCTAAAAGAAAAGAAAACACAGGCCCAAGCCGATACGATCGGTAAGCAATTAAGTACCGATTTAAATAGCTGGTGGCGAGAAACTATTCAGCATGAACATCAGTTGCAAAGCCTGCTTGAAATCGAATACGAAACCCATTATCAGCGTTTCTTTATGCCCTCGATTCGGGGTGCTGAAACCGGCAGTAAAAAACGCTACGCCGGCACCGTGCAAAAAGCACTTATAAATGGCGAGTTAACAACAGAAACTATTTTCAAAGGTCTTGAAGCGGTAAGAAGTGATTGGACACCCCTAGCACGTGAATTTCAACGACAGCTTTTCCAACATGTTTTTGCAGAGCAACCGTTTAAAGAATGGATGAAAACAGAAGTGGCTGATCTGATGTCAGGACGTAAAAATCAACAGCTGATCTATCGCAAACGTTTACGCCAGCCACTTGGTGAGTATCAGCGCAATGTTCCCCCGCATGCTAAAGCCGCAGCGGTATTAGAATTATGGCGACAAAGGCAAGGTTTACCTCTGTTATATCAAGACCGTGGCGGTTGGATTCAATATTTAATAACCACCAGTGGGCCACAACCTTTAGACGTTTATAACAGCGCAGAAGGGGCGTTGAAAATTGATTATCAGCATTATGTAGAAAAACAGCTAGCACCAGTTTGTGATGGTCTACTGGCTTTATACAATACCAGCTTTGCTAAAATATGCGGCCAGCAGATGAATTTATTTTAGACTGAGCTATTGTATGTGCTTAGCCTAAAACCAAGGCATTCATCATGATCGCCCGTGCTGCTGTTAATTGTGATTAATCTCCATCACTAAAATTTAGGCCTAAATTAATATTTAAAGCTTCGGGAATATCTCGTTTAAAGTGGCCATCCAATATGGCTGCGGCCGCTTTCATATCAATTGCATTTCTTTCTTCAAGCGCTGATCGCAATATTTGAATGTTATCTTTTACATTCGCCACGGTTTGCTCAAAGCGGTTATTTGCCATAACCGCATCAAAACTTAGAGTAGTTGATTCAACGCCTGCTAATAACTCTTCGGTATTTTGTAGGGCGTGATCGATAGCAAGCCATACAGAAGAAGAAAGCTGGGCGACATTAGTGGTGACATTGCGTTTGCCTAAATAGTCATAAAATTCTTGCACTGAAAGCAATATTTTTATTATGGCAGAATCACCCGCTTCATCATCCAAGACCTCCTCTAGTTGATTATTAACTAAAAGATCGCGATAACTCTTGCCCGTATTACGATAGTTGCTCGTCCATCCTTGATGGATAGTGTCTGCACGAACTAATAGTTTTTGACCAAAGTCTATTAGTAGTTGGCACTTTCTAGGTGTGTTTTGAAATTCAAAAACGATGTCTCTGGGTGCTATTGATTGGTTAGCCGCCTCTTTAAAAATAGTGACTTCTAACGCTAACAAGCCAAGGCTATTTGCCCCAATCTGAGAGAGTGTCGATGCATAACTTGCATCACTACTGCTAGCAATCAAGGTATCAATATTACTACGAATGGTATCTGAATCGTTATCTCCACGCTGGCGGTGATAATCAATAAAAATATACGTCGGTAGTACTTCGTTATTGATCATTGGTCCAAATCGATAAGGTAAAAGTTGAAACCAAGCGAAATTTGTTTTTGTCCATTGCTCTTGCAGCAAGGCCAAATTGTCTGTGGTTATCTGACCCGTCGTACAAAAAAAATCGCTTTGATTGACCAACGCTTCTACTTGTTGTTGGAATCTATAGGCGGCCGGAATAATGGTATGATCAATCGCTTCTATTGCGGCAATGTTTAGCTCTGTATTATGGGTACTCAAAGAAGAACCGGTACCCCCGCATGCGGCAAGTAATAAACTCGTTAGTATTGTGGTTATGAAGGGTACCTTTTTAAAAGAAGCGGGTGGAATTTTAAATTTAGTCATGGATAAAACCTAATGAAATTATTTATGTGCGTTTAAGTGATATAGAAATCATATGATTGTCCCAATTTCTTTCGGGAAACTGTAAGCTCTTCTGCTTGTCTACTTTGAGTGTACGGGTATTAATTTGGCGAACTTTTCCTGCTGAATTCGATAATACGAAATATTTATTATCTTGGCTAAGGGCTAAACCGCAAACATCATGAAATACGTGGTAACTCTGTAAGCTTAGATCGTCCAAGTGCCAGAACATCGCAAGATCACCTCGTGGGCTGGTAAAACCCGCGATTCTGGAGTCGTTATGTATGGCAACGCTTCCCATGTAATCATTTAATTTAACCATTAACGCTTCAGGTGCCTGCAATATTCTAAGCGGTTGCCCTGGTTTATGAATCGCGGCCAAGGGGGTTAGTTCTTTATTACTCATGGCTTCACGTTGTACTTGTAACGCCACCGCGACAGTACCATCGGCTGCAACATCAATATGACGAATGCTGGCTTTCGGTTCGGCCAGAAAATGTTCGCTAATAAGTTCACCATTGTTGCTATCGATATAACTCAAACTTGACCGCATTGTCGTTAGGTTTAATATTTTCCGACCAGAATTCGGATGGGTTAATAAGCCACCATTGGCCACGACTAGAGTATGCCCATCTGGCATTAAACGTATTTCATGCGGACCAATACCATGGCTGTTGAATTCATTAACTTGCTTTAGGGTTGCTGCATCACGAACCGTTATTTTTCCTTCACCACTACTGATCGAAGACTCGGTGCAATAAAGCCATTGACCGTCGGCGCTATAGCAGCCATGACCTTGCATATAGTGATCTTCAAGACTATGAAAGCGGCCATCGATATTATTAGTGTGAGTATTAAAACGAATGCCATGGGTACCTGGTCGTCGTGAAAACATCACGACTTGTTCTGGTTTTGCTGGATTTTGACATAAACCATGGCCCCGAAAATTAGCCAGCTTTTGCTCAGAGGATTTTTGCTGAGGGTTAATCCAACTTAAGCCATACGTGTCTGTATTTCGACCTTGGGCTGATAGCCACCGTTCGTCATTACTGGTTTGATTATTGACTAAATCGAAGGCACTATGACTCAGTATGGGCGCTGCAGCACTTATACTGAGTAATCCACGAGTAAAAGATCGACGGGATATATTCATCTTTATTTTCATCTTCATATATACATTAGAATTAAACCTAAAGTGAATTAACAAATTTAATAAGACGGTTCCTGTTTATTTTATTCAGTTCTATAAAGCGCGATTTTGCTAATTCAGCTTCACCGCCATGCCATAAAATCGCTTCTTCTACCGACCTTGCTCGTCCGTCGTGGAGTAATACCGAGCTGCCATTTACCTGTGATAATAAACCGATTCCCCACAGAGGTGACGTGCGCCACTCATTGCCTGTGGCCAGAAAATCTGGACGACCATCCGCCAATGCCGGCCCCATGTCGTGTAATAAAAAATCGCTATAAGGCCAAATAACCTGCTCGGATAAATGAGGCGCTTGTTCACTTTTCTGCGTGACATAACGGGGGTTGTGGCACTGATTACAACCACTGTTATAAAATAACTCTCGCCCCGCAAGCACGTTTTTATTTAGGCTATTCCTGCGCTGTACCGGAGCTAAGTCGCGATTAAAATCGATCACTAGCGTTAATAAATGATCGGGCAGTTCTACGGCTGCTTCATCATTACCGTTAGGGATTTTTAAACAGCTTGGTTGCAAGCGTGTACAGGGCTGATTAGGGGCAAGAGAATTGCTAATACCCAAATCATTG